>CAIPKZ010000437.1 GCA_903865775.1 uncultured Prolixibacteraceae bacterium | reverse complement strand
TTAATATACCCCTGACCATTATCTCTGTTTGGGGTAATAAGAATATGGGCCTGATTTCCTTCGGCAAACGAAAATTTAAAAAATCCTGAACGGGTTGTTCCTGTTACTTCTACAAAAGTCATGTAATTCAAAAGCATACACGAATAATAAGCAGGCGAAGATGTTTCGTTTTCATGTGTAAATCCTGAGGCTCTTTCTGCGGGGAAAGTCTTTAAGTAACCAGTCATCGGCATAATTGTAAAACTTCCGTAATCCTGTGTTTGTGCGCTTTCATTCCAGTGTGAACCCCGGAATCCCTGAATTTGCAACCCTCCGTAATAATAGGGTGAAATGCCTTTCTTCTCGGCATCGCGGGTTTGCGGAGTCCATTGTGTCATACCAAACGGAGCTGAAACTGCAGGAGTTGACAAACCCCATATTTTGGAATCTCTATTTTGCCGGATACTTTCAGTTCCGGTTGAAGGACCGGTGCCAATTCGTGGATCGACAAACCGAATGAGATTCTCTGTTTTTTTCTGGCAGCCTGTTATGAAAAGTATAGCTGTCAGCGCAAGCAAAAGGCAAAGCTTGTTATTAGTCATTGGTTGGTATGAATTAGTTTTTTTTTCAATGTTGGAAGTTCAATTAGATTTTCTGATCAGATTTTTTCGTGCTTAAAAATAGTGTATTTCTTTTGTTTCGTAGAGTTGTCCGGCTATATTTTAGCAAAGTTATACAGCATTGTCGTTATTTTCCGGCTTTTCTACTTGTGAAAAGTAAAAGATTACTATTTTTAGCCATCATCTTAAATAATGGCTTGTTTTGATTAAAGCCGGAATTAGAATTAACTGAAGAATATGAAAAGTTCTAAAAAAATTGCATTCATTTTATTGGTATTCATAGCATTTTCATTTACAAAAGGTAGAATAAAATCGCCGGAAGTAACTGTAGATGAGTTGAAAAAGCATGTAAGTTACTTAGCGTCCGAAGAGTTGAAAGGCCGGCGGACTGGAACTGAAGGTGATAGTCTTGCTGCCGAATACATTCGAAATGATTTAAAGGGAAATGGCTTCAATCCCCTTGTTGACCAGGGATTTCAGAGATACCGGGTTACCGACAAAATTATTCTGGGACCATCAAATAGTCTGATCGTTGGCGGAGCCGCTTTTAAACCGGAAGTTGATTTTGTTCCTTTTGCTTTTTCTGAAAATAATTCCTTTAACGCTGAAGTTGTATTTGCCGGTTACGGTTTTGCAATTAATGAAGACAGTTTGAAATGGAACGACTATTCAGACACTGATGTGAAAGGTAAAATCGTGATGATTTTGCGTGCCGATCCGGAGATTGAAAAAACAACCAGCCCGTACATCAAATACAGTCGTGATCGCGATAAAGTGCTTCAGGCAAGAGACATGGGAGCAATCGCCGTATTGCTGGTTTCGGGTCAGCTTTTCGATCCGGACGATAAATTTGAACCTCTCGCCAAAGGTCAACAATCGGTTGGAATACCTGCTTTAAGGATTTCACGAAAAATTGCCAACATGATTTTGGAATCAGGAAAGGTGACTGTTGAAGAGCTCGAGAAAAAATTAAATGATCTGCGCAAACCAATGAGTTTCGCCACAGGACTCAGCGTTTCAGGCCATTCGGATGTGATTCAGACTACGATTCCAACCCGAAATGTAGTGATGGTACTTCCCGGCAGCGATCCGGTTCTTAAAAACGAATATGTTGTAATAGGAGCGCATTTCGATCATCTGGGTTTGGGTGGAGTGGGTTCCGGAAGCAGGGTTCCTGATACTGTGGCCGTGCATTACGGAGCTGACGATAATGCTTCTGGTGTTGGAATGATGCTGGAGTTAGCCGAAAAGTTGGCAGCTCATCCTGAAAGTCACCGGAGAAGTATAGTCGTTGCTGCATTTTCCGGCGAAGAAATGGGCACCTTCGGTTCTAAAAAATTCGTGGAAAATCAGAATTTTGACTTGAAAAAGGTCGATGCCATGGTGAATCTCGACATGGTTGGTCGTTTGACCGACAGCACCAAATTGCAAATTAGCGGAGTGGGCACGGCAGAACCATTCCGAAAAATAATCTATGAATCATGCGATACCACCAAAATGAGACTTGCACTTTCAAACGAAGGTAACGGCCCATCCGATCATGCTTCATTTTACGGGAAAGACGTTCCTGTTCTGTTTCTGACTTCAGGGGCACATTTGGATTATCACACTCCGGCCGATACATGGGATAGAATAAATTATGACGGGATGGTAAAAATCTCGGATGTGGCCTATCGGATCATTTCTGATCTGGCCAATTCTGATTCAAAACTCATCTTTAAGGAAGCTGGTCCGAAATTATCTTCGGGGCGTGGCATCAGCCGCCGGAAAGGCGTATCACTGGGAATTATGCCGGATTTTGCCGGAAATACGAAGAATGGTTTACGTGCTGATCAGGTAACTCCCGGACGACCTGCAGCAATTGGAGGAATGAAAAAGGGCGATATTATCATTTCAATTAACGGGAAATCTGTAAATAACATTCAGGACTACATGTTCCGGTTGAATCAGCTCAAACATGGTGAAACCATCAATGTGGAAGTTTTGCGCGGTTCAAAAAAGGAAGTGCTTTTAATCCAGCTTTAATCCTAAAAAAAACATTAATATCCTTCAAATTAAAAGATTATGAATAAATACATTTTAGTTATCCTTGCTTTTGTAATCACGATTTCGGCAGCAATTTATCAACGGCGAACAGGTCCAACTTATCCAAAGAGATATGTCGTTTCAGCCAATGGAGTTGATTATCACCTGAAACTGGTCCGGAGCCTTGCCTTGAACGAAGAACCGGAAGTCATGCTTGGAATTAAAGATTCCACGGTAAAGGCTAAAATTTATTACAAAAGATATCTTTCAAATGACGAACTTCAAGTTGTCGATTTTCAATTTAAAAGTAAGCCAATTCAATCGTTTATCAT
>CAIPKZ010000436.1 GCA_903865775.1 uncultured Prolixibacteraceae bacterium | reverse complement strand
TATATTAACAGCAAACCCGAATATTCTGAGTTTGCAAAACTGGTTGAAATTACCGGATTAGAACCCTTGCTGAGCATACGCGGACCATATACAGTAATGCTTCCGAACAACGATGCGATGTTTGCCTATTACAAAGAAAAGGGTGTGAACAGTCTGCAGGATCTCGATCCAAAAATCCTTGTCAGTTTGGTCCGGAATCACCTTATTGCAAATCAACTGGCAACCGGTGATATGGGTTTGGGAGCTCTTCGTGACACCAATGCAATTGGCGATTTTCTGGTCACCGAATTTCAGGGCTCGGATATTATTTTGAACAAACATTCAAAAATTATTAAAAGGGATGTTCGTCTGGCTAACGGATATGCTCACGTTTTAGATCGTGTTATTGAACCTGTCACGAAAGACATTTACACCATAATAGCGGAAGATCCTTCGTTTAAAATATTTGCTGAAGGACTAAAACTTACCGGAATAAAGGACACCTTGCAACTCATTTCATTTCCTTATGGAAATACTACGGCCCGTACCCGCTTCACGGTATTCGCTGTACCCGATACGATTTATCAGCGTTATGGAATCCGGAATATAAGTGATTTAATAAGATGGACCGGCGCCAATCCGGATAGTATTACCTACCTTAAAAATGCGTTTTACCGGTACATGGAATACCATTGCCTAACTGGTACCCGCTATCTTTCTGATCTGGACCTAAATGTGAATTTGTATCCAATTTTATCGCATGACAATAACGTATCCATTACCGTTGACACCGATTATAAAATAAATCTCAATCGCAAAACCAATAAGTACACGGCTTTTATCATTCCGGCATCAAATACTCCGGCAAAAAACGCAGCACTTCATGTAATTAATGATTTATTGCCTGTAATTGAACCAGATCCCAATACGGTTATTTTTGAAACGACTGACTTTTTCGATCTTAAGCAGAAAGATTGTTTTGGCAAGTATTACCAGAAATTTTCTGATGGTCAAAATGCTTTTGCCAAAATTAAATGGGAAGGCGATTACCTGCAGTATTATTTTAAACCGACCCAACCAGAAAACATGCATTATGACGCTTTGAATATAGTTGGTTGGTGGACGGTTTCTGTTACTTTTCCAAAAGTCATGAAGGGTAATTACAAAATTTCAATATTTCAGCCTAACTGGCAGGATGTTACCAGTTGCGAAGCATACCTTGATGGAGTAAGGACCGGGTTTATTTATTCAGGCCCGAGAGGCGGAGGTACCGGTGGTTTGCAGCAAATTGCTGAAGGTCATTTTATAACAACTGCAGAACATACCATAACGCTTCGGAATATCAGTTATGGCGGATTATGGTGGGACTATGTGAGATTTGAACCGATTAAATAAGTATCATTGATTTCCGGAAGCGGCTGACTTTTCTCAAAGCGGGCAGCTTGTTCAGATATAAAAACAGATAAATGAAGAAAATATCAATTCCGCTTTTAATATTCACCGTTCTCATTCAAAATCTAAGTGCTCAGAATGTAATCAGACGTTCTTTTGCCTGCACCGATTATACGCAAGGGATTGTTTTCATCATTTCTGAAGATGGGAAACCGGTCTGGCAATATCCGGCAGATCAATGCAACGATTTGTGGATTTTGCCCAATGGAAATCTGTTGTTCAATACAGGTCATGGCGTGAAGGAGGTGACCCGTGATAAAAAGGTCGTTTTCAGCTACGAATCAACAAGCGAGATTTTTGCCTGCCAACGGCTTGCCAATGGAAATACTTTTATTGGCGAATGCAATTCAGGATTTCTGCTGGAAATTGCTCCCGACGGTAAAATTGTGAAAAAGCTAAAACTTCTTCCGGAAGGAGCTGACGGCGGACACGCCTTTATGCGCAATGCCCGGGAACTCGACAACAGCAATTATCTGGTGGCGCATTATGGGCTGGATAAAGTTTCGGAATACAATTCTGAAGGGAAAGTTGTTCGCGAAATCCCGGTCAAAGGTGGACCACATTCGGTCATCCGGCTTCCGAACGGCAACACGCTGATCGCCTGCAGCGACCATAACGGCGATCCTGGAATTGTTGAAATTGATCCATCGGACAAAGTCGTTTGGCAGTTGAAAAAGAACGAATTCCCCGGTATTGAACTCAAATTCATGACTGGAATGGAAAT
This sequence comes from uncultured Prolixibacteraceae bacterium, assembly GCA_903865775.1. GTDB lineage: Bacteria > Bacteroidota > Bacteroidia > Bacteroidales > Prolixibacteraceae > Aquipluma. The sequence goes on along the minus strand of CAIPKZ010000436.1, from coordinate 3,632 downwards.
CCTTCCGAATGGAAATCTTGTTTTCACAAACTGGGTCGGGCATAATCCAGAAGGAAAAGTGACCCATGCTTTCGAAATTACCCGCGACAAAAAACTGGTATGGATTTACGATGACCAAGCGATTCTGAAAACCATGTCGAGTATCCAGATTTTGGATCCAAAGGGAAATCCATTGAGCGGAAACGTGCTTCACTGACCTAAATCAATACAGACAAAATCCAGACTTTTACATGAAAATATTTGCAATCACTTTTCTAATCTGCTCGTTATTGTTTTCCGGGGAAGGATTTTCTCAGGATCAATCGGCCAAATGGTCGGTTAAAACGGCACAGAGTTTTATTAAACGGTTTCCAAATCCGGATACGATGTATTGCTGCGGAAATACCAATCACTTTAGTTGGCAGGCGGGCTATGTCATGTTTGCGATGGAGAAAATCTGGAAATCAACCGGTGATCCAACATACTTCAATTATATCAAACGCTATGTCGATCAGCAGGTTGACGAACATGGAAATATTCCCGATTTTAAGGATAATGCGCTCGATAATTTTCTTCCGGGCTATGCCATTTTGCTGATGTACGAACAAACACATCAGGAAAAATACAGGATAGCTGCCACGAAAATCAGAAAAGGGTTCGACAATTACCCCAGAAATTCAAACGGTTTATTCTGGCACGGCGTATGGGCAACCAACCAAACCTGGGTAGATGGCTTATTTATGGGGCAAATTTTTCTGGCCCGTTATGGAAAAACAATTGGCGACAGCGAATATGCTTTTAACGAAGTGGTGAAACAAATCACAACAGTTGCCAGTGTATGCCAGAAACCAAATGGCTTGTTGTGGCATGGCTGGGACGAAAGTAAAAAAGCGGGTTGGGCCAATAAAACAACAGGTTTGGCTCCTGAAGTATGGAGCGAAGGTTTGGGTTGGTATGCGGTGCTTCTGGCTGATGTTTTTGATTATTTGCCCAAAGACCATCCTGGTTACCAGCAGATTCTTGCCATTCACAAGAAGCTTTGCAAAGGAATTAAAGAGAATCAGGATACAAAAACCGGAATGTGGTGTCAGGTGGTTGATAAACCCAACGACCCCAGAAACTGGAACGAAACTTCAGGAACCGGAATGTATATTTATCTCCTGAAAAGATCGATTGAGAGAGGCCTAATTCCTTCTGAAGAATTTAATCCTGTTATCCAGAAGGCATACTCAGGCATGGTTAAAAAGGCAAAAGTGAATGATCAGGGGTTTATTGATTTGATCGATTGCAGCAGCATCGGCATTCAGAACAGTACAGAAGATTACTTTAACTCACCCAAGGAAGTGAGTCCCTTTGGGGCGTTTGGCTCATTCATTATAGCAACAAATATTCTGGAAAACACAAAATAAAATTTTGTCAATGAAAACATTAAAAACGATTACCATACTGGCAGTTCTCCTGTTTTCCATATTTGGACAGGCACAAACACCGATGAAATTTATTCATCCGGGTGGCGTTGTTGGCCAGACCGAACTCGATTTTGTAAAAACGAAAATTCTGGCGAAACAACAGCCCTGGTATAAGGCTTTCCTGGCTGTAAAAACCATGGCCAGACCCGGAACAAATGCCATGGAATACATCGATTCGCACGACGACAATGGCGATGCAGCCCTATCAAAAGATGATGCACTAAAAACTTATGCCAATGCGTTGACCTGGTATTTCACTGATCAGCAAATCTATGCCGAACAGGCGATAGCGCTGCTAAATTCATGGACCATATTAAAAGGATTCAACAATGGAACCGATCAGGATAAACTACATGCCGGATGGATTGGAGCACTCTTTGGTCCGGCAGCCGAAATCATGCGCGATTATCCGGGATGGAAGCCTGAGGATATAGCCAAGGTTCAGGAAATGTTCAAAAGAGCATACTATCCACAATTGAAAACGGCAAGCACATGGAATGGAAATGTCGATTTAACCCAGATTGATGCCCTCATGAACATTGCTGTTTTCAATGAAGATGAGGTGGCTTTCAATCTTGGAATTTCGAGACTAAAAAAGAGAAATCCGGCATATTTTTATCTGGCAAGCGATTTAGCCAGTTCCAGAAACTATGGAGGAAGCAGCTTTCCCGGAAACTGGTCGAGTCCTGCCTTATTACTCGATGGGCTGACCCAGGAATCCTGTCGCGACAACAATCACCATGCTCCGTATGGAATGGGATCTGCCATTCATGCGGCTGAAGTTGCCTGGAATCAGGGTGTAGATGTTTATACTGAGAATACCAAACGGTACACGTCAACCATGGAATTGATCGCCACCCAAATTCTGACCGGTGAGATGCAGGGGACTTGTGCAAACAACAAAACTAGTGTTGAGTACCTGGCTACCTGGGAAATCGGATACAATCATTACCACACCCGAAAAGGAATTGCTATGCCAAATACAGAGAAGCTAATTAAAGATAAAATCAGAACTCAAGCTTCGTCATACCTGAATATTTTCTACGAAACACTGACTCATGCCGACATTGTATATCAAACGACGTCTGCCGGAAATCCTATTCAAACTCCGGCAATTTGGGTATTTCCCAATCCGAGTGATGACGGACTTTTCCGAATCAATAAGGAAGTGAATTGGGAGGTTTACAACATTTCAGGTTACAAACTTAAATGTGGGATTGGGAATACAATCGATTTTTCGAACCAGACCAATGGATTTTATATCCTGAAAACAAACAACCAGATAACTAAATTAATCATAGATTAATTCAATAACCGTAAATTCAATGAAAGTATTATTTATAGGTGGAACAGGAAATATCAGTAGTTCGGTGAGCCAACTGGCAATCGAAAAGGGAATTGATCTTTACCATCTGAATCGCGGAAACCGGCCATCGGTTGAAGGCGTGAAGGAAATCATTTCTGACATCCGGAATGTGGAGCAAACCCTGAAAGCGCTTGCCAACCACGAGTGGGATGTGGTGGTAAACTGGATTGCATTCACTCCGGAAGATGTTTCGCGCGACCTTGAACTTTTCGAAGGCAAAGTCGGACAATACATTTTTATCAGTTCGGCTTCGGTGTACCAAAAACCTCCGCTGAATCTATTCATCACCGAATCCACTCCGCTGAAAAATCCATATTGGCAATATTCAAGAGATAAAATTGCCTGCGAAGATCTCCTGACAAATCTTTACCGTGAGCGCGATTTCCCGATGACCATCGTCCGCCCTTCGCATACCTACAATACGGTGATACCAGTCACTTTGGGAGGATGGGAGGAATATACCGTGGTCGACCGCATCCGGAAAGGCTTGCCGATTGTGGTTCAGGGCGATGGAACTTCTTTGTGGACAGAAACGCATGCTGACGATTTTGCCAAAGGTTTTGTTGGACTGATGGGTAATCAACATGCCATCGGTGAAGCATTCCACATTACTTCCGATGAAGTCCTTTCGTGGAACCAGATTTATCAATCACTTGCCCATGCAGCGGGATGCGAGGCAAAAATCGTCCATATTTCTTCGGAAGCGATTTGCAATTATGCAGATAAGCACAACTTCCCTTCAGAAACGGGTAATTTACTGGGCGACAAATCGCATTGTGCCATTTTCGACAATTCGAAAATAAAACGTTTCGTCCCGG
>CAIPKZ010000435.1 GCA_903865775.1 uncultured Prolixibacteraceae bacterium | reverse complement strand
TCAAAATCTTTCTCTTGCTGTATAATGGGTATGCAAAAGATGATGCGATTTTTCGCCTCCCGGGCTCTCTAAAAAATCTTTGTAAATTTTTATGACTTCGGGATTTTGATGCGATTTACGCAAGGTCATTCCGGAATCTTCGTCATAAATGGCTTCCGCACGTTTGCGCCGAATTTCTGGACTGGTCGGAATTGGCTGGCCTCCGCCACCCAAACAACCTCCCGGACACGCCATAATTTCGATAAAATGATAATTTGACTCACCCGACCGGATTGAATCCATCACTTTTTTTGCATTCACCAAGCCATGTGCCACGGCACATTTCAATTCAATCCCATCCAGAAATGCCCATTGTTCTAACGGATTTTCAATTTTTACAGAGGCCTCCTTTATTCCTTCCATGCCACGAACCGGAGTAATATTGAGGTTTTCGAAAGGAACTTCGCGCCCTGTAACCAGTTCATAAGCTGTACGCAAGGCTGCTTCCATTACCCCACCTGTAGCGCCGAAAATTACGGCAGCACCGGTTGATTCGCCCATTAAGCGGTCAAAATGTGCATCTTCCATTTTCAGAAAATCCAGTCCTGCCTGCTTAATCATGATGGCCAACTCCCTGGTTGTCAATACATAATCCACATCACGAAAACCGCTATCGTGCATTTCTGGTCGGTTAGCTTCAAACTTTTTGGCCGTACACGGCATAATCGAAACGGAAACTATTGTTTCAGGATCGAGATTGCGGGCTTTGGCATAATAGGTTTTAGCCAGTGCACCAAACATTTGCTGCGGTGATTTACAGGTAGAAAGGTGACCCAGATATTCGGGATACATGTGTTCGATGTATTTAATCCATCCGGGAGAACACGAAGTTGCCATGGGTATTTTCACCTCGGGATCATGATCAACCAAAGCACCTTTCAGACGCATCAGCAATTCAGTTCCTTCTTCCATGATGGTCAGATCGGCAGTAAAATCAGTGTCCATTACTGCATCGAAACCCAATCGTTTCAAAGCAGCAACCATTTTCCCGGTCACCCGGCTGCCGGGTTTAAGTCCAAGCTCCTCTCCAAGGCCAACCCTCACTGCGGGTGCAGTCTGGACAATCACATGTTTGGTTTTATCCGAAATGGCATCCCACACCTTTTCAATGTAATTCCGTTCGACCAATGCCCCGGTCGGACAGTGATTGATACACTGTCCACAGGTAGAGCAAACCACGCTGTGAATCGGTTTCTCAAAAAAGGTTGTGATTTTCATCTTATCCCCTTTGTAAGCAACAGTCAAAGCATTCACGCCCTGAAGTTCTTCACAGGTTCTTACACAACGCTGACACCGGATACATTTGCTGTCGTCCTTGATAATCGATGGTGATAACTTATCGATGGTGTAATTCTGTAAAGGAACGAGCCGGATAAAATCCTGCTTCAGAATTTTATAATCCGATGATAGCTTCTGCAATTCGCAATTTCCGTTTTTAAAACAACTGGTGCAATCGGCATTGTGTTCCGACAAAAGTAGTTCGATGATTTGCTTTCGGGAGTGAAGTACGTTCAGCGAATTGGTATAGATCTCCATTTCTTCTTCGCACGGAGTAGCACAGGCAGCGGCAAGTCGTTTTTGACCAGCAACTTCAACCACGCAAACCCGGCAATTTCCAGCGATACAAAGGTCTTTGTGATAGCAAAGGGTTGGAATAATAATTCCTATCTGACGGGCTGCATCGAGAATGGTGGTTCCATGTTCCACTTCAACAAAAATTCCATTGATACTGAGTTTTATTTTTTTTGCCATAGCAACTGATTTTCAGAATTAATAAATCATTTCTTCCCTGAAATTTTCGACAATCGACGAGAACGAATTGGCCACCGACTGCCCAAGACCGCATTTGGCGGTCAATTTCATGGTATCGGTCAGGCGGAGCAGTTTGTCGAGGTATTGTGTTTTCTTTTCACCGCGCTTTACCGCTTTTATGCCTTTAAGCAATTGCTGACAACCGACACGGCAAGGAGTGCATTGCCCGCATGATTCTTCACGGAAGAATTCCAGGTAATTGTCGAGGACATTGTACATGGATCGTGAGCTATTGAAAAGCATCATGGACCCTCCGGTTGGCAATGAAATGCCGACCAGTTTTCCCTGGTAGCCAATCGCTGTTTCCTGAAACCTTTTTCTTGGAACCAGGAATCCGGAAGCCCCGCCAACTTGCACTGCTTTGGTATCGCCATCGCCAAATTCATCCACAAAATCAGCCAGACTCATCCCCAGTTCAAGCTCGTAAATTCCGGGTTTTGGAGTATCTCCTGAAACCGAAAACAGTTTTGATCCGCGTGAATACTGAACGCCCAAATCATAAAAGCGCTTGGCACCATATTTAAATATGGTATAGGTGTGCGCCAGTGTTTCCACATTATTAATTACCGTTGGTTTACCAAGATATCCAAAATCAGATGGGAACGGAGGTTTGTTACGAGGCTCGCCGCGTTTTCCTTCCATCGATTCGAACAAGGCAGTTTCTTCGCCGCAGATGTATGCACCGCTGCCCATAAAAATCCGGATGGTAAAATCAACATTGATCTCTTTGCAATAATATTCAATCTCACTGATTGCCTTATTCAGCTCCGGAAGCAAAAAAAAGTATTCGCCACGCAGGTAAATATATCCTTCCTTTGCCCCAATCACATAACCGCATACGGCCATCGATGTCAACACTTTAAAAGGCACCATCGACAAAATTTCCCTGTCCTTAAAAGTTCCGGGTTCGCCTTCATCGGCATTGCAAATCACATATTTGGTGTCGCCAACAACTTCGGCGGTAAGTTTCCATTTCAGTCCTGTTGGAAATCCGGCACCACCTCTGCCCTTCAACTCTGAACTAATCAGTTCATTAATCAGTTCCTGAGGCG
>CAIPKZ010000434.1 GCA_903865775.1 uncultured Prolixibacteraceae bacterium | reverse complement strand
TCTTTGATGATGTTGTATGAAACTTCCTGATGGCTGTTTCCCATGTGAATGGCAATCGGACCCCAGCCAGGAGCTGACAGTGGGCGTGTATTGGCGCTGTGAAGATAATTTTTGGTGATCAGGGCATATTCTCCGGTGGATTGAATTCCCTTTGGACAATTAGAGAATTCGCAGTTTTTGATGGTGCAATGGTTTGCTTCAAGCATGATGCGCACGGCTCCAACATCCCAAACGTCGGTGTAGGAAGCGTCTTTATCGGGGGCGGCAGCACAATCATAAAAGTACAAACCGTCGACCACAAGATAACTTCCGGACAAGCGAATGGCATTTCCGTTGAGTATGGATCGGTCAGGATTACTGAATTTTGGAGCTTCTCCTGAACCGTATGAAGTCAATACGATAGGACGACCCAGCGCACCGGAATTTGTCAGTTCCAATCCTCCGGTAAACGAAGATCCACGGGCAAAAAAAAGTGAATCGCCTGCCTGAAATGAAACTGTTCTTGTCTGTTCGAGGGTTTTCCATGGAGCAATTGCTGATGTTCCGGAGTTGGAGTCAAGTCCAGTTTTGGAATTGATGTAATACCCCCTTCCTGAAACCTGAATTACGCTGCTGAAAAGAAAAAGCAACAATGCTGATTTGATCAGGTAAAATTTGATTATTTCATTCATTTTATCAATGTTTAGAAATTAAAATCTGAGTCCACTCCGAAAAGTTCATTTTTGCCACAAAGGCACGAAGACACTAAGATTAAAATTTTACATTTCAAGGCTTTGTGAATCTTTGTGTCTTCGTGCCTTTGTGGCATTTCGTTGTTTTATGGTTTTCATAATGGACTCAAATCAAAAGTTATGCTGATTGAAGCCGATTATCGGTTTAGCTTCAAAATCATTTTACCCAAATTGCAACTGTATGTGATGCGTGGTTTTTTATTTTGACCCGCTACCGTAAACCAAAAATAATCGGGACCTGTATCCTTGCTCATAATTCCGGGCTGATAACCACCCTGCCACTCTATTTTCCCCGGACGGTACATCCAGGTGGTCCAGGTTCCGGCATAAGTCCATGGTCCCCAGGGATTCGGGGAATCAAAAACATCGAAGTCGGTCATAAAAAGATAGCGCTTGATTTCCGGATGATAGATTGCTGATCCCTGGCCAAACGTAATCAGTCCATCAACCGGCTTTGCCATGGATTGCTGCGATGACCATTTGGGTTGATCATGTTTCATATTTCCGGCAAAATATTCGTATTCCCCATAATCCGCAAAGTTCTCTTTTTTCACCCGGGTCAGAAAAACACGCAATCCCATCCAGTGCCATTCGGTGCCAATTCCAAGGGCATACACATAACCATCGGTATTCAGGTTGTAATTTTGACCCATATTAATGAAAAACATACAGCGAAATGGGGAATTGTTTTTCCGGAGCCAGGGTGAGGCATCTTCGGGTTGATTTTCATTCTCTTCAAAATAACCGATTCGTTTCCAATGGATTCCATAATCTTTTGAAGTAGAAAGGTAGCCGATTCTTGCGTCACCAAGCGGCGAATGGAATTGTCCGTACAGGCACGAATCCAGGTAAATCAAACTGGAAGGTTTATCATTGATGGCTAAGGGAGGATTAAAATCTTCCCTGTACCGGGTCTGCGGTTTTACATCAGGTAAATCTCCTGTCAGTTTAACGATTCCAACGTCCACTCCTGATTTTGGACCGGCATCATAAAGTGGACCCGGTCCATCGCCCCAGCCTGAATACAAATTATTATCATCGGCCCAGGTCGATAACCACAAATCACCATTCGAAGGAAAGGCTTCAATTGGATATCCTTCAACTTTTACCGAATTGATCACCGGACTTTGAGCCGCAGCTTTCAAAATAAAAACCGGAGTTGAAGTAACGGGGACATTGTTATAAATAAGAGGAGTACTAACTACAACCTGGGCAGTATCCATCACCCAGTAGGTGCCTTTGGGCAATTTCAGTATTTGCTGAGAATTAGTTTTTGACCAGGCAACATAAACCGGTTCGTTCGCCATCGTGTCTCGGAAACGATAAACAGCCAATTGATTAGTAGTTTTCACCTTCCCATCGAATGTTGCATTGATCAGAAATTCCGTGATCGTTGGAAACTTTTCCAACATTTGCTGCAACTCGGCCGATTTTTTTACTTCAGGCTGTGAAAAGCTTTTCGTGAAAAAGCCTGATAAAAAGAATATTCCGATACACCAAACTAACTTTTTCATGTTCCGATTCTGTTATATTCCGACTATTTCTCATTACCCCACAAAGTAGGTTTATTGCCATGAGACTTTCTCCATTCATTCCGCCAGCGAAGCATATCTGTAGCTCCAATGGCAGGCATAAATACCCGGTGTTCTTTATCCGGAATAGGATCAACGGCATGCGCTTCTTTGGTGTACCAATAGGCAACACTCGAAAGATCAAGAGTTAATGTATTGGCATGGCCATGTTCGATGGTCGCTTTCAACGATTTACTGAAATAAATAGGATCGGTAATATGGAACCGGTACAGATGTGTTCGGTAGAGCCATCCTGTTTCGTAGGAAGAAACTCTGGGGTAACCGTAAAAAGGTGTCAGATAAACTGATCTGGGACACCAGGAAGTATTGAAATAATCTTCGGTACCGGTTCCATGGATCGATGCCTGTTTCTCGCCATCGACAAAAAACATGTCATCACCTTCGCCGTACCACATGATACTTGGATTCTGAACGTAGTAATTTACACCTACAAAATGCCCGGCCCCTTTGATGTTGGCAAATACATAATTGTTGGCACCATCGGGATTTTTTCCGAATTTATGAAGGGCTTCCCATTCATTTTCACCATCTTCAGCAGCATTGGTTACCTGACGGTTGAACCAGGCATGAAAACGGCCGGTATTGGGTGGAAGCTTATCCATTTCAATATAATCGACATAAAAATAAAAAGCATCGATGTTGATATCCGCCTGATTTTCAATCACAATTTTAGCTCCTTTGGCAAAAGGCATCTGAAAATAGGAAACCATTCCGGTTCCACCTGCTGGACCAACCGATAATGGAATGGAAGTATAATCATAACTTTCGTCCCAGCCCTGACCAAAAAACGGACCGATTGGTGAAAGCACCGATGGTTCTTCCAATCCATCCCAGTACATTTTGAGAATGACATTCGTACGATTGAGTGTTTCCGGTCTTGGCGCAATGGTAATCCAGATATGGTCAATAATTCCGGCGCCCTGAACGTCGAATAT
>CAIPKZ010000433.1 GCA_903865775.1 uncultured Prolixibacteraceae bacterium | reverse complement strand
TAATCGGGTTCCACACGGCGATAATTTAATTTTACCGACAACTTCTTTAAACGTATCCCGAAACTTGCTTTTCCGGCAGCTAAAAATTGAGTTGATACCCTGGGAGTATAAAATCCTTTCATGAAATTCAATGCCTTGAATTTATCGTCGGTGAGCTCTCCTGAACTTAGGTCATTGGTGTAGGCACTGAATCCAAAATCAACATCAAACGCAAATATTTTTGAAATAACTTGTCTGGATTTAACTCCAATGACTAAGTTTTCTGCAGCCAAAACGCCTATGTCAAGAGGGTTAATTTTCACAGAAGTAGCATCGTCCTGCACTTTTAGAACAATAAAATCGACAAAGTTATTTGATTTACCAAGCCCGAATTTAGCAGCAAATCCTTTTCGGGCAAACGATGGTGTTGAATATTGACCTGCGATTGTATCCTTAGTTGGTTCAATGGCTTTCATAAAGCGTCCATAGACAAACCCAATCCGAAAAATAGATGGATCAGCTTCAAAACCACCTCCAAGAAAAACATGGTCTGATAAAGTGTAGTCAGAAAAATAGACACTCCGGTAACCGGCGTGAAGCCTGATTTTTTTGTAGTAAGGACTTACCCCATACATGTTGAAAGGTTGCCTGAAATCTTTCTGTTTATCACTAACTACCAGTGAAAATGGTAAAGTAATCCCATAAATCGATAATGTTGGATTTCCACTGATGGTCCAGAAAAACGGATCACGCAACGAGTTAGTTGCTGTGGTCGAGAAGGAATTGAACCGCACTGACAGGGATCCGGATAAATCAACAGGTTTTTGCTTTTTAATATTTTCCAGATCCTGCGAAAACGAGAATTGGGAAAAGGAAAGCAGAAAAGACAAACATAAAATTGACCAAAAGTATAATTTAACCATCCGACTTAATTAAAGGCTATCGTAAAGGTTTTTACGAAGAGCGTTATTATCGTAATTATTATCTCAATAATTTAATGTCTGAAAAGAATAAGTTAGCCCATTTCGTTTTTAAAAAGATCATTTCCCCGCCTTGTTTTTTCTGTCCGATATTTTCTTTTTGGCAAACTTTTCCAATTTGGCAAGTATTCGAATATAACAGATTCTTTAATTCAGCATTAATATTTTTGATTAATTTAAAAATAATATTTCAACTTGGAAAACGGAAAAAACAACAAGGTTTTGTAATATACAGTTAGAGAGAGTGTTATGGTGGCGCATGAAAAATGGCGATTTTCCTATTTATGGATTTTCAGAATTTTGTGGTTAAAAAGTTAAATTAGAAAAGTCTTACCTGATTTCTATAAAATAATTTCAGCTAATGGCTCTTGCTAATCGCAAAGGAATAAGGTCCCCTTCACATGAGGCGGGAAAGTTCAGTATTGATGAATAATTGGGAAGGGAATAGACTATGAAAGGCAATGAGTAATTTAGTAAATTCAGGTTTTATTCACGAAAATTGCTAATCATGATTATCTGAATCATGAAGGAGATTCAAAATTGCGACTTTGATCAGGTTGAATACTCCTTTCAGAAAATATTCATGAAATGATTTGTACCGAAACTATTTCTTAAATATCTGCAGAAGTTTTGGCAAGCGGTTTTGATGAAGGGAATAATAGGTTTGTGGCAGTGCTCCAAAACCTTTATAAAAGCGTGCAATGCCGGGAATGTTTGAACCTTCAAAGTCGAGTGTCAGGCTTTTACCAGCATTTTGACTAATGAACGAATCGATTAGCAGAAACATAGCGCTTTTTTCTGTTCCGGACTGACTGGATGAAGCGGCCAGATAAATTACGGTTTGATTGCTCTTTACAAAAAATACGGACGCAACCAGATTGTTTTCGGAATCCCAAGCCCCCAATAGTTCGCCGGAATGATTGGCTAATGCATGTCTGATGACCTTTTCCAAAGCAGAATAATGTCCGGTTTTTATTTCCGGCGACTTGGACTTCAGGTTTTCTGAGGTAAAACGGATAAACTGGTTGATATCATTCACAGGGCTGATGCAGATTTTTTGCTGAATGGCTTTTTGAATGTTCCGGCGTGTGTTGGAATTGTAGGCAGTCCGTATTTCAGTGATATCTGATTGGAGCTTGAGGTGATATGTTGTATTGTGATGGTAACTGAATTGAAAAGTTTGAAAGGAGTTTCCGAGATTCAGGTTCATGTCGGTTAATCTGAATTGATCCGGAATGGCATCTAAAAACTGGTCAGTGATTTCAGGTTCGATGTTGAGTTTCGAAAATACACCCAGCTGCTGGGTGAAAAATGGCTGGTAGATATACCTGATTCCAAATTTGCGGTTATTGACCAAAGGCATAACGTACAGGTAATCGCCCCAGATCAGCGCATCCCAATGCGTGCAGATGCGATCGAGATACCAGCTCCAGGCATATGCAATCCCGAAAGGAGAACCGGAAATGCATTGATCCCATTTTGACCGGTCAATTTCCGAATTTCTTATGAATCTGATTTCAGGATTGCTCATTCTCCAGGGTTAAAGCGGTCTCCGTCATTTGTTTAAAAACCTTTTGCCAATCGGCCCATTGTCCCGAATCACCAAGCGATTCGTTGTGCCACAGGCTGATGAATGTGCCATTAACTTTTTTTACTTCCTGCATGATTTCTGAAATCAGTTGCCATGCTTTTTCCGGATTCAAATGCAGGTAGTTTTTCAATGTTACATCCATAAACTGAAACGGATGAATCATCAATTCAGTATTCCGGTTGCGGCTCAGATCGAAAAACGGAAAAGCAGTGCAGGTTCCGGCCCTAAATCCGGCAAGGCTTGCAAAACCCATGGTATAATCGTCTGTGATGCCTGATTTTAAAAGGTTTTGGTAGGTATGCGGGAACCTGAGTTTCAGGAAATGTTGCCGGCTTTGGGTCACTGTTTTCTGAGTAATATCTTCCAATCTTTCTTTTTCTTTTTCAAACTTCCAGGGTTTATGATTGGATGCATACGATGGATGAATTCCCACTTCGCACTGGATTGAAATATGAGATATTAATTGTCTGAAAGCTTTATTTTTATGCGAAATATTCTTGTCGTAGGAACTACGGTTGCCGATCAGGAAAAAAAACTGAAGATGATCAGCCAGTCCATCATAAGTTTCAAAAATATATTTATAAGTGTCGTAAGGATCTTTTTGGAGCCCAAGTGATACTGCAAACCGCTGCTTCAGTTCTCCGAATTGCCCGTGAATAGCAGCTTTTAACACTGCTCCCAACGAAACAGCCAGGCTCTTGTTTTTGAAGGCCCAGGCATTGTCAATGTCGATTGTTGTTAAAAACTTAAAAGTACGGTTACGAATTTTAAAGTCAGGAAATTGAGTTGAAATTTTTTTCGCAATCCGATAAGCCAATTCATCCACAACCGGTTTCTGGTGCAACCCGAGCTTAACCAGAATGTTTTCTGAATCAGAGAACCGCTCGTGATCGTCCGAGGTTTCCGAAAGGTATTCTTCGTATCGCGTTAGCAGGTAAAAGGTACAGGCAAAAGCATCGAAAGGCAAAAAAGATTCTGATGACGAAGGAAAAAACATCCGGAGTTGCATCGATTCAATTTCGATGATTTCCTGTTTTGAAATGGATTTTTCGAATAAAAGCGGATGCGCCTTCAGGAATAATCCTGAAGAAAAATCAGCTGATGAATAATTGATTTTGGGAAGCAGCGACTCAATGAACTCATTTTGATTGGTGGTATATCCAACTTCAACGCCAAGAATAGTATGAAAAATGAATTCAAAGGTGTATTTAATCCTCGGAGTAATTTCGGGAACGAAGATCAATAGGTTTTTGAGGTGCGTCATAGGACAATCAGATCAGGCCTTCATCGGCGAAGCTAAAGTACGCATCATTCCCGATAATCAGGTGATCGAGTACCGGAATATCCATGTGTTTTCCGGCTTCTTTGATTTTTTTTGTGATATCCTTGTCTGCTTCGCTTGGAATCAGGTTTCCGGAAGGATGGTTGTGGCAAAGAATGATCGAGGAAGCCAGCTTTTCGAGTGCTATTTTCAGGATAATCCGGACATCGATGATGGTTCCCGACAAACCGCCCTGACTCACCTGCAGCTTGTCAAGCAGCAAATTGTTCCGGTTGAGCAGCAAGACCCAGAATTCTTCATGCGGAAGGTCGCTCAACATAGGTTTCATAATTGCGGCAGCATCGCTGCTGGTCACTAATTTGGGCTTTTCGTCTGGCTCCGATTCCTTTCGCCGCCGCCCCAATTCGAGAGCCGCCATGATGGTAATGGCTTTTACTTCGCCTATTCCTTTGAATTTCCGCAGATCGTTGATCGTTTTCTTCCCCAGTTCATTGAGGTTGTTGTTTACCGATGCTAAAATCCGCCGTGAAACTTCTACCGCCGATTCGTCGAGATTGCCTGAACCGATTAAAATGGCAAGTAGCTCGGCTTCCGACAAGGTGCGGATTCCCTTTGTCATCATCTTTTCACGCGGACGGTCTTCGACAGCCCATTCCTTGATGCTTAGCTTTTTGTACATGGGAGTTCATTTACATCGAACTAAGTTATGAAACTGGGTCGAATTAACCAAACCAGATTTGTCTGCGAAAAAAAAATAAACCCTGCTGAAATATATTCAACAGGGCTTACTCCGAAAATTCTGAAATTGTTATTTTGCAAATGGTTCAAAAACCATTTCAAACTGCCGTTCTGAAGGCATTACCCGATATTTATTCAGTACCGAAATGGCTGTACAGCCAACGCCGCTAAGCGCATAATCCAGATTCAGGGTGATCCCGTCAAAGGGTTTTAACTGAAACGGGTAAAGTGCACGGGAAAGATTGTCCGACTGCACATTCAAAGCGCTGAAATTAAACTGTTCCGAAGAAGAAATCCTGATTCCAACACCTTTTGCATTTTGCAGTGTAGCCCAGCGAACGTCGGACTTGTTGCTGTTTTCCTGCGGAATCAAATAAGGTTCATATTGACCGGCCACAGAAGCCGACCAGACACCCACTTTTGCCCCGGTTTTGCGATCGGGATAGGTTTCGAACGGTCCGCGACCATACCATTTCACCTGATCGAAGGATTGATTCAAGACCAGTTGGATTCCTATGCGTGGAAGCCATTCCGGCATTTTCCCGCAAGGAGTTACCGTGTGATTGAGCGTCATTCCGCCCGAACCATCAATCGAATAAACCATTCGGTTTTCAAATGATGTGGAAAGATCAGTGTTTGAGGTGTGGCTTTCAATTACCAATCTGATTTCTCCTGAATTTTTAGTCCAGTTGATTCGGTCGGAAGTTGTAGTCATCTGATCCAGTCCGTGTGCAAACCACGAATTACTTTGTCCAGAGCCCATTCCGGGAGTTCGGGTCAGGCCCGATTGCCAGTTTGTCCATTGATCAATGTCGTTGGCCAGCGGTGCGCGCCACACATTGAGATTCATTCCTTCTTTCAGTAATTCCGCGCCATCAAAAAACATGGAGTTGAGGGTACCCGTTTTTTTACTGAAACTGTAAACGAAATTGGATCCTTTTACTTGAATTTGTTCTGCATTTTCAACAACTTCAGGAATAGCTTGGCTTGTCTTGGTCCCGGCAGAAAGAACAGGATTAATTTTCAAAGGGAGTTGATCCCAGGCTTTTTCAAAACCCTTTTTCGCCCAGGGCTGGTCGGTTTTCTGGCGGAAACTAATCAGAACAAAATATTCTTTCCCGGCTTCCTGTTCGAAAGGCAGGAATGGAACGGAGTATTTCGCCCGCGAAAGCGCCGGAACCGAAGTTTGCAAAGTTCCTTCCTTCACCACAGTTCCCTCGCACTGTAACTGCCAGATGGCATCCAGTTCGCTTGTATTGGTGAAATGCATCCGGTTCCAGATTTCCACTTCGCCTTTCGATTCGTTGAGCATTTTTACCGAAACCGGTTGGGCTGATTTCTTGATCTGCCACATTTCAGGCTGAGGTGTGCGGTCGGGCCAGATGGTGCCATAGGTTCTTCCGCCGACACCCATGCTGAAAAATTCCTGTCCGGTTTTTTGTTCGTCAAAATCAAGCCAGCAAACAGCCGATTTTTTGGTTGCATCGGTCGGATTCAGCAAATCCTGAATGTTCACCACTTTATCGAAAATAGCAACCTGATCGAAAGTTGCGTTGCTGTAGTGATTCGGATTTTCCTGCTGTTCAATTTCCGGATTTCGTCCGAGGTTTATGGCGAACGGTTTATTTTCGATCGTGATCGTGCAGGCGGTTTGGGCTTTCAATTCACCATTAATAAAAATCTGAAGCTGAGTTCCGTT
>CAIPKZ010000432.1 GCA_903865775.1 uncultured Prolixibacteraceae bacterium | reverse complement strand
GTCTTTGATTTTAAATTGTTTGTGAAGCGGAAGTATCTGGTAATCGATGAAGAGTTCGACCGCTCCCGAGCGTTCCCAGCCCATCGAGTTAACTACATAAATCAGCGGGAAATCGGCTTTTTTCAGGTATTCCTGCAAACGGGCCAATGCTTCTTCGTTTAGTAAGGTTACTTTTTTCAGGGCTTCCCAGGCATACGCGCCTTTTTGCAGCCATTGCCGGGTTGAGTTTTCAGAATAGGGTCGGTCGATACTTTCGTCAGCACCACAGGTGTGCTCGTCGAAGAAAATAGCGTTTTCGCTGATGTGATCCATATTGGCTTCCAATGCCGGATTTTGCTCACCGCCAAGCATTGAAACCATGGCGAACATTCCTTCATCAACCTGTTTCAGGTTCTGCGTTTTTCGTACTTCAGCCGTTTCGCGCGAAGTTGAGCCGTAACCATCGGTCCACCAGTCGAGCCAGGCATTCCTATAAACGGGTAGGGTAGCGGAATAGTTTTTCTCCACATATTCGAAAAACTCACTGGCTACCGAAAGTTTAAGCTTTGGCGATTCGTAAGTTTCATTCCACTGCCTGATCAGTTCACAGGCTGCCGTCGAAGGTGGAGCATTGTCAGTAAAATAACCTGAAAACTGAACGGAAATCCGGTCGAACGGATATTTCTTTTCATCCAGATTGGCCAAGTGATCGAGTAATTTCTCCGGAATGATTGCATTGGATTCGAATCCGAAGAAATTACCGGTCATGTAATGGTCGGCACGAAATGCCAG
Source organism: uncultured Prolixibacteraceae bacterium (assembly GCA_903865775.1). Lineage (GTDB taxonomy): Bacteria > Bacteroidota > Bacteroidia > Bacteroidales > Prolixibacteraceae > Aquipluma. The sequence continues at coordinate 15,930 of CAIPKZ010000432.1, read as the reverse complement.
CAGCCGTTCGCCCGACGGAGCTTCCCACCAAAAACAAGTTGGAATTTCAAAGGGAAGCAGTGAGCGGGTTTTGTTGATTCCCATGTCGAGGTATTTGACTCCGGTATTTTTGAAATAATCGGGCATACACCAGGCTATCCCGTTCACATCATTCTGCATGGCAGCTTTTACCGGTATTCCAAGTTTGCTGAATTCCTTTAAAGGCTGAAGAAAATCGGTCATGATGTTTTCGTCAGAAATTTCGGCCATGTTGCAATACATTCCGGTTACTTCAATACGGCCTTCAGCAATTCGTTTTTTAAAACGCGCAATTTGAGATGAAGGTCGTGAACGTAAATATTCACGGGTCACCCAGGCCGATTCACAGGTCCAACGGAATTTGGCTTCATCGGGCATCGCATCGGTCTGATCGCAGTAATCCAGCGCATAGTCGATGTAACGCATGTGTTCGGCAAGTATCTCTGATTGCGGGCGCGTGTATCCAATGTCGGTATGCGAATGCTGAACCAGATAAACTTCCCATTTCTTCACCGGAGTGATTGTAAACGGATAGCTACCAGCCAAATCAGCATCACCTTTGATTGAAATGTTAATTTTTTTGGAAGTCGAAACTGCTGGAATAGTCAGTAAAATAAGGTTGTCTCCTTTTTTAACCTCAGTTTTCTGTATTTGCTTTCCGGAGAGAAAAAATTCAATTTCAGAAGTCTTTTCTGATTTGAAATCTGCCAGGATTTGCTGAACCAATTTGCCCTCTTTATGGAATAGAACCGGGGCATTTCTGAATTTTACAGCTGCGTTTTTTTCTGCTTTACCAGCAAACAGAAGGTTGGTGAGAATGAAAAAAGCGGCAAGAATTGAAATGAGATTTTTCATAGTTCAGGTTTTTAGTCAGGTTAATGGTCAATGAGGTGAAGTATTCCGATAATTTTTCTCCTATTTTTTCTCCAGATTTCTGAAATAAATGAATGTCAATACCGAAACACCAATCATCAAAACTCCGGTAGCAATGGCGCTTACTTTGAAAAATTCGACCCAGCTGATTTTTGTGGTACTGAAATTTTTGAACAGAAGCACGCAGGTACTTCCGAAATAACCGGCAGCATCTGAAACATACATCAAAAAACCAATGTTGCTTTTGAATTTGAAATGCGCGATCCACCGTTCGAAAAAGAAGGATTGGTAAGTAATGTATGGAAGATACATGGCGAAACCTGCAATTACCATCCATTTCACCGGATCAAGATTTCCGGATATGAACAGCAGGGTGGTTGTCAGAAGCAATATTCCGCTCAGAAAAATGATTCCGATATTCGAAAAAAATGCAATACGGTTATTCCGGATCAAAATCATAAGTGCAACAATGGCCAGAACGCATACCGCAATCGGAACTTCAGACATGATCAACATTTGAGGCGTATTCTTGAATCCCAGTCCAGTCCAGAATTCAACGGCAAAGTTGTCGCGAAGATCCCTGAAGATGGTAAGTCCGACATAAATCACCACAGCGAAAATAATTCCCGGGGCAAACTGCCTGAAAAAGTTCATGCGTTGTTTATTGTCCATCGGTATTCGTTCTGTTCGCAAAGCCACGTCAATTTCGTCGGGAGGTGGCAATTTGTGCAGCATGTAAATTCCGAGCAGCAACACCGGAACAAAGATAAGTCCGGTTAAAAACGGCATCCACATTTCCGGAACATGAAAGTGATCCATCATAAAACGTCCGCAAGCCTTTACCAGTCCCGACGAAAGAATAAAACTTGAAGCCATTGCCGAGCCCAGAAGTTCGGTGTACCTGCGGCCTTCCACATAACTGAAGACCACGCCCCAGATCATGCCCAGCGGCAAGCCGTTCAGAAACATAAACGGGAAATTGTATGGATACGGAATGATGGCAAACATCAGGAGAAATGCCCAGGCTGTACCCATTAGGATCAGCAATAGTTTTGTCCGTTTTTCGTGATTAAGTTCTGAGATGATTTTTATTCCAAAGAATTTGGATAAGGTGTAGCCAATTAACTGTGAAATAATCAGTAGAATTTTGTAGTCAATTCCCCAAAGCGAAAGTCCGTCGAAAGTTGCCGCTGTGAAGGGTTTCCTGAAAGCATACATGCTGAGATAGGTAATAAAAGCAGCCAAAGCAGCAAACAAAACAAAACGAATCTCACGGACACTTAGTTTGGGTTTTGGCAGCGTGTTTGTTGATGTCATAAGTTGTTATAAGTTCACATTTATAGGGCGGAAATTTCAAAATAAATGTAGATAAAAAATAACAGAGTTCTAATTTAATATTACCCCACAATAATGCAATTTTACCTTTGCTCAACGGTATTTTGTCCAAATCGTTTTAACTGGACCAGTTTCAGGCTATTCTTTGGACTTCAGGCAAAGGCGTAATTGTTGCGGTGATCGTTGCCCTCAAAAATGCCTGTCACATCTTTCATAGTTGCTCCTGATGTTTTCACCGCCTGGGAATTTGCTAAGAATTAGCGTGTCACTCAAAATGCAATCAAAAATCGCAGATATTTTTCATAGGGATTTCAGGTTAGTATCCGTTTATATCAATGGCTGATAATTGACCACCGAAGTTGGAGATACTAATCTAAAATCCCACTGTGTTTTTAGCTGAAACACATGATTAATTGATTTACTGAAGCTTTTCTTTCAGGAAATTAGTCATTTTGGTATAGAGTTGCAGGGAAGTATTTCCACCTCTGATTCCATGATTCCGGTTGGTGTAAATCGCCATATCGAATTGAACTCCTGCCTGAACCATGCGTTCGGTAAATTCCATCGTATTCTGTAAATGCACGTTGTCATCAGCTGCTCCATGAATAATCAGGAAATTTCCTTTTATTTTTTCTGCATGCGAAAGCGGCGAATTGTCATCGTAACCATCCGGATTTTCTTTTGGAGTCCGCATGAACCGTTCGGTGTAAACGCTGTCGTAGAAACGCCAGTTGGTGACCGGGGCAACAGATATTCCAGCCTTGAACACATCTGCTCCCTTCTCCATACAAAGAGCCGCCATGAAACCGCCATAACTCCATCCCCAGATGGCAATGTTGTTTTTATCGACAAATGGCAACGACCCCAAATATTTCGCGGCTTCAACCTGATCATCCGATTCGTATTTTCCGAGTTGCATATAGGTCATTTTTCGAAATTCTTCACCACGGGCCCCGGTTCCACGCGGGTCAACACAGGCAACAACAAAACCTTCCTGTGCCATATAATCGTCGTATCCAATGCTCCAATGATCGAGAACCTGTTGCGAATTTGGTCCGCTGTACTGAGTCATTAAAACAGGGTATTTTTTCGCAGGATCAAAATTGGCCGGTTTTAGCATCCATCCGTTCAGTTCAACACCTTCTGAAGTTTTAAAAGTGAAAAATTCTTTTTTGCTGATCTGATAATCTTTCAGGAGTGTCTTCAAAGCTGAATTGTCTTCCAAGGTACGGATGAGTTTGCCGGTTTGATCACAAAGGGTGGCCAGACTGGGCGTTTCAATATTGTTGAAATAATTGATGTAATATTTCATGCCATTGCTAAAAGCGGCATGATTGGTTCCTGGCTGTGTCGATAATTTTCCAGACTTTTTTCCATCGAAACTTACAAAGTACACTTCGCGACGCATAGGAGATTCTTTGGCTGCCTGGTAATAGAACAACCTTTTAACCGGATCGAAGCCATAGAATTTGGTTACATCATATTTGCCATCGGTCAGTTTTTTAACTTCAAATCCCTGTCGGTCATACAGGTATAGGTGAGAGTAGCCGTTTCGTTCACTGTTCAGTACAATGTATTTATTGTCAGGCAGAAAAATGAAATTGTCGTAGAACGCCTCGTCAATGTACCGCTTGTTTGTTTCTGAAAAGAATGCGCGGGTATCACCGGTGAAAGGATTTGCCAGAACAATATCCACTTTGTTCTGTAGGCGGTTGACTTTCATAATGGCTAAGTCAGAAGCATCGGCAGTCCATCTGATGCGTGGGATATACTGTTCCTGATCATCTCCGGTTTCAGCGGTAACACTGCTTTTCGCCTTTAATTCGTAAATATGAACACTCACAACCGAGTTTTTTTCTCCGGCTTTTGGATATTTGTAGCTTGTATTTCCAGGGTACCGTTCGTATTCTTTCAAAGCGGGTTTTTGTCCCTGATACATCGGGATGCTAAACATTGGAACTTCTGTTTCGTTGAACTTTACATAGGCCAGAAACTTGCTGTCGGGCGACCATTCAAAAGCTTTGCTGAAGCCGAATTCTTCTTCATAAACCCAGTCAGGCGCACCATTGATAATTTCATTGGTTTTACCATCGCGGGTAACCTGACTTTCAGTACCGAATTTCAGGCTTTTGATAAAAATATTGTTGTTTCTGACATATGCGACTCGCTCTCCATCAGGCGAAAATGTTGCAAGTTGCTGTGAGCCGTTTGCAGAAAGAGGAGTCATTTCTTTGGTAGTCTGGTTCCAGATGAAATATTCAGCGGTAAAGGAATGACGGTAAATCGACTGGCTTTTTGTTGTGAAGAGAATTTTTGATTCATAGGTACTGAAATCGTAATCACTGAATTCTGAAAAGCCGGGGTTTTCAATTTTTGACAAATCAAATACGACTTCAAGCTTTGCACCGGTTTTATAACTGTATTTAACAATCTGATTGCCTTCTTCCTTTTTGGTATAGTTCAAGCCATCACTCATCGAACGAAATCCTGAACTGTTTTTTTGCTGAAAAGTGCGTTTGGCTACTACATCGGTCAACTCAATTTTTTTTTGCGTGAATCCAATTAATGAGATACTTACAAGTAGTGCTGTCAGGAGCTGTCTGAAATTCATATGGATTGAAGTTTGTGGTTTTATTAGTGTGCCAAAAATTCAATTTTTTTTCGATATAAAAAAGCGAATGGCTCGTATAACATACGGTCGGGATTATTTTGGTAACTGATTCAGATTTTTGGAAAAGTTTAAATGAACTGCCTTGATATTATTACATTTGTTGTGTGAGATGAGCAATAAAATAATTGTTCAGTGAAGTGATAAAATATTAAAAGTAAGAACCATGAAAAAATCATTTTTGCTTGTTTGTGCTTTAAGCATTTTGCAATTTTCTTTTGCTCAAACAAATGTTGCGGAGTTCCTGAAAGCTGGTCAGGCCGATGCCAATGCGCTCGTAAAAGCTTATTTAAATCCTTTTGCAATGGCGTTAGGCGACGGCTTGAACAATGGTTGGTATAATTCAGCTGCAACACATCGCTTGTTTGGTTTTGATTTAAGCCTGACGGCAAGTGCAATCCAGATTCCCGGAGAAGCAACAACGTTTGACATCAGTAAAATAGGATTAACCAATATTTCGGTCGTTAGTGGAGGCAATATGGCACCTACGATTGCGGGTGTTGATGCGCCGGGTCCACTGATGCAGGTTAAAGATGCAAATGGAAAGAACATAGGTACCTTCAATTCACCCAGAGGTTTTGGAATGGATATCGTACCTGTTCCTATGGCTCAGATTGGATTTGGAATTCTGCCTAATACCGATATTATTGGCCGGTATATTCCGGATTTAAGTTACAATTATGGCGCAAATAAAATGAAACTTGGTTCCTGGGGTATTGGTGTCAAGCATAATTTTATGAAATGGATTCCTTTCCTTAAAAGCCTTCCATTTGATGCCTCTGTCTTCGGAAGTTATTCGGAAGTGAATGCTCAAAATGCATTGAGTTTTACTCCGGAAGACTATAACCTGGAAAATGTCACTGTGACTTTTACGAGCGACAACAGTCAGTTGTTGAAGGTAAAGTCAAAGACATCCAAATTTGGTTTGATTGTTTCGAAAAAACTTGGAGTTATAACATTCTTTGGAGGAATTGGACAAAGTACAAGCGAATCAGGTGTTGATCTGGTTGGGAAATATCCTGTGATTACTACAGCTCAGGGTGGAGGTCAGATAATTACAGATGAAGCAGCATTGATTGACCCAATCGCTATTCAGTTTACTTCAAAAAATATTTGTATGGATGCTGGTTTAAGACTTAAGCTTCTGTTTTTTAGCATTTTTGGATCAGTAAATAAGGCTGAATATACTTCTTATAATGCGGGTATCAGCTTTGGAACCAAATAATCCGCAGTGAAACAGTGTATTGAAGGCATCAGCATGAATGAATTATTCGTGTTGGTGCCTTCGTTTTTATTCAAAATCCTTATTTTTTAGCTGCAAAAAACAGTTGCAAAATCATTCATATCAGCTATTAATATTTATCTTTGCACCCTGTTTTTTTTAAAGAAGAATACTGATGATTCATATTACTTTACCGGATAATAGTGTGAGGGAATTCGAAAGCGGGATTTCCGGATTAGATATTGCCAAATCGATTAGTACCCGATTGGCGCAAGACGTTTTGTCAATTTCAGTGAATGGCGAAGTCTGGGATTTAACGCGTCCTATTCATTCGGATGCTACTATTAAACTCTTTTTATGGGACGACCGTGAAGGAAAAGAAACTTTCTGGCATTCATCGGCTCACCTGATGGCAGAGGCCATTGAATCGTTCTACCCGGGAACCCAATTCGGGATTGGTCCAACGGTTGACAATGGGTTTTACTACGATATCGATTTACCTCAGGGTGAACAGTTAGCTGAAAAAGATCTGGAAAAACTTGAAAAAAAGATCATCGAACTGGCCCGCGAAAAACATGATATTGTCAGAAAAGATATTACCAAGGAGGACGCTCTGAAAATGTTTTCTTCAAAGGGCGATAGCCTGAAAGAAGAACTGATCAGTGAATTGCTGGATGGAACCATTACGGTTTACAATCAGGGTGGATTTACCGATTTGTGCCGTGGACCGCATTTGCCAAATACAGGTTTTATTAAAGCAGTAAAACTGACTTCTCTTGCCGGTGCTTACTGGCGCGGAAATGAAAAAAACAAAATGCTGACGCGTGTTTACGGAATAACATTTCCAAAGCAAAAATTGCTCGAAGAATACCTTATTCTGGTTGAAGAAGCCAAAAAACGCGATCACCGCAAGTTGGGAAAGGAACTGGAATTGTTTACCTTTTCTCATAATGTTGGTCAGGGATTGCCTATGTGGTTGCCAAAAGGAGCCATGTTACGGGAGCAATTGGAGAATTTTTTGAAAAAAGTTCAGAAAAAGTACGGATACGAGCAGGTTATTACTCCACATATCGGTGACGTCAATCTGTATAAAACTTCAGGTCATTTCCAGAAGTATGGTGCTGATTCGTTCCAGACTATAAAAACTCCGGCTGAAGGTGAAGAATACATGCTAAAACCAATGAACTGCCCTCACCACTGCGAATTGTATAAATTCAAGCCACGTTCATACAAAGATTTACCGGTTCGTTTTGCCGAGTTTGGTACTGTTTACCGGTACGAACAAAGCGGCGAACTGCATGGTTTGACCCGCGTTCGCGGATTTACTCAGGATGATGCACATTTGTTCTGTCGTCCCGATCAGATCAAGGATGAATTCAAGAAAGTAATCGATATTATCTTTATCATTTTCAAAGCGTTGAACTTTGATAATTATTCGGCTCAGATTTCACTTCGCGATCCGAATAAACCTGAAAAGTATATTGGCTCGACTGAAAACTGGGATAAAGCAGAACAGGCAATCATAGAAGCAACAGCAGAAAAAGGCTTGAAAACAGTAACGGTTTTGGGTGAAGCAGCTTTCTACGGACCGAAGCTTGATTTTATGATCAAAGATGCCCTTGGAAGAAGCTGGCAGTTGGGAACCATTCAGGTCGATTATAATCTTCCGGAGCGGTTTGAACTGGAATATATCGGAGCGGATGACAAACGCCATCGCCCGGTAATGATTCACCGTGCACCATTCGGATCAATGGAACGATTTGTGGCTGTATTGATTGAACATACTGCCGGGAAATTCCCGCTTTGGTTAACTCCTGAACAAGTGGTTGTGTTACCAATCAGCGAAAAGTACAATGATTATGCGAAAAGTGTTTCGGAATTTCTAAATAATTCCGATATTCGCACCATAATTGACGACCGTAATGAGAAAATTGGTCGGAAAATCAGGGATAACGAATTAAAACGTATCCCTTATTTATTGATAGTTGGTGAACAAGAGGCTGAAAATCAACTTGTTTCTGTCAGGAAGCAAGGAGATGGTGATAAAGGATCGATGAACAATCAGGAGTTCGTGGATTTCATCAAAGCTGAAGTAAAAGAGCAATTATCATCGTTATACAATTAAAGAATATTAATTAATAATAGGAGGAACTGGCCATAGCAGTAAAAAGACCATACAATGGTGGAAGGGTAGAAGTTGCCCCTCAGCATAAAATTAATGAGAAAATTCGTGCACAACAAGTTCGGGTTGTTGGCGAAAACATCGAAAATCCGGGTGTTTTTTCGCTTTTTGATGCCTTGAAAATGGCTGACGCCCTAAATCTTGACTTAGTAGAAATCTCGCCGAATGCAGATCCACCGGTTTGTAAAATTACTGATTATCAGAAGTTCCTGTATCAGCAGAAGAAGAAACAAAAGGAAATAAAGGCAAAGACTGTTCAGGTGGTGGTGAAGGAAATCCGATTCGGACCCAATACCGACGACCATGATTTTCAATTTAAAATGCGTCACGCAGAGAAGTTTCTGCAGGAAGGCGCCAAGGTAAAAGCTTATGTGTTCTTTAAAGGACGATCAATTTTATTTAAGGAGCAGGGCGAAATTTTACTTTTGAAATTTGCACAGGAATTGGAAGAAGTTGGAAAAGTTGAACAATTGCCACAGTTGGAAGGAAAACGAATGACCATGTTTATTTCACCTAAAAAGAAGAAATAAATTTCTTACATACATTAATCATAGGAAGATGCCAAAAATGAAGACCATCTCCGGAGCAAAAAAAAGGTTTAGATTAACCGGCACCGGAAAAATTAAAAGAAAACATGCATTTAAAAGTCACATCCTGACCAAAAAAAGCACAAAGCAAAAACGTAACCTGACTTATTGGGGAACCGTTCACAAAGCTGATGTGCCTAATGTTAAGGCGATGTTGACCATCTGATCGTGTTCTCTTTTTCAGATTCGTAAATTTAGTTATCAATCGAATGAATTAGCTTGAAGACCCCGAGTACTCGGAGCGCTAACCATTCTAAAATCAGTTATTATGCCAAGATCAGTAAATGCAGTCGCATCAAGGGCTCACAGGAAAAAAATTCTGAAGCTTACCAGAGGTAACTTCGGAGCCCGCAAAAATGTATGGACCGTTGCAAAAAATACCTGGGAAAAGGGTTTGCAATATGCCTACAGAGATAGAAAAGCAAAAAAGAGAAATTTCCGCGCTTTATGGATTCAGCGTATCAACGCAGCCGTTCGTCCGGAGGGTTTGTCTTATTCACAGTTCATCGGCCTGCTTAAAAAAGCAAGTGTCGAAATCAACCGTAAAGTTTTGGCCGATTTAGCAATGAATCATCCGGTAGCTTTTAAGGCAGTTGTTGATAAGGTGAAATAATCATCATCCGATTAGGTGTCATAAACATACGAAACCTCGCTGCAAAGCGGGGTTTTTTGTTTTGAAGCTTCCCATTTCAATGGTACATATGGATAAGTAATTTGGTCATAGTTTTGGCAGCCTGAATTGCTGGTCTTACGCTAAAGGAAATAAAAGCCAAGCACTGATTTGATAAGCGAGTTTTTTTATCTTTGACACGACAATTACTTTAATATTTTCGAATGAAAGTCAATTTTGGTTTTGGTGTAAAGTTATTCGGATTGATTGTGTTGATCCTGAATTTGGGTGGGAGTTTGAAGTCGAAAGGCGCAGAATCGGATAATCTTTATGTGTTCAATAAGAGTAAAATCCATATCGAAGGAGTTCTGACTCCTTTTGAAGCGACCATTGATATTCAGGAACAAGGACTTCAAAAATATATATTGAAAATTTACCTTCATTCTGCTTTTGCTTCCACGCCTCCTTCGTTTAATGTATCAGTGAAATTTCCGAAAGACAAGATCAACCAAATCTGGAATTCTAAAACCTGGTCGAATAAATCTTTTTTTACATTGCCTTCGTATGACCGCGCTGCGGCTGGTTTTTCAATTATTTCGGGCCTTACCATCAACGATCAAAACCAGATTACTTTTACATGCAAGGATGCTTACAAGGCGAAATTTGTGAGTTCAAATATCAGGGAAGACAATGACTCCATCGTTTTTAGCCTTGGTTTTTTTGAAGATAATCCACCCTTATCAAACCTTCAGGATTATCAGGCTGAAGTATTAGTCGATTTCCGGAATGTTCATTTTTCCAAAGCTATTTATGATGCCTCATCCTGGTTTTTGGCGGATGAATTTAAAATGGGAGTGGCCAGTGTAGATACGACCAATGTGCCTGTTTTTTCAACCTGGTATCCGATGCATCGCAATATTCCGCTCGAAAACATTACCCGGGAGCTGGATTCGCTGCGTACCTTTAATTTTAAATCAATTCTGGTTGACGATGGCTGGCAGGCACTGGTCAATATGAAGGTTGATACTTCTTATACCTACGAAGAGAGCAGCTACAAAACAATGAGCCTTTTCCGGCAGAAATGTCAGGATATGAATCTCCCTTTGTATCTGTGGTATTCTATTCCCTTCATGGGGGGGAATCCGGTTGTCCTGAAAAAATTTGAAGGAAAATACATCCGGTATCGTGCACCCCGGCAAATGTATGTTCTCGATCCCAGATATGCCGAAATCAGAAAATATCTGGTCAGCACCTATGCCAATTTTCTTTCAGAGTGGCAGTTCGATGGTTATTGGTTTGATTTTTTAAAGGGATTTTATCCCAAGGAAGGTGCTTTGATCGAGCAGGATCAGGGGCGCGATTTTGTTTCGATCGATTTGGCTGTCGATACTTTGTATGCTGACATGGAGGCCCGTTTGAAAACCATCAAACCAAATATCTTCATGGGACAGAAGTTTCCTATTGTGGGTCCCTACCTGGTTAGCTATCAGAATTTTCTGACTGGTTTTGTGGGTGTGGAAAACTGCCAGGTTGTGCGCGAAAAAATGGTAAATAACCGTCTGCTTTATGGGAAATACACTCCGTTTATGGAAGTTGTTGCATTTAACCCAAAGGAAAAAGCGGAAGATGTAGCCCGTAAAATTCAATCGGTTTTATTTGGAAATCCTTACCTCTCGTTTTATCAAACAACGATGCCGCAGGATCAAAAGCAAACCATCCGCTTTTGGCTTGATTACTGGAAAAAGAATTACAAGGTTATTTTTGAAGGTGAATTCGAACCCTTGCAGGTTTCCAGATTTTATCCGGTGGTGAAGGTTCAGAATGAGCAGAAAACAATTTATATGCTTTATGAAGATTACACAATAAATCTTCCTTTGGATCTTAGTTCAACGATTGATGTGATCAATTCAAAAATCACCCCGAATGTACATTTCCAGTTTAGTAACTCAACGGTCGGGTATAATTATGAGATTTATAATTGTCAGGGTGGAAGTATGGAAAAAGGTATTTTAAAATGCAAGAATAAAAACTCCATAGACGTTTCTATTCCTTCCGGTGGTTTTATCCGTGTAACACCTTTCAAGTAACCTTTTAACTTTGGTTTAACCGGTTTATAAATTGGTATTTACTAAGTCAGGAGACTGGTTTGTAATGCCGTTTCAGCCATTTTGCCAGACCATCCAGTCCGGGGAAAAGTACGCGTTCGGTAATGTTTGCCTGATCGAGTTTGTCTCTGATTTCCAGTTTTAATTCTTTGGGTATGATAATTCTTCGGTAGAGTTCCGGATGCTGAATAAGCCAGCTGTCAAGTATGACCGTGGGGCTGTTCGTTACCGAAAACAAAGCAAACTGATTCACAATGCGTTCGTCGAGCGATGGCGGCTCAAAAAACAGTACCTGATTTTCAGAAAAAAGCTTGTCGAAATCGGATAAGGATACTATTTTTTCGAGCATTTCGAGGGTAAAAGCATTGCACTTTTCTTCCAATAAATGGTTACTGAATGGCGGTGGTACCAACTGGTTTACTTTCACAAAATCGATCTTCCAGATCACACCATCGACATCATGTTTTTCGGTATTTGCCGTGGCAAAATGCATGGCAATAAAAGGCGAATAAGTCCAGTCAATCAATCGTGTTGGCAAACCATGATGCTGGGCAAGGACCAGTGAACGCCAGAAAGTGCTGGTAAGCTGTGGGTCTTCACTGATCGAATATTTCCTGAAATTCCGAAGCAGGTGGTATTCCAACTCTGATTGTTCGCCGCAGTTCCGGAGAAAACTATTTTTCAGCTCGTAATTCATATCCGATAACCCACGGAAAGCATAATCAGAACGGTATCGTCCCATGTCAGGTTTCCACGAATCGTGGTAAACTTCCTCGCAGAGCTGTTGCCAGCTTTGAACCGTGATGTCGTTTTGCCGGATCATTTTTTCAGGAATTAAGAATAATGGTAAATATAATTTGAATATCCGTTTTCTTTCCTAATTGCGATTCTTTTCCGTCATAAGTTGTCAATTATTGTCATTCATTGTTTTATATACGACTTAATGACAATCAAATGACCACTTAATGACAAATTCTATTTGGTTAGGCAACACCTTGGATAATCGTAATCATAATGCTTTCTTTGAACTCAATCATGCTCCGGAAATACAATTCCGGCATCTTTCCGAACGCGGTCCATGGTTTCCATCAAATCTGCAGATAATGACAGCGGCATCAGCTCACTTTCCGTTTTTCCGGCATCCAGACATTCCATTACATGTGCCGCTTCCAATTCATAGCCGAAACCGATTCCCTTTTCAAACGTGATTGTCTTTTCCTCTTCACCTGCTTTCCAATACGTGATTGTCGTTGGACAAAAGAATCGCCGGTTAAGCCGGATAAATCCGTTTTCGAATGAAAACTCAGTTTGTGTGGATGAATGCGAGGCAAAACTGGATACCAATGAGGCCATTTCACCTCCCGGATATTTGAATGACATCATGATTGATTCTTCCGCTCCGGTTGGGCAAATCGATGCCATGGTCTTTATTTCGGAAGGTTTCCCGAAAGCCATGAGCGACGTGAAAATCGGATAGATTCCAATATCAAGCAAAGATCCGCCGCCAAGTGCCACATTGTACAATCTTTTCTCCGGATTGTAGTCAGCGTTGAAGGCAAAGTCGGAATGAATCATTTTCAAAGCGCCCAATGCTCCTGAACGGATGATTTCCATGGCCTTCTGAAAGCTGGGTTGAAACATGGTCCAAAATGCTTCCATCAGGAAAGTTTTGTTTTTTCGCGAAGCTTCGATCATCAGGGTGACTTCCCTTGAATTCATCGCAAACGCCTTTTCGCACAACACTGCCTTTTGATGGTTCAGGCATAAAAGGGTGTGTTCGCAATGGTGCGAATGCGGCGAGGCAATGTAAACCACATCCACTGCCGGATCCAGTAACATTTCTTCGTAGCTGCCATAAGCTTTTTCGAAGCCAAATTCATTGGCAAATTCCTGTGCATTTTCAAGTGATCTCGATGCTGCGGCATAAAGCCGGACGTTTGGCAGGAGTTTCAGGTCCCCGGCGAATTTTCGTGCTATTTTGCCACAGCCTAAAATGGCCCATTGGTAGGTCTTTCCCATGTTTCTTAATTTGAATAGTTGTTGATACAAAATAAGTATCTTTTACGGATATCATTTCAGTAATTTTTCATTTATATTTAGATCATAATCTAAACGCTTTTATAAACCAATTAAATCTGATTTTATGAGTACTAATATCAACCGGCGTAATTTTATCGGTAATTCGGCCGTCGCTGCTGCAGCGATTACGATTATTCCCCGCCATGTTCTGGGTGGAACAGGGTTTGTGGCCGCCAACGACCGCATAAACCTTGGATTTATAGGAACAGGAAAACAGGTATATACCTTGCTCGATGGCATCGGAAGCTGCAAAGAAACTGTTGTTTTAGCCTGTTGCGATGTCGATTCCAAAAAGCTGGAAAAATTCAGGGATACAGCTGTTTCGAAAAACAAGTCAAAAAGCATCTCTGCAACAGTTGACAGCTACAAATATTACCGCGAACTATTGAGCCGGAAGGACATTGATGCAGTGGTTATTGCAACTCCCGATCACTGGCATGCCCAGGTTGCTGTTGATGCCGCCAAAGCCGGAAAAGATATTTATTGTGAAAAACCAATGGCTCTGACAATTGCCGAAGGTCGTGCCATGGTGAATGCGACCCGAAAATACGACCGGGTATTCCAGACGGGGAATATGCAGCGTTCGTGGCGCGATTTCCGTCATGCTGTTGAATTGGTTCGCAACGGATACATCGGACAAATTACAGCACTCAATGTGAATGTGGGTGAACCTGTCATGCAGTGTGATTTACCTTCGCTGGAAGCACCGGCAGAACTCGACTGGAACGAATGGGTAGGACCATCGCTTTACCGTGGATGGAATCCTAAACTGGCTCCTGAAATTGGAGATGAAGAATGGGCCTGGTGGCGCGGTTACCGCGATTTCGGTGGTGGCCTGATTACCGACTGGGGTGCGCACATGTTCGATATTGCCCAATGGGGACTGGATATGGACAAATCAGGACCGGTTCAGTTTCTGCCACCTTCAGTACCTGCAAAAACAGGCTTGTCGATGCGGTATGAAAATGGTGTGGTGGTTACCCACAAAGATTGGGGCGAAGGAAATGCTGTTCAGTTTATCGGAACGGAAGGAAAGATCGAAGTCAGCCGCGAATTTTTACGGACTTTCCCAAACAAGGACCTGGCAAAAGCCGAATTAAAACCGACAGACCAGCGGGTTTATCACAGCGAAAACCATTACCAGGATTGGATTGATGCCATCAAAAAGCGCACCCGACCAGTATCGGATGTGGAAACCGGACACCGGACTGCTTCGGTTTGCAATCTGGTGAATATTGCCTATGAACTGCAGCGTCCGTTACAATGGAACCCTGATACGGAAGAATTCATTCATGATGAATATGCCAACAAATTGCGTAGCCGTGCATACCGTGGGAAATGGGATTTTAATAACTACTAATCATCAAGCCGCAGACAGGGTTGTAGCCACTGTCGGGGCAATAGAAAATCCTGTCGGAGGTTAAAAACCCCGGCAATGGTTATACAAAAAAAGTCTTACCGGAGTGATTCTGGTGAGGCTTTTTTTTGATTTATCCAACCTTACTTGTTGCTTAAACGCAGAAAATGGTGAACTTCGCCTCCTGAATTCTGTTTATATTCCTGAATACAACATTAAACAATGACCGAATTAAAGATAGAACGGGAACGGTTGCCGCGATGGATGAAAACTCAGCTGCCCAAAGGGGAAAATTATTCCAAGGTTAAACGACTGATTGCCGACCACCATTTAAATACGATATGCACCAGCGGGAATTGCCCGAATAAAGGCGAATGCTGGAATGCCGGAACTGCCAGTTTTATGATTCTGGGCGAAAAATGCACCAGAAATTGCAGGTTTTGCTACGTCATAAACAGCGTTCCCGATCCGGTTGACTGGCTGGAACCTTTGCGACTTGCCAAAACTATTCAGACACTTCAGCTGAAGCATTGCGTGATTACTTCGGTAACTCGCGACGATTTGGCCGACGGTGGAGCTGAATTCTGGGCAACAACCATCCGTAAAATTAAGGAACTCAATCCGGGAACAACCATTGAAACGCTGATTCCTGATTTTCATGCCAATCCGGAACACCTCCAAAAGGTGATCGATGCCGCACCTGACGTGATTTCGCACAACATGGAAACGGTTCGCCGCTTAACGCCCAAAGTGCGCAGCACGGCCCGTTACGACCGGAGCTTGCAGGTAATTTCAATCATTTCCGGAGCAGGGATTGTTTCCAAATCGGGTATCATGGTCGGTTTGGGAGAAACTGAAGAAGAAGTCCTTCAGGCGATGGACGACCTTCGTGCG
>CAIPKZ010000431.1 GCA_903865775.1 uncultured Prolixibacteraceae bacterium | reverse complement strand
GGCCTGAAAGTATTGTGGAACTTAATAATGGATGCATTTGTTGCTCCATTTTCAACGAATTTTCTCTGGCGCTTCAGGAATTGGTAAAAAAGCATGATCATCTGGAGCAACTGATCATTGAAACCACGGGAGTTGCAGATCCGGGCCCGATTATTCAACCGTTTTATGAGGATCCTGATTTAATTAGGCTTTTCGAACTGAGCGGAATAGTTTGCCTCGTGGATGCGATGAACTTTCAGGAACAAAATCCTGGTTTCGAACAGCAGAAACAAATCATTCTCAGCGATCTGATCATTATAAACAAAATCAATACTATCAATTCCAGCGATCTTTCCATCATCCGGAAAAGAATACTCGCCCTAAATCCTACTGCGAAGTTGGTTGAAACCAATTTTGGCTGGATTGACGGATCACAACTCTATATTTTGCAACCGAATTTGCAGGATGAATTTCACCGGAAAATCCGTAAACCAATGTATTTCGAATCTGATCCGGCCGGTTTCCATAGTTTTACCATTCGGTTTGGAGGTACCCTAAACGAAACCACGTTTTGTGAATGGTTCAGGTACTTTTCATCCATTCATAAAAAGGATATTTATCGGATTAAAGGAATCGTACGGTTTTCTGGCAACCCGATGCACGCCATCGTCCAGGCTGTTGGAGGCGCAACTTCCATCACCGAAGGATCGGTAATTAATCCCTATGAACCGGGCGAAAACGTATTAGTTTTTATCGGGAAAGAAATCAGCAAATTCGAAATCGAAAAAGAAATCCAACAGTTCTTATCCCAAGAAAACAATACCTCAAGCTGAAAACGGATCGGTTACAAACGGACGGACATCAGTCAGTAACATTCCTGCTGTCTGTGCTGCCTGCATACCCAATTCGCCATCTTCGAAAACCTGGCAAAACTCCGGAGCAATGTTCATCAATTCAGCACATTTCAGGAAAGTTTCGGGTTCAGGTTTATGACGGACGACATCATCGGCAGTAACAATAAAGTCGAAAAGCTCATCAATTCCCAATTCCTTCATCTGAAGCATAGCACTTATTCTGCTTGCTCCTGTACCAACAGCCATTGGTATTTTACCGTGCGCATCTTTCATCAGATCAATCACTGCGTCGTGAGGTTTGATCCGATTAATATTTCGCCAGAATTCCTGTTGTTTAAGTACAACTATTTCTTCGACATCAATTTCCAGATTTTGTTCCCGTTTTATTCGTTCAGCAAAATTAATAGTTGGCATACCGGTCATTTCGATTAACATTTGTTCGTCGAAGATGCAGTTCAGTTTTTTGCACACCGCATGCCAACTGGCAATATGTGTTGGCAGCGAATCAGACAAAGTTCCGTCCAGATCAAAAATCAAGGCCTGAGCCTTAGGATGTATTTCAAGTTTCATCAGTTCTGTTTGAGGCAGCAAAAATAGCAAATAATAAGGCATTCCCTCTGCAAAATTTGATTCGGTAACATTTGTCAATCCGAAGAAAAATATCCAATTTTGCATGCCTACCAGTTCATACCAGTTGGCACAGTTTATTGCCAGTTTGCTAACTTAAAAACCAATGTCATGAAGTATCTTTTATTATTGGCCTTTGTCGCGATTGTTGCAACCAGTTCGTGCAAGAGCAAGTACAAAAATCAACCTTTCGACGAGAAAACACCCCGCGATTGGGAAAACCCTGCAGTTTCAGAAATAAACAGGGAATTGCCACGTGCTTATTTTATTCCGTTTGCCTCGGTCGAACAGGCTGAGAAAAACGATTTATGGAAATCGCCATTTATCCAATCCCTGAACGGCACATGGCAATTCAACCTGTCACACACTCCTGATGTTCGTCCGTTCTACTTTTTCAAAGATGATTATGACACCAAGGACTGGAAAACCATCAAGGTTCCGGCTAACTGGGAATTGGAAGGTTTTGATGTACCGATTTATGTCAATGTACAATATCCGTATAAACCAACACCTCCCCTGCCACCTAAAGACTATAATCCGGTTGGATCATATAAACGTTCGTTTACAATTCCTGAAAACTGGAATGGACAGGATATCTATCTGCATTTGGGTGCTGTTAGTTCGGCCATGTATGTTTGGGTAAACGAACAAAAGGTTGGTTACAGCGAAGACAGCAAAACACCGGCTGAATTCAATATTACCAAATTTCTGAAAAAAGGAGAAAATTCTTTGGCCATTGAAGTGTATCGCTGGTGCGACGGAAGTTATCTGGAAGATCAGGATTTCTGGCGGATGAGTGGAATCACCCGCGATGTATTCCTGATGGCCCGAAATCCACAGCATATTCGCGACTTCAGGGTTTCGTCGCCGCTGGTAAACAATTATAAAGACGGTGAATTTAAATTAGCCGTCGAAGTGGTTAATTCAGCCGCCAATACTCCTTCGGTTACACTCGAAGCTGTTTTAATGGATGGTGAAACCAAAGTTGCTGAAATAAACCAAGTGATACAGACAGCTGCCCAACCGGCATCTGTAACAAATAGCATCATGGTTCCTGCTGCTAAACCATGGACTTCGGAAACCCCGAATTTATACCATTTGTTGATCACCCTGAAAGACGCTTCTGGAAAAATTATTGAAGTTCTTCGACAGGAAGTTGGATTCCGTACGGTAGAAATCAAGAATGCACAACTCCTTGTGAATGGTGTTGCCATCTATGTAAAAGGTACAAATATTCATGAGCATAATCAGGTCACCGGCCATTATCAGGACGAAGCAACCATGCTGCAAGACATTTTGCTGATGAAATCGCACAACATTAATGCTGTTCGCTGCTCGCATTATCCACAACCCGAACGTTGGTACGAACTCTGCAACCAATATGGCATTTTCCTGGTTGACGAAGCGAATGTCGAGTCTCATGGGATGGGTTATGGAGCAAAATCACTGGCAAAAGATCCGACCTGGAAAGATGCTCACCTGTATCGTACCCGGAATATGTTCGAACGTGATAAAAACCAACCATCGATAATTATCTGGTCACTTGGAAATGAAGCCGGAAACGGTGTAAATTTTGATGCAACTTATGCTTACCTAAAATCGGTTGATCAAAGTCGTCCGGTGCAATTCGAACAGGCTCATGGCGGTGCCAATACAGATATTATGTGCCCGATGTATGCCCGCATCAAAAACATGGAAGACTATGCCAAAGATAAACCTACCAAACCATACATTCAGTGCGAATATGCCCACTCGATGGGAAACAGCACCGGAAACCTTCAGGATTACTGGGATGTAATTGAAAAATATCCGGTACTTCAGGGTGGTTTTATATGGGACTGGGTTGAACAGGGAATCCTGACCAAAGATGCGCAAGGACGTAAATTCTGGGCTTATGGCGGCGATTTGGGAGGCGATACACTGCCAACCGACGGCAATTTTTGTTGCAACGGGATTATTCAGGCCGACCGTACCCCAAAACCTGCACTTTTCGAAGTGGGAAAAGTATATCAGAACATCGGCTTCAAAGCGGTAAACCTGAATGCCGGAGAAATTGAAATTATCAACAAACATTCGTTTACCAATTTGTCTGAATTCACTTTTAACTGGGAAGTAGTTGCTGATGGCCAGGTTTTGAAATCAGGAGAAATTTCGGATTTCGATTTAGCCCCAAAGACAAGCAAAAAAGTAAAATTAGATGTGGCTGTTGATGCAAAACCTGCAACTGAATATTTTCTGAATATAAATGCCAAACTCAAGAATCAGAAAGGCATTTTGCCTGCCGGAACAAAACTGGCTTACGAGCAATTTAAATTGCCATTCCTGAAGAATGCTGTTCCGGTATCTTTGAATAGCTTACCAACTCTTAGCATAAAAACAGAAAACAATCTGCTTATTGTTGAAGGAAAAGGATTTAAAATCAGTTTCAGTAAAGATGAAGCTACTTTGAAAAGTTATCTTCTGGATGGAAAAGAAATGCTGCAGTCCGGGCCTGTGCCTAATTTCTGGCGTGCACCGATTGATAATGATTTTGGAAACGAATTGGATAAACGCAGCCGTGTATGGAGAAAAGCAGGTGAACAGAAAACCGTTAGATCGGCCACTGTCACGCAGACTGACACCAAGGAAACATACGATTTCACGGATGTAGCTAAAATACCAAAAGTAATTTCTGCAGCTGCAAAACAAGTCGGCAACGAAGTTGTGGTAAACTTTAATTTCGACCTGAATAACGAAAAGAAACAGGTGATTGCCAATTACAATTCGATTTACACCGTTTTAGGTAACGGCGAAATAATCGTCAACAATAGCTTTAAAATGATGCGCGATTCGCTGCCCGAAGTTGTTCGTTTTGGAGTCAATCTGGTGATGCCGCGCGAATTTGATCAGATCAGCTGGTTAGGCCGCGGACCACACGAATCCTATGCCGATCGATATACCAGTGCCCTGGTTGGATTGTATTCCGGAGCTGTAGCCGATCAGTATTTTGCCTATGTTCGCCCTCAGGAAAACGGAAATAAAATTGATGTCCGTTGGATGAGCCTTACCAACAAAGACGGTTTGGGATTGGAATTTATTGGTTCTCCTTTAATTTCTGCAAGCGCCCACCACCAGATTATGGAAGATTTTGAATCTCCGGATCGTACCGATGGACGTGGCAAAGCAGGTTTAAAAATGATTCGCCGTCATATCAGCGATGTGCAGCCGCGCGACCTGACTTCGGTCAATATCGACTACAAGCTACAAGGTGTTGGTGGCGATGATAGTTGGGGTGCCTGGACGCATGACGAATACCGTCTGAAAGAAAAAGCCTACAACTATTCATTCCGTATTTGCCCGTTAAAACCAGGCGAAAAGGCTGTTGACAAGGCAAAGGTGAGTTACCAGTAAGAAAGTAGCGTTCTGACCTGAAAAAGAAAGCGGCAAATCCTGATGAGGAGTTTGCCGCTTTCTTTTTATCGGATTAAATGATCACTTTAAACTTCCTTATACCATCCGGAATAAGTTCCATAGGCTTTGGCGATTCGTTTGATTTGACCTTCCAACAATTCGGGACTGATATCTTTTATTTTCTTTGCCGGAATTCCTCCGTAAACAGTGCCGCTTTCAACAACAGTTCCCTTACTGACAACCGATCCGGCTGCAACAATGCTGTTGCTTTCAATCACGGCATCATCCAACACAACTGCATTCATCCCAATCATCACATTATCCTGAATGGTGCAGCCATGAACGATAGCACCATGAGCAATGGTGACATTGTTGCCAATAGTAGTCGGCGATTTCTGGTAGGTTGCATGAATCACCGCATTATCCTGAATATTGGTATTGTTCCCAATCCGGATATAATGAACATCACCGCGGAGGACTGCGCCGTACCAGATGCTGCAATCGCTTCCGGTTACCACATCGCCAATAATGACGGCTGTTTCAGCCAGAAAACAGTTCTCTCCAAATTCCG
>CAIPKZ010000430.1 GCA_903865775.1 uncultured Prolixibacteraceae bacterium | reverse complement strand
TTTCTGTACTTCTTCCTCAGAGCTTCTTCTTTCTCTTCAATAATTTCAGAAAAATCGTAGCGGTTGAACTGTTGTTCCTCATAGCGCAGTTCTTCTTCGAATGAAAGTTCAGAGTTGGATTCCCGCTTTTTTTCGATAGCTGTGGCAAAATGATCAACCAGCTCCATTTGTACATCATAGTATTTCACATTCCTCTGTTCGACAAAAGTGAACAAGTCTTTAATTTCTTCCGGGGTGAGTTTTCGTTCGGTCATGCCAGATCAATTTTGGGATTCAGCAAGCTTTGCATGTTGCGGATGTACGATTCCATTTCGGTCATCAGGTTTGCAACTTCTTTTTTGCCGTTTTTGGTGATTGAGTAATACTTCCGCATTCGGTTACCGGTCATTTCAATCTCAACGGTCAGCAAGCCTTGGGCTTCGAGTTTGTGCAGCATGGGGTAAAGCGCACCTTCAGTGATCACATATTCTCCTGAAGAAATGGCTTTTACTTCCTGAGTAATCTGGTAACCATACATGCGCCCTTTTTCGCCCAAAAGCTTCAGAATGATCGTCGATAAACTTCCTTTGTACAATTGATTTGTTGCCATCTGAATTAATTTTCAGCAAACATACATAAATAGCTTATGCATTAGAGCATTTTGCATTGGAATTTTGGGTAATCTGCCGAAGAACAGGTTTTGGTGTTCATCAAATGGTGTTCTCAGCGGAAAGTTGTAAATTAGTGTAGTTTCATTTAAAGACTTTAAGGACCTTAAACATTGTAAATAAAACCAACAAAATGAACGCCAACCAGCAAAACCAGGAGCCTTTGTTGCCGCGGACCGGCAATTACAGGAAGTTGTTAACTTACCAGAAGGCTGAGGCAATTTACGACATTACCTACTATTTCTGCAAGAATTATCTGCAGCGCTTTGACCGAACCGTCGACCAGATGGTGCAGGCTGCGCGTTCGGGTAAGCAAAACATTGTTGAAGGTAGCGCGGCTTCGGCGACCTCGAAAGAGACCGAAATCAAACTGGTGAATGTTGCCAAGGCGAGTTTGCAGGAGCTGCTGATCGATTATGAAGATTACCTTCGAACACGAAACCATCGCCAGTGGGAGAATACTTCAATTGAACTTTTGAAGATGCGTGAACTGGGACGCAGACATAATGACTCAGCTTTCTATATGCCACTGGTAAGAGTTCGGCCTCCAGAAACCATTGCCAATATGGCTATCTGTATGATTAAACAGACAGACTATATGCTGTTTAAGCAGTTGCAATCGCTCAGTGAAGATTTTCTGAAGAATGGTGGTCTGCGTGAACGTATGACCCGGATGCGGCTTGAAAAACGAAAGTAATTAATCCATGCGGTCAGTCAATGTACAAGTCTTCTTAAACGCTTTGACCTTTCCATCGCGATCGAATACTTCTACCAGAATAATATAAACTCCGATGTTTTGCCTTTGCCCACTTTCGTTTTCGCCATTCCACAACCAGCTTCCTTCCTGCGAAAGCGATTGATTTTTCACCAGATATTTTACTTGTCGTCCGGCGGCATCAAAAATCCGGACATTGGCCATGAACCCGGGTTTGCTAAATCTGTATTTGATTGACAACTCATCGTTGTAACCGTCGCCGTTGGGTGAGAATGTTTGCGGTTCGGGCAAAATTTCATCCTGAATTTCAGTTTTGCTTTCGGTTTGTGAATTCGGCAATCCGGGACTTGCAGAACCAACAGAAGCTGCTGCTGATGCCCAGTTTGATCGGTCGGCAGTTGGTTTTTCGAGCGAAATCCGTTCCAATGAAACGCCGTTTTCGTCGGCCACAAAAGGCGAGTGCATTTTGGCCGAATAGTGGAACTCATCCAAAATTTCCAGCGAATCGTTTAACAGAATCACCGTTCCGGCATCGTCCGGATAGCTGGGAAATGATTTCATCAGGCAAAAAGTTTCAGGGTTACAAGATAAATATTGCAACAGGACAATTGCCGGATCTTTTGTACAAGCCAGAATTTCTCCAGATTTCAGATACCTTTTTTCGCTGCTGACCGGATAGATTTGTTTCAGCGCCATTGTATCATTCCGGGTTGCAAGCATCAGGCGGTGAATCGGTATTGAATTTTCTGAAACATTGACCAATTCCACAAAATCAACTCCTCCAGAAAACGGATTGAATAGAATTTCGTTGAGGAGGATTGATGCAACTTCCGGAGAAAAGGAGTATGAAAATGTTTTTGTTTCGGGGATCATGGTTTTGTCGGAACGTGAAGAAATCCCGGAAACACTTAGATTTAATTCCATGCCTTCGACTTTTCCAAAATCAATGTCAATGGAACGATCAGCATTTTGGGTAGCCAGGACCTGATTCACCGGAATATTCAGTCCGTTTTCATCGGTGAGTTTGAAATTTCCGGAGTGAATGGAAGCCGGATCAACAGGTTCATTAAACGTAATCCGTAACAGATGCGAATTTATCAGAATTAAACTCTGAATGAATATTTTCGGCGATAAATGGTAAACGGCCAGATCGTCGATCCATAATTGTCCGGATCGGGTTGCGGTGTATTTGAAATAAAATCCGATGTTTTTAAATGCAAAAATGGTCGGGTCGGTTCCTGAAATTGATTTCGGATTCGGATCGGTCGATTTCTGATACGCCAAGGTCCAGTTGCCTTGCGTTGTTCGTTTCACCGAAATGGATGCCTGAGTTGAAGCGTTCCAGTCCAGATCAGATTGAATGATCAGGCTGTCAGCTTTTCCTTTCCTGATTCGCCAAAGGCTAAGAAAATCTGAGTTTCCGGAGATATTTACGCCCACCGCGAATCCG
>CAIPKZ010000429.1 GCA_903865775.1 uncultured Prolixibacteraceae bacterium | reverse complement strand
CCGTTCGCCTCAGATGCGAGGCGAAATGAGTTTTTATAAGGGCAACACTTTTGTTGTAAAATGGGCTAACAGGAGCATGAATGCTGATGCCTTTGTTGTTTTCAATCTTGATACTGAAGGAAAAGCCATTGGATTTCAGATGAAAGCAATCTCTCCTCTAACCGATTTCAGTTACGATTTTCAGGATTTGAATTTTACTCGATCTGAAAAATAATGAGCTCCAATTTGAGCATGGCTCCCGTGTTTTTTGAAAGCCCTGCCAGTTTCAGACGCTGGCTCGAAGCCAATCATCAAACCGAAACAGAATTGCTGGTTGGCTATTATAAGGTGAGCACCAAAAAACCCAGCATGACCTGGTCGCAGTCGGTTGACGAAGCAATTTGTTTTGGCTGGATCGATGGCATTCGAAGATCGGTTAACGATGAAAGTTACTGCATTCGTTTTACACCCCGAAATCCCAAAAGCAACTGGAGTGCAGTAAACATTAAAAAAGTGGAAGAAATGATTCGCCTGGGGAAAATGACTTCCGTAGGTTTGGCTGCTTTTGAAAGGCGTTCGGATTCGCGATCGGTCATATACAGCTATGAGAACCGTCCGGAAAAGCTGGATACTGAAATGGAAGCTCAATTTCAGGAACATAACAAAGCCTGGACATTTTTCAATTCGCAGGCACCTTCGTATCAAAAAACCGGAATTTATTGGGTGATGAGTGCCAAACAGAAAGCGACAAGAATACAACGACTGGTCAAGTTGATAGGAGCTTGCGAATCTGCGAAAAGACTTTTTTAAATGATCAAACGTGTAGAACGCTTCCGGCAATTTTCAAGTCAACAAATTTGATAAATAATTAAAACTTCTTGTGGAAATAATTGTTTAGAAAAGCTAAAGATTTGGCAGTTAAATTAGTTTGAGTTCTTTTTTTGATGCAAATAAAATAAAGCCGAAAGTTATTTCGTTACTATTACTATTTTTACGGCCAAAATTCAGCAAGCTGAAAACCTTGCCAGTTCTGGATTTATCCACAATTATGAGTTATAAAAATTTAATACATTTAAAATGAGATCATTATTTATCATTCTTGCAGTCCTGGTAGTTTTCTCAGGTTGCGTAAAGAAAAACAAAGTTCCGACCGCTCAAAATGCTATTGCCAATCCTTCCATGCATGAAGTGAAGGTAGCAGAGGTTATTCAGACTTCGCAATACACCTATCTGAAGGTTAGTGAAAATGGTGTCGAAACATGGATTGCAGTTACCCGTATGGAGGCTGCTGCCGGAGAAACCTACTATTACGACACAGCCATGGAGATGACCAATTTTAAAAGTAAGGAATTAAACCGGACTTTTGAATCCATCCTTTTTGTACAGGAAATCAGCAAACAGCCAGTAGCGTCAACTGCTGCAATGCAGCCTTCTGAAATGCCGGGAGCAGCTACTCACACCGGAAAGATTCCTGACGGTAAGAAAGAAGGAATTTCGGTTACACCAGCTCAGGGAAGTGTGTCAATTGCTGATCTATTTAAAAACAGATCGAATTATGCCGGGAAAGTGATTAAAGTCAAAGGTCAGGTCGTTAAAATTAACGAACAGGTGATGGGTAAAAACTGGATTCACATTCAGGATGGAAGCGGATCAACCGATGATTTTGACCTGACTATCACCACGCTCGACGGCTGTAAAATGGATGAGGTAGTAACTTGCGAAGGAACCATCAGCCTGAAGAAAGATTTCACCCACGGTTATTTCTATGAAGTCATCATGGAAGATGCCAAACTGATAAAATAAAATTCAGGAAAAAAGGTATTTGCGAAAAGGGAAATACTCTGTTGGAAGCGATTCCGGCAGGGTATTTTTTTTGAATAAGCGGATTCAATCTTGATTTTCCCCAATCATCCGTTCCAGAAGTTGTTCTCTGAACTGCTCTGAAACCGGCAGCTTATGTTCGCCAATCTGCACCATATTCCCTTCGAGATGATCGATTTTAGAAAGGTTGGCAATAGTGGTCCGATGTATCTTCAGAAATGACTGTCCCTTCAGCTTTTCCTCCCAGCTTTTCAGGGTTCCGTGAACCAGGAGTTTTTTGTCTGTGCAGAAAAGAGTCACATAATCGCCACAGGCTTCCAGAAACAGAATTCCAGAAACAGAAATCTGATAAATTCGTCGGCCTGATTTGACACTGAGCTTTTGCGGAGAAACAGGAATATTCCGTTCATTGAATCGCTCACGTGCTTTGTTTACGGCTTTGGAAAACCGCTCAAATGAAAAGGGTTTCAGCAGAAAATCAACAGCCTCGAGGTCGAACCCGTCAATGGCATACTGCGGATAGGCTGTGGTGAAAATAACCATTGGAGGATGAACCAGCGAACGCAGAAAACTCACTCCCGACATTTCCGGAAGGTTGATGTCCAGGAAAATCAGGTCAGCCACATGATTTGCCAAATATGCCTGAGCTGAAAAGGCATCAGCAAATGTGCCGCACCAATTCAAATCGGGGCAAAGCGACAGATTGCTTTCCAGTACTGACTGTGCAGCAGGTTCGTCTTCGATGATGATGCAATTCATAAAGTTTTCAGTGTTCAGTCGCAGTTTTCAAATACCATTTTGGATATTCGTTATTGAGGATTCAATATTTGATTTTTCTTTTTCAGCTCTGTTCAATCTTTCAGAACAATCCTCATTTCAAGCTTAAAAATTTCATTTTCTTCAGAATATTTCAAGGTATGGCGTTCTGGATAGATCAAATGTAGGCGTTTTTCAACATTATTTATTCCTATTCCTCCATTCTCATCATCTTTGTTTTTTTCGTGTAGAGCGATGTTATTCTCTGTTTTAAAAATCAGATGTTTCCCGTCAAATCCAATGAATAATTGAATGCTTCCACGATCTTTCCTACGTCCGTGTTTGAAACAGTTTTCGGCCAAGGGAAGTAAAAGCAGAGGAGAAATTTCAACTCCTTCAAAATGTCCTTCGGTTGTCAAAATTATCTGTGTAATCTCAGGATTTACCCGTTCTTTCTGCAGACCAACATACGTTCGAATGATCTCTACTTCTTTTTCGAGCGGAATCGTATCACTGGAAGTATCGTAAAGAACATACCGAAGAAAATCGGAAAGTTTAAGCACCACATCAGCCGTTCGTTCGTCCTTTTTTGAAGCCATCGAATAAATGGTATTCAGGTTGTTGAACAGAAAATGCGGGTTGATTTGTGCTTTCAGCGCCGAAAGTTCGTTGTGTGCGGCATCCCGGCGGGCAATCAGCATTTCAATGTACTGAATGACCAAAAAAACCAGGATGGAAATTACCAGGTAAACCTTGAAGATCAGTACCAGTTCCCAAATCTTAAAACAGGAGATGTAGTAAAGGTTCGGGAAAAGCTTGTCGATAAAGTAGTTGAAGATGCAATAGTTTGCTACAGCGGCACCCGGAAGTAAAATCAGGATGCCGAGCAGGTATTTCATAAACTTGCTTTTGTTGAGGTAACGGACCAACAAAAACTTCAGATTAAAATATACTGCTCCCATAATGCTTAGATGGAAAACGACTACATACATAAAGTTTTTTACAAAATATTCTATAAATACCTTCACATCATCCTTGTTCCCGTTTGGTTGTATGGCCTGAAACAGAACATAGCCAATGGGAATCAGGAACAAGACCGATGGGATAATTTTTAACCAAGGCCGGGCCTTCTTTGCGAACCAGATAAAAGGCAGCGAGCAATAAACAAGAAATATCGAATTGATCAGCAAAATTAAATCCCAATCCACTCCAAGATCCTGAATTACCCCTGTTGATTCTACTCCTGGATTTAAGATCACGTACCACAAATTGAAAGAAACAAACCAAAAGATAATGTGAGGAATTAATAAAAGCTGTTTTTTATACTTTAGGATTTTCATGGCTGGCGATTTAGTTAATTCGGTTTAATTGTAACATAGCAGGCTGGTCTTCCCAGTCGATAAATCGCTTTTGGTCGGCATAGCGTTCAATCATTTCAGTCAAATCTTGTGACGAGGCAGTAAGCAGCAATCGTCCGGCATCAGGTATATATCGGTATTTGATTCTGACCCGCTTATTCTCAATCATGCTTTTCATATAATCGGCACCGAGCCACGATACAAAGAGTTGATTGTTCTGAATCTGAATTCGTGCCAAGGTGTGTACCGTTAAGTAGTTTTCCTTAGCCATTCGGCTGTCTTTGATAGCAGTGAGTTCACGCGGACAGAAATCGCCATACAAAACTCCGTTAATCCTGAAAATTGTCAGATGAAACTGGTATCGCGCCGAATCAGGACTGCTTTCTGTCAGTTTTATCACATAAAAGTTTTGTGGCTTAAAAACCGTAGAATCAAGGCCCTTTTTGGTCTTTATTTTTTCTTCGGAAATAAATTGGTTGATTCGCCAAACCGAAGCAGTATCGGCTTTTTCCCAGAGGCTACTGTTTTTTTCGGTCGAATCTTTTTTAGACTGAATCGGGTGAACCGACCAGTTCCCTTCGATTTCAGGAGCAAGCGTGACGTTCTTTTCCAGATAAAAAGGGTTCAGCGAACAAATCATCATGAAATCAGAACATCCGGAAATAAAAAGGAGGATTCCGGAAACGATCAGTAATTTTCTCAGTTTCATAATCTTTGGTATTATAATCTGAACCGAAGATAGAGTGAATAATACCGGATGAAAAATTTTTTCGATGAAAGTCCCGGTTTTTTCGATGAGGACGGCTTGTTCGCCATTTTTTCCTGATTTTCATTACATTTGAAACTTCTAAACCAGAAATCAACCAACCCGATGATTAAAATCGTATTGACATTCTGCCTGTTTTCAGGTATATTTATGAGTACT
>CAIPKZ010000428.1 GCA_903865775.1 uncultured Prolixibacteraceae bacterium | reverse complement strand
CGTGATTTGGGATGAAACTACGCTCCCACCGCAATACAAATGCATGAATCGCCGGGAAAGGAGATCCCGCTAATGACTCCCTTATATGGTATTAGTAATCAAGCTTTAGTACTGACTTTTCATTCTGAAGAGTCATGATCGCAACAAACACTGTTGAATCAGTAAAATCTGCCGCCAGCGTAGTAGAAGTAATTGGTGATTTCATCTCACTAAAACGTCATGGAGCCAATTTTTTAGGGATTTGTCCATTCCATGACGAGAAAACCCCATCCTTCACAGTTTCAACCTCCAAGAACACGTTCAAATGCTTCGGATGTGGTAAATCCGGTGATTCTGTTGCCTTTATCATGGACCATGAACATTTTACTTTCATAGAGGCAATTCAATACCTGGCAGCAATGTATAAAATCATCCTGGAAGGCAGTGAGAAACCGGCAGTTAAGAGCGAAAAAGATCGCTTGTATGCCGTATTGAAATTTGCCCAGGAGTATTTTAGAAATGCCATGCAAAATCCTAAGGATTCAGCTGCTGCTTATGCTGAACAAAGGGCAATTAACGAAGTTTTCCAGCCGGGTTCTGCCGCTGAAGGTGGTACAACGTTCATCAAAGCTGCAGCTGCATCCGGATACCCCACAGATTTGCTTTTAAAAGCTGGCTTGATTGCTCAAAACGACAGTGGCCAGTATTATGATTATTTCCGCAACAGGCTTGTGCTACCCTTTCAGGACCTGAGCGGACGAATAATCGGCTTTACTGCCAGGGCTTTAAGAAATGACAAACGGGTTCCTAAGTATATTAACTCTCCGGAAACTGCACTTTTCAAAAAAGGGAGTACACTCTTTGGCCTCTTCCAGGCTAAAATGGCAATCGTTAAAGAAGACGAATGCATTTTGGTTGAGGGAAACATTGACGTGAGTACGTTCCGGAACCGGAACATTCACAATACAGTCTGCTCCTCCGGAACAGCCTTAACCAGCGAGCAGATCCGCCTGATCCGCCGCTTCACAAATAACCTCACTTTCATCTACGATGCTGATGCCCCCGGGATGAAAGCTGCCCTTAAAGGCATTGATATTGCCGTTAAAGAAGGGATGCAGGTATGGCTGGTTAAACTGCCTGATAATGAAGACCCTGATTCCTTTGCAAAACTCCTATTGGACGAAAATTTGAAGGCCTTTATCGAGGCAAACAGGGTTGATTTTATTGCGTATCGATTACTGGTAACCGATCCTATAGACCTGGCCGACTCTCAGAAAAAGTCGGACCTGGTCAATTCACTGTTAGAGACCTGTGCCCTGGTAAGTGATAAAATCCTCAGGTCGACTTACCTCAAGGATATTTCAGTAAAATTCGAAGTCGACGAAGACTTACTGAAGGCATCGATAAAATCGAAGCCTCCTAAACTTGATCCTGAAAATGATAAAGCATTTTTTGCACTGGAAGAAGCTAAACCAGAAATCCTGAACCTGGATTGCGTTCAAATTATTCAGGAAAATTGCGATGTTGTCAAGGCCCATGTTTTGGGCAAGGCCAACACCATTGGCCTGGGAGCTATCCCCATCACCATGGTTCAGTTGGATGAACTGGTACAACTGACAAAAAATGTCAATATCGAAATCCCTTTCAAATGCAACTTTGTGGCTGCTGATGACCACCCTCTTATTATACTTGCCAACTTGTTCATTGACTACGGTTTTAATGTTAACGTTGCTGTTGACGGGACTCCATTCGATGCTGGATGGTGCACTTACCTGGACTATTTCGCTGATGCCTATCACTATTACTTGTTTTCAGAAAACTTCATCGGTGATAATAACCTGAACCGCCTGGGCCTCGAGCGTACCGCTGAGCTGTTGTCAAAATACGACACAACTACGATAACCCTGAAGACATCCTCTATTGCCGGCAAGTTCAACTTATCCCAGGCGAATTTCAACAAGATTCTTAAGCCATACCTGGACAAAAAGAAAAACCGTAAACAACTCCGCAGTCAGGACATTGTAATCGATGAAGCAAAGTATGTTTTTGATATTGAGAACCTTCCACCATATGTCGACAAAAAGTTCTTCTATAAGTATGGCTTCTTTGCAGCCGAAAACAAATCACAGAAAAAGATTTTCTATGTATTCCGGACATCGGAAAATACCCTAATAAAAGTGGCCAACTTCTACATGGAACCTTTGTTCCAGGTATGGACGCTCGACATGAGCCGCAACAAACGAGTTGTGCGACTTAACCACGCCGAGTTAGGGAATAGTGAATTCGTAGAAATGCCATCAGCCGGAATGATGGATTTTGCAACCTTTAAAAAATTTTTATGGAACCAAGGAGGATACGTGTTTAGCAAGGGTAAAAATTATCATCATGAAATCATTCTGGAAAGCATAGCGCTCCAGTTTCCAAAGGCTTTAGAATTCGATAACTTCGGTTGGCAGCCAGAAGGCTTTTTTGCTTTCGCCAACGGGATTTATGCTGATGGACAATTCTCACCGGTCGATGATATGGGACTGGTCAACTACAAAGCCGGAACATTTTATTCACCGGCATTCTCGGTGATCTTTAAGGACCAGCGAGAAGATGCCGATAAGTATAAAAACGACCGCTTCCTTGTCTACAAGGAAAAGCAAGAAACGACATTCAACCAGTGGTGTGGCTTGATGCAGGATGTTTACAAGAACAATGATAATGGAATGTGGTCAGTTCTTTTTATGCTCCTGGCAGCAAACCGGTCCATCATTTTTCCAATGGAACGCTTTTTCACAGCACCGTTTTTTATTGGCCCCACTGAGAGTGGGAAGTCACGTATTGCCGAGAGCATCCGCGCTCCTTTTATGTATGGAGCGCCCCTTTTCAACCTGAACAGCGGAACCGATGCTGCCTTCTTTACCGTTCTCGAGCGTTACCGCGACTGCCCGGTTCCGTTCGAGGAATACAACGACACCCAGATCAGTGATGTGAAATTTCAGGGACTCAAGGCTGCCGTTTACGATTCAGAAGGCAAAACCAAACGAAAAGACGCATCCAGTAAGGAACTCGACCAGTCGGAAGTTAACTGTGCTCCTATCCTTTTGGGTCAGGAATCCCCCGACCGGGATGATGGATCCCTGGCAAACCGCTGTGTGATTCTGCATGTTCCCAAAAAGGATGATTGGCTGGAATCAGAAATTATTCAGTATAACGATCTTAAGGACCGGGAACGAAAAGGCCTTTCCAATATCTTAACCGATATCCTTAAAAAACGTCCACTGATCCAAAAGCATTTCGGGCTCATCCAGCGCCTGGTGCATAAACAGTTAAAAGACGACCTCACTGCTTCAGGATCATTCTACCAGACCCGTATCCTGAACACCATCTCGCTTTTTGTTTCGATGATTAAGTTCTGGGAGGAATATGCCAAAGAATCTCCACTGACATTTACTTATGAGCAGTTCTACGAAATCGCAAAACTGAAAATCATCTCTCAAAGTGAAACAATCAGCCAGTCCAACCGGGTTTCAGTGTTTTTTGATGCCATCGCCTCACTGTTGACCAGGGACAGGCCAATCCTTGAAGGCCGGGAGTTTAAGATTGAAGATGTTAAATCGCTGATTGTCCAGAGTTCCAGAAACTCTTTTGAGGAAAAAAAGTATAAGCCCATCAAAAGAATTCTGTTCCTGCGCATGAATATTCTCCATCCACTCTACAGAGAGATTCACAAGAATGAAGCCTTAAAAATGAACGCTTTACTTGTGTATCTCAAGGATCACCCGGCCTACATCGGAAACGTGAATAAAACCCGGTTCACCTGGACAGAAACCGAAGAAATTGAGAATGGCACCGGACATCTCGAAAAACGAATTACCTACCCATTTCAAACAACAAGTGCACTGGCCATGGATTATGAACTCCTTGGCATTGACCTTCAAAAACATAAATCACAGGAAAACCCCAATACTCCGTTTATCCCATTTCTTGCTGACCCTGAATAAAGGATCATTCAGCAAAAACGCATTACCAGGCAAATCAAGTTAAAAGTGAAAAGAAAGCTTCTTCGGAGGCTTTTTTTTTGCGCTGACCGAAGAGACGCAAATACCGAATTTTTAGACCCACAATTTCCGGTTCGCTGTTCCCCCGTTCGCTATAGTAGTGCTTATTAGATGTATTTTAGTGTTATTATCATTATTATCAGTGTATTAGGAGTGTTAATTGTCTGGCGAACGGGTTTTGTTTTTCCCTTTGAAATTCGAACCGATACGAACGGGGTTCGTACAGGTTCGCTGGTGGTTTCCTCTCCCTGGCGAACCGCAAACGGCCTTCGTTCGCTTTCTGGCGAACGGGAAATTCAAAAATAATATTGAAATACCGCCGTAACGCACTGATTGATTGATTACTAAAAATGGATTCCCTATTTTCTGGCGAACCGCGAACCGCAACACCAAAAAAATCACCATCACAAACTCCATTTTTCTTCTTCATATCGGTCTTTACTAAGTATTTGAAATTCACATTGCCTATACCTCGGGAACTCTGTTACTTAGCGATTATTCACGTAATATCTTAACCGTGCAGCGCAGCCCCATAATCCAGATTCCGGTCAAAAATCACATTAAATGCTACCTAAAGGCACTTTTTGGACCTGAGGAACCAATCTCATTCCCAAAACGCCATGACTACAATACTTTTCTCATTAAAAAGCTTGGACGGCCACCAATAGATTATAGGCCTTCCTTCGTCAAACTCACCCAGATTCACATTCAAGCCCCTGAAACTGGTATAAAGAACCTCTATTTCAACAATTACCTCGCCAGGGATAACCAGGAGATCCTCAGAAGGAATTTTGACAGGCATTTTATCTCCGATTATCATGCCTTCATCGAGCTGAAATTATACGAGGGTTGGAACCGGAATTTAGCCACCAAAATGTTCATGGATCTCTACAATATTACCGATGATGACTTAAGTTTTTCAGCTTTTTACCGGGATTTTAGCAGAATCATTGAAAAACGTCGCGCAATCCACTCAATTTCAGAGTATTAAAAAATAGTGCAGTTATAGCCGGGAATCGGTCCTTTTTTTCAGGGATTCGGTCCTATTCTTTTACCCATTCTAAATACCAACAAAAAATGAGCTTCGAAAAAAATACAAATCTCTCTGCGCTGCTTTGCAGCATTGAGTTTGCGCTTATTTCTAATGTCGAAAGAATCAGAGATTTTCCTAACCTTTCAAAGGGTGTGATTTTAAAGTCAGGGAAATCCTGGTCACCGTTACCATTTATAAGTGGTACCGGCTCCTACTCGCATGAACAAAAACCATCCGATGCCGGGGCTTACTTTGAACACCAGGTAAAATGCTTTTGCCCGGGCACCAGCATTTCAACGCAGGCTGAGCTGACAAACCTTCACAATAATCGTTACCTGGCAAAAATTACACTCATGACCGGGGTAAGTCTGCTTATCGGAAATCTCGATGTTCCAATTTCACTTTCCTCATCGTTGGATACCGTAAAAGGTGGTCGTGATTTTTTGGCTGCTTGGACCAGCTCAGAGCCGGCTTTTAGTGTAGACGAGCCGTAAAACAAGTCCTTTCCTGAAGGGCTGCACCTGAATAACATTGTACTGTTCATCAACACAGTACAATGTACAGCAAACTCCAATCCCTCCTTTCGGCCCGCTGGCTCATCAACCAGCAGGAAGTTATGGCTTACTTCCCTATTTTGCTTTCCTTCCTCAATGGAAACAAAATATCGCTGGTCGACTTCCAGGACGATAAGCTCAAAAACACTCCTTTCGTAGTCAACGCCTTTGCCAATGTTGCCGACACATCTCTTCTGACAGATATCAATCTGCCGGAAAATTCTGTTGCGGTTATACCTATATATGGTGTGATGATTGCCTCCAAAACTCAGGAGCTGGCAAACAATGTACTAAAGGCACAATCCAATCCGAGCATCAGCGCAATTGTTTTCCTGGTGAACTCTCCCGGTGGACAAGTATTCTATACCGACATCACTGCCTCAATTATCAAAACCTGCCCCTTACCAAAAGTTACCCTGGTGATGAACATGGCCGCCTCGGCAGCAATGTGGCTGATCTCTGCCTCGGATATTATCCTGGCAAGCTCACCCCTTGACATGCTTGGCTCTATCGGGGTGATGAGTTCATTTACCGACATGTCGGGCCTGATGAAAGAAAAGCTGGGCATCTCAGTCACAGACCTCTATGCCACCAAGTCAACCCTGAAAAACAACCAGGTACGTCAGCTCCTTCTGGGAAACGCCCAGCCGATTATCGATAACATGGATTTTGCCAACGCAATTTTCCATAACACCATTATCGCTAATCTGGGCATTGCTGCGGATTCCGAAGTGTTTTCCGGCGATGTGTTCTATGCCGAAAAAGCCATCTCCCTGGGACTGGCATCCGGATTTTCAACCCTAGAAAAAGCAATCGAAACAGCCTCTCAAATGGCGGCTTCCAACCAAATTAAATCCCTTTTAATCAACTCTTAAACTTAAACCTCATGAAACAATTCATGTTGCCAATCCTGGCTTTCCTTGGCATTACTGCCTTCAATAAGG
>CAIPKZ010000427.1 GCA_903865775.1 uncultured Prolixibacteraceae bacterium | reverse complement strand
TTACCTTCCGAGTTATTCGATTATTTTGAGATAACCAATTTGGTTGTTGAAGACAGATCAGTTGCTGTTTTTCTGGATGAGCGAGATATCAAACCGACAGCCTTTTCAGGTCAAAAACTTACTTCCAAAGGGTTTCATCCCGAACCAACATGAAAACAATCCAGTTATCGCCTGAATTGGGCAACATCCAGGTATATTCAAATGCCGTGGCATTCACTCCAATAATATTCCTGAAGCTTGTATTCTAAAATAAAAAGAGGACTTCCGCCCTCTTCTGTTTTTCAAAGTATTTTCGAATCTCCAACAATTACTCCAACAATTCGTAATCGTGCATTTCTTTCATAAACGAAACAAAATCATCCTTCCGTTCCGAATCCATCCAGGCCATGGCACTTCGCGGATGTTCGTTTAATGCCCCGGTAATCAGGTATGGAACATGATAGCCCCAGTCAATTTTCTTATTCCATGGAAGTACATGTTCCTGAATGGCTTTCAGCAAAGGCAGCAAACGGTATTTTGGATTTTTCAGGAAAGCAATCAATATTTCGATCGGGCAATTACCTGCTCCACGACCCATTCCAAGCAATGTGGCATCAAGATAGGTAGCACCACCAATCAGAGCAGTAATTGTATTCGACATAGCCAACTGCATATTGTTGTGGGCATGTATTCCAATTTCCTTACCCGGCAACGCAGCCTGATATTTCTTCAGCAGGTAATCAGTAGTTTCACTGTACATGCTGCCAAAACTGTCGACCACATATACAATGGGGACACGCGATTTAGCTAAATCGGAAAGGGCTTCATCCAAATCGTGCTCGTTTACTTTCGAAACAGCCATCAGGTTAACAGTCACCTCGTATCCTTTATCCATGCAATGATGAGCCAGTTCAACGGCTTTGTCCATTTGATGCACATAACAGGCCACACGCATCATATCAATTACACTTTCGGAAGCAGGTAAAATATCTTCCATGTCGATACGGCCAATATCAACCAAGGCAGATAATTTGAGCTTGGTATTGTTATCACCAACAATTCTTCGCAAATCTTTTTCGGAACAAAATTTCCAGGGACCAACTTCATCACGGCTGAATGCTTTTTCGCTACTGATATAACCAATTTCCATGTAGTCAACTCCGGCTTCAACACAGGCATCGTAAACGCCTTTTACGAATTCGTCACTAAACTGCCATTTATTCATCAGCCCACCATCGCGGACAGTACAATCAACCACTTTAATATTTTCCTTATACATTTTTTCCTATTTAGATTTGTGTACTATTTTCCTCCTCATTGTTCCTGAATATTTCCAACTCCTTTTGGACATTCCAGTTTACAAGTAATTTATACATTTCTTCGAACAGGTCCGGATTTAGTCCGAATTCCTGTGCCCATTCCCTTCTTTTCTGAAAAACCTTCAACTGGCGATCACGTGCTACAATTCCTTCAGCATCATTCTTGAATTTCACAATTTCCCGCACATATTCCATCCGCTTTCCAAATGCTTCAATGATATGGTAATCAACCTCATCAATACAATCTCTTATCTCATGGATGCTCCCGCAATCTTCAGCTGCTTTCATTATTAATTTTTTGTCGCAAAAATAACGATCTAAAATGATTTACCTAATTTTCGTATCAAATTATAAATTAAACAGACCATAACTTTAGTAATTCAAAGTAAAACGAACAATTTGGTTGACAAGAGATATCTTTTGGGCTTGTCGGCATGATACCAGAGTTCACCGAATGGTTCACGTGATTTGCCGATGGATATTATTCATATTTATACTTAAATACGCAAATTTACTGAAGTCACAGCCTTGCTTTGAATAAATTCCTTTAACTTGTGGCTATGTTCAACCAAACATGACTGATTATCTATTTTGGAGTCCGGAAACCACAGTAAACGGGGCGTAACCGAAAAGCCTTATGAGTAGGATTAATAAAGACAAACAACCTTATGGAATCTCAAAAAGTCGACATGTTCATCATGACCAATGCAAAGTATTTTGAAAGCTATCAGATAAATGCCATCCGCGAAAGGCTAATTGCCATTGATGATTCACGATGGGCTATGATTTCAACCATTCAACTAAAAGACCCGACCACCAGTTTAATCGTTTCCGTATTGGCCGGCCATTTTGGAATCGACCGCTTTATTATCGGAGACACCGGTTTAGGAATAGCTAAACTTTTGACATGCGGTGGCCTCGGAATCTGGACGATCATTGATTGGTTCCTGATCATGGGTGTTACCCGCGAAAAAAACATGCAGGCCATTCAGCAACTTCTTTATTAATACAGATGGTCCGAAACAAGTTGTATGTCCTTGTGTCAACGGCTTGTGCTGCAGGGTACATCTGGCTTTTCCTCAATTATCAACGAAGCGTATCCGACTCCATTGAGCCAGGAGTTTGCCTGTTTAAGCGATTAACGGGCATTCCCTGCCCTTCCTGTGGATCAACACGTTCTGTTCTTTCCCTTCTGAAAGGAGATTTTATTGGTGCATTGATCAGTAATCCTTTTGGATTGATTATCCTATCGATCCTGATTCTTGCTCCGCTTTGGATTCTATATGATATTGTTCTTCAAAAGGATAGCTTGTTGCAGGTTTATAACCGTACCGAAATTTTCCTAAGACGAAAATGGATTGCATTACCACTGATTTTGCTTGTCATCCTGAATTGGATTTGGAATATGTACAAAGGACTATGATTGCTACTTCAACTTTTCATTATCAGCCCACCGATCACGAGGCAGAAAAAGCTTCGAACAGTTATGTCATGTCGATGATTGCCATTATGGGAGGATTGCCAATGCCAATTATCAATCTGATCGCAACTTTCTTTTTCTATCTCGGGAACCGAAAAGGTACTTTCTTCGTGCGATGGCATTGTACACAGGCCTTGCTGTCACAGCTTTTTCTCATCCCTTTCAACAGCGTGGGTTTCTGGTGGACTATTTCTATCATTTTCACTTCTGAAACGATTAGTTCACAATACATCGCCTACATCATTACACTCCTTATTTTCAACCTGATTGAGTTTATTGGAACTATCTATACCGCAATTATTACCCGTAAAGGCCGGCACGTAGAATGGTGGGTAATTGGTGGGCTAACCAATATAATCTGCAAAGCCTGATGAAGAAAATACTTACAGAACTTGTTCTGACTGTAGTCCTAATTGTTGCCGTGTGGTTTGGATTGTCGCAGGTAGATTGGATGAAGCTTTTCAAGATTAAACAGACAACTCAAAATACCGAAGAGAAAATCGGTGATTTGTTCTGGAAGATGATGCAGAATTCGGAAACCGAAATGACTTCGGATTCCATTGTGACTCCCGTTGATTCAATCCTGACCCGGATTTGCAAGGCCAATTCGATTGACCGGCAGAAAATTAAACTCCACCTGCTCCGGAAAGACGATATCAATGCGTTTGCACTGCCAGGCAATCATCTGGTGATTTATTCAGGCCTGATTACCACCTGCGGGAACGAAGCAGAATTATACGGTGTAATTGGCCACGAACTGGCGCATATGGAAAAGAACCATGTAATGAATAAACTGGTCAAAGAAATCGGTTTGTCTGTGCTGATTTCCATGTCGACCGGAAACGGTAATTCTGAAGCGATAAAATCTGCCATTCAACAAATCTCATCCAGCGCTTACGACCGAAAACTGGAAACCGAAGCCGACTTCACTGCCGTAGATTATCTTGAAAAGGCAGGAATTGATCCGGAACCTTTCGCCAACTTCCTATACCGGCTGGCCGATGAATCTATGAATCTGCCGAGCCAAATTTACTGGATCAGCAGTCATCCTGAATCGAAAGAACGGGCAGAAAAGATTATTGAACGAATCAAAGGCAAAAGCTTTCTCAAAGCAGCTAAAATGGACAGTTTGAGGTTTGAGAGGTTGAAAGAAATGGTGAAAAAAGGATCGTAACCATAAATTAAACCTTCGTGTGAATATCCAAAAAAACGACTATC
>CAIPKZ010000426.1 GCA_903865775.1 uncultured Prolixibacteraceae bacterium | reverse complement strand
ATGCTTCTGCTGAATCTTTCAATGCAAAAATTAAAGCATTCAGAGCTACTCAAAGAGGAGTAACAGACATACCTTTTTTCCTGTTCAGACTATCTAAAATTTATGCTTAATAATAACCCCCTCAAGAATATGAAGTGATCCTGCAATACACAGGGTTTAAACAAGAAAGAGGGTGAGGCTTATGTCCCACCCTCTTTCTTGTTTATATTAAATGAGTCAGATTTAATCTGCTTTTTTCACTTCTTTGATTTTTTCAACTTTGTCCTTCACCTTTTCAATTGCTTTTTCTAATTTTTCCTTCAGGTCTTTTAGTTTACTTTTCTTAACGTCTTTCTTCTTCGCTTTTTTTACTTTCTTCTTTAGCTTAGCCACTTTTTCTTCAGCTTTCTTTGCCAATTTTTTAATGACTTTATCATCCGGATCCGGATTTTCCTTTTCTTTTTTCAAAGCAACCGCTGGTTCTTTTTTAACCATCGGTTTTGTTTCAGCTTTTTCCTTTTTGGGTGATTTCTTGACAACAACTTTTTCCTCCGATTTTTTTACTTTTTTGCTGGTTTGTTTTGCAGCTTTAGGAGGTTCAACTACAGGTGTACTAATTTTAACTGCTGCAACCGGAATACTTTCAGTTACAATAGCGGCTGCTGGCTTTGGTTTTGTCCTAACCCGGACTCTTTTCGCTGCCACTTTTGGTGCATTTATCACAATGCTTTCAGCAGTCTCTTTTTTCAAATCATTTTGTTTCACAATCGCCTTTTCTGGTTCTGCATTCTTGTTTAAATCTTCCATTTTTTCAGGTATTAAAATTTGAGCTAAAGATAGAGTTTAAAAAATTCAAAATCAACTTATTACGTCTGAATTAAATTCCAATTAATGATAAGTCAGTTTTATACATTGCAGTTTGATTTCATGCATTAACCAAACTGCAATCTACTGTAATCATTGTTTAGTCATTTAATAACCTAAATTCCGGTTATTGGTAATACTCTCCTAACGTACCTTTTAACCTGTTGATATAAGTTTGATGTGATCTTTAAATCGCAAAAATTCAAGCAGCAACATCATTAAGAAATAGCTACCATTCCTGGTTACACAAGAGAAAATTCAATAAATTAATCATCTCAGCAATGAAACGACGAAATTTTCTAACCACATCATTCGTTGGAATTATGGGTGCCAGCACATTGAACCTTCAGGCCAATGAAAAAAAAACAAGCAGCCGCTCGCTTCGTTTTGTCCACCTGACCGACATGCACATTCATTCTGGTCCGGTTCCTGAAAGAGGCCTCCGGAATCTGCTTGAAGAGATTCATGATTTGGATGAAAAACCTGACTTTGTGATTAATTCCGGCGACAACATCATGGAATCGTTGAAAAGAAGCAAGGAAGATACGGCCGCGCAGTGGGATGCATGGCAGGAATATTACCGTTCGAAGTTAAATTATGAACTTTTCAGTTGTATCGGTAACCATGATGTTTGGGGCTGGGGCATGAATGATAAGCAACTCGAAAATGATCCGCTTTTCGGGAAAAACTGGGCCGTTAAAGAACTGGGAATGCCAAACCGTTATTACAGTATGGACAAAAATGGCTGGCATTTCATTTTTCTCGACAGTTCTCATCGCAGTGAAGACCACCAATCGTATATAGCAAAACTCGACAAAGAACAATTTGAATGGCTTGAAGATGATTTGAAACAGACCGGAACAGGAACACCTGTTTGTGTCGTTTCGCATATACCAATAATTTCAACTGCGGTATTCTTTGATGGAAACAACGATAAAAATGATAGCTGGAACATACCTGGAGCCTGGATGCATGTGGATGCGCGAAAAATAAAAAACCTATTTTCAGATTATCCGAACATCAAACTGGCTATCAGCGGACATGTTCATCTGGCCGACAAAACCAGTTACCTTGGCATCGATTACCTGTGCAATGGTGCGGCCTGTGGCGCATGGTGGCTTGGAAAATATCAGGAATTTCCACCCATGTATGCCATAATCGATCTTTTTGATGATGGCACTTACAATTCACAGCTTGTTCATTACAACTGGAAACAAAGAAATACCAATCCCAGTCCCAGTCCGGTTGTTGATAACGGAGAAGTTTTGAAGCATACAAGCTCATTATTTTAAGCTTTCTAATGCGGAAATACAGAAATAATACTTAAAATCGCTTAAATCGATTTTCCCGAAATCGATTTATTCTAATAATAAAAGTATGGACAGCAGCAATTTAGTTACTGAAGGTGATGTGAATGGATCAGAAGAACGCTTGAAATGGAATCAGGAAATTACTGATCCTCAAACCCTGCAGATTCTGGATGATGATTCGCGCTATTTTCTGCATCAGGCTATGTCGAGCCCTTGCCTCGATGTTCTTGATCGATGCAATGGCAGTGGAATGACCACACTTTCAGGAAGACATTTGCTCGATTTCCACGGAAAC
Organism: uncultured Prolixibacteraceae bacterium; assembly: GCA_903865775.1. Lineage (GTDB taxonomy): Bacteria > Bacteroidota > Bacteroidia > Bacteroidales > Prolixibacteraceae > Aquipluma. The sequence goes on along the minus strand of CAIPKZ010000426.1, from coordinate 27,928 downwards.
AATGTTCACCAGCTTGGCTACGGAAACGAATATGTGATCAACCGGGTTACAGAACAAATGAACCGGTTATCGTTTTCGCCCCGCAGATATACCAATCAGCCTGCAGTTGAGCTGGCGAAGAAATTGGCCAGTCTTTTGCCGGGCGACCTTAACCGAAGCCTTTTTGCACCGGGAGGAACATCTGCAATCGGCATGGCAATTAAGCTGGCTCGCGTGGTTACCGGGAAACACAAAATCGTTTCCCTTTGGGATTCGTTTCACGGTGCTTCGCTCGATGCAATTTCAGCCGGAGGAGAAGAGATATTTAAAAGACATTTAGGACCGATGATGCCCGGAACGATCTGTATTCCGCCACCTACGACGTATTGTGGTGTTTTTGGGGACACTGAGGCCGATCAGTTGAATTATGCCAATTATCTGGAATATGTAATTGAAAAAGAAGGAGATGTGGGTGCATTCCTGGCAGAAACCGTGCGCAATACCGATGTTCAGATTCCAACTCAGGCTTACTGGAAACGGGTACGCGAAATTTGCACAAAGCACAAAGTTTTACTCATACTCGATGAAATACCAATTGCTTTGGGCCGCACCGGAAAAATATTTGCATTCGAAAATTTCGGTATAGAACCTGATATACTTTGTCTGGGAAAAGGCTTGGGCGGCGGAATTATTCCTTTCGCAGCAATGATTGCGCGCGATAGTTTTAATGTGGCCGGAGATGTTTCGCTTGGGCATTACACCCACGAAAAAAGTCCGTTGGGAAGTGTGGCTGCTTTGGCAACAATTAACTACATCCAAAATGAAAACCTTTTACAAAAGGTTGTTGAAGATGGAGTTTGGATGAAAACTGAATTAAATAAGCTTAAAGAGCAATTCCCTGTTATCGGAGATGTTCGTGGTATAGGACTTTTGTGGGGACTTGAGTTGGTTAAAAATCTGGAAACAAAAGAAAAAGCAAGTGCTGAAGCCGAGCAAATCATGTATGCGTGTATGAAGCGTGGTTTGAGTTTTAAGGTTTCTCAGGGAAATGTGATCCAACTTTCGCCAGCATTAACTATTGACCGTAACGATTTAGAGCGTGCAATATCCATATTGTACTCAGCACTAAAGAGGTATGACTGATATATAAAAAACCCGAAAACAGGCAAGAAACAAGATTTTAACATTAGGAGACCAGAAAAACATTTTTTATTTAAAATGTAATTGTAGTTAAATCATACTTTAATATTGAAATCGGTAATTTGACACACTTTTAATAGAATATACACATGAAAAAAAATTTACAATTCATAGCGTTCATTTTTCTGCTGGGAATAGGAAAATTAGTTGCCCAGGATGCTCTGGTTTTAGCATTCCCTGAGGATTCAAGGAAACCATCGCCAAATGTCACCAGCAGCCCGGCTTTTGAGTTCAGGGCTTCGGATAACGAACTTGCACTAAATTCGGTTACGAAAGAAATGGCAGGAGAGAACCCACTTGGCGAACTGGTGGCGAAGAAAATCTATTTGCTTGAAGCAAAATACACCTACCAGGTACCGATTATTCCCGGAAATCCGCAAACAAAAATGGTAATCCGGAAACCGGTTATTTATGATGCAGTGCTAAAAATTGAACGCCACCTGAAAAAATCGCTTAAGAAAGGAGACGTTTCTTTAGAAGCAGCTGAAACTGATTTTAATAAAGTTCTGGATGTTGCATTTAATGTTTTGACGGTGGATACCGAAAGTTTTGAAAAAGCCATAACAAAAACAAACGACATTCATTCGCTGACCAACCTCTTCACAAAAAGGGTGATTCTGGTGTTTTAATCATCCCTGTTCCACAATATTTTAATTCTTGATTTTACTGGTAATTAAAGCTCAAAAAGCTTTGATCAGCCATTTCTATGACTAAAAAGTACAGTATTCATTCTAACCATTTTAAAATGCAAAAATTTATCTTTTTAATGATTACGTTTCTCCTGATAGGAGTAACAGTGTTTGCCCAAAAGGCAAATATTGAAGGCACGGTAAGAGCCAATTCCGGTGAAAGCCTTCCAAGTGCAACCATTCTGGTAAAAGGAACCACCACTGGTGTTGTGACTGATGCAAACGGTCACTATGTTATTCAGGCCGAACCCAAAGACATTCTGGTAGTGTCATACGTTGGATTCGAAACAGTAGAAGTTGCCGTTGGCAACCAAAAAGTAATCCAGATTACTTTAGATGATACCAAACAGGAAATCAGGGAAGTCATTGTTACTGCACTTGGAATCGAAAAGGAAAAAAGTACGATCGGTTTTGCAGTTCAGGATGTAAAAGGCAGTGAACTGGTTAAAGCCAGAGAGCCTAATGCAATCAATGCACTAACTGGTAAAGTTTCGGGATTAACAGTTGGAGCATCATCCGAATTACTTGGCGGACCAACGGTGCTGCTTCGTGGGGTAACTCCTTTGTATGTTGTTGACGGTGTACCGGTTCAGACCGACACCTGGAACATTAATCCGGACGATATTGAAAGTTATACCATATTAAAAGGCCCTACCGCAGCGGCATTATATGGATCACGCGGTCAAAACGGTGCAATACAGGTTACAACCAAACGTGGTACAAAAGATAAACGTGGATTCTCTGTTGATTTCAATTCAAGTACAATGGTTGAAAACGGGTTTATTGCTATTCCTGAAGTACAGGATGAGTATGGCCCCGGCGACCATGGAAAATACGAATTTGTGGATGGCAAAGGAAACGGGTTGAATGATGGTGACTACGATATCTGGGGACCACGTTTCGAAGGACAGCTTCTTCCTCAATACGACAGTCCTATTGATCTGAAAACCGGGAAACGTATCGGAACACCTTGGGTGGCACGTGGAAAAGACAACCTGAAAAGATTCCTTGAACCAGGACTGCTCTCAAATAACAGCATTTCAGTGGCAGCAAGCAACGAAAAATTCGACCTCCGAATATCGGCTTCGCACAGCTACCAAAAAGGGATTACTCCAAATACCAAACTGAATATTACCAATTTTAATCTGTCGGGTGGATACAACATCTCCAAGAAATTGCGTATTGACGCAAACATGGCATACAGCAAGCAATTTACTCCGAATGTACCTGACGTAAATTACGGTCCAAACAGCATTATTTATAACATTATTGCCTGGGGAGGCGCCGACTGGGATATCGACGATATGCGCAATTACTGGCAACCTGGGAAAGAAGGTGTTCAGTCAATTTATGCAGAATATCAACGTTACCATAATCCTTATTTCATGTCGTACGAATGGTTGAGAGGGCATTATAAAAACGACCTTACCGGCTACACTTCATTAAACTACAAATTCAATAATTACCTGAATTTGCAAGCGCGTACGGCAGTTACTTCATACGATTTATTCCGTTCAGAAAAGATGCCATTCTCAGCCCATCCATATGGCCGCGAAGCTGGTGAAGGCGATTACCGCGAAGACAAACGCAATTTGTTCGATAACAATACTGATGTTCTTTTATCGTATGATCGCTATGTGATTCCGAAACTGAGTTTACACGCTTCTTTGGGAGGAAACATTCGTACCAACAATTTCAGGAGCAGTTTTGCCACTACTGATTATATGAATGTTCCGGGTTGGTATAACCTGAGCAACTCTAAAAATCCGGTAAAATCATACAGCTATAATTCATCGATGCAGGTGTTAAGTGCATATGCCACTGTCGACTTAACTTACGACGACTTCGCGACACTGTCGCTAACTGGTCGTAGCGATAAAAATTCAACTTTGCCAACAGAAAATAATACATATTTTTATCCTTCTGCATCAGGTAGTATTGAATTGTCTAAACTGGTAACTATTCCTTACGTTAAAACGTGGAAGTTGAGAGGTTCTTATGCCAATGTGGGAGATGCGCTTACATCAGGGATGATTGGTCAATCAGGAGGGGTTTCGGGTTACGGGATCAATTATTCTTCGCCATATGATGGGCCAAGCTATATAAATTCACCCTCATACAGCATAGGCCTGATTCAGGGATTTCCTGCTGCAGGTTATACCAACACCATTACCAATCCTGATCTGAAACCAAGTTTTAGTTCGGCGTGGGAAGTTGGTACCGACATCGGTCTTTTTGACAATAAACTGATTTTTGACGCAACTTACTTTTCGAGCATCGATGGTCCTAAAATCTTTTACCTGCCACTTTCCGGAGCTACCGGTTTTAACACAGCTTTGGTTAATGGGATCAAATATCTGCGAAAAGGTATTGAACTATCAGTTTCGGCTACTCCAATAAAACAAGCCAACGGATTTAGATGGGACATATCTGCCAACTATTCGACCAATCAGATTTACTTGCATGAAATTTATCCCGGAGTGGATAAGCTGAACTCCTATTTTAAAGTTGGAGACCGTATGGATAAGATGATCGGAACTGATTTTGTTCGCACTCAAGATGGCCAAATCATTAATGATGCCAGTGGTCGTCCAATCAGAAACTCAGTCGCTCAATTCCTTGGGAATGCCAATGCAGATTGGGCTGGTGCCATTAACAACACGCTTACTTACAAAAATGTAAGCCTGAAATTTCAGTTCGACGGACGATTTGGCGGAACCATTCTTGACTATGTTGAGCAAAAAACCTATCAGGGCGGTCGCCATATTAACACAGTGTTAGGCGAAATGGGCGAAGCCAGGATTAACGACACCAAAGGAATTAAATCTTATGTTGGCGATGGAGTTGTGGTAAGCAATGGCGTTGCAATTGTTTATGATGTTGATGGAAATGTTACCAACTACGACAAACTCCAGTACGCACCAAATACATCTCCAACATTTTTGCAGGATTACATCAGCCGGGTTTATGGTACCAATTCTGCTTACGCCATTAGCCGAACTTATGTGAAACTTCGTGAAGTGGTGTTGACTTATAATCTTCCTCAAAAGTTCCTGAATAAGACTTTTATCAAACAAGCTAACATCTCATTTGTAGGTCGTAACCTCTTGTATTTTGCCGAAAGAAGTGATATCGATATCGAGCAATATGCCGGCACCAATGGATCGTCAGGTCTACAAACCCCAACAACCAGACGATTTGGGTTTAACCTGAATATTACATTCTAAACCTCTCAGTTAAAAATTAGTAATCAGAAAGAAATGAAAAAGATATTATTATTTGTGATGGTTCTTGCAGTTGCTTTATCATCATGTCAAAAATTTGAAGACCTCGAAAAAGATCCAAACCGTCCGGGAGAAGTCCCACCATCTCTACTTTTCACCAATATACTTTATAGTGTATATTATTCGCCTTGGGGAGATGAACAACGTTGGAACCAATACTATTGCAGTAATTATGCCTATTACGACGATCAGGAGTACGACTGGACAACCACCAGTTTCAACTATACTCAGATGAAGAATGTGAACCAGATGATTTCTGAGGCAACTCGAAGTGGCCTTCCGGAGAACAATCCATATTCAGCTTTGGGTAAGTTTTTCAAAGCATATTTTTATGTAGATATGAGTCTGAAATTGGGAGATGTTCCATTAATCGATGCACTGAAAGGACTTGAGAACACCACTCCGAAATATGATACTCAGAAAGCAGTGTTCAAGCAGGCACTTACCTGGCTTGAAGAAGCAAACAGTGACTTGCAGGTGCTCAACAATAACCTTGACAAATCTCTGGCTGGCGATTTCATGCTGGGTAACGACCTTACCAAATGGCAAAAGGTTGTGAATACCTATAAATTACGGGTGTTAATTACTTTAAGTAAAAAGGAGACTGATGCCGATCTGAACATCAAAAAGCTATTTGCTGATGTGGTGACCAATCCAGCCAAATATCCGGTGATGACTTCTTTAGATGATAACCTGAAGTTTTCTTATAACAGTTCGACCGATAAGTACCCGCTCAATCAGGATAATTACGGACAGACTGCCACGCGTAACAATATGGCCGCAACTTACCTGAATACCCTGGTATCGCTTAAAGACCCACGTACCTTCATTGTAGCAGATCCTGCACCTGCAAAAATCAAAGCAGGGTTAACCGCTGCCGATTATGAAGCTTATGTTGGTGCAAGTTCGGGCGAGAGTCTCGACGACATGTCAACTAAAATGTTGAATGGCGAATATTCTGCAATCAGCAAAAGTAAATACTACAGTACATACTTTGGTGAACCATGCATCCAAATTGGGTATTCCGAACTGTGTTTCAATATCGCTGAAGCCATCAATAGAGGTTGGGTTTCAGGAAATGCAGAGGATTATTATATCAAAGGTATTCAGTCATCATGGACATTCCATGGCGCTACTGTCGATGGCAAATGGGATACTTATTATGCTCAGAGCTTGGTAAAATACAGCACAACTACTTCAACTGCCCTGACTCAAATTTTGACTCAGAAATATCTGGCATTTTTCCAGAATTCAGGTTGGGAAGCATACAACAATAACCGCCGCACAGGCGTACCGGTTTTCCTAACAGGAGCAGGAACCGCCAACAGCGGACGTATCGCAAAGCGCTGGCAATATCCAGGTTCTGAACGAACCACCAATGCCGACAATTACAATGCAGCACTGACCAGTCAGTTTGGTTCGAAAACCGACGATATTAATTCTGACATGTGGATTATTAAATAAGCAGCAACATTTAGATTCCTCGAATGATAACCCTGACAGTCTTTTCTGTCAGGGTTTATCTAATTTATTACTTCAATAACTTTTTCTTAAATTCAGGAATAGTATGAAAATCTTTGCACTTGGAGGCGCTGGGAAAATTTGCAGGGAATCAGCACTCGATATAGTACAGTTTGGAACTTTCGACCGGTTAACTATCGGAGATTTCAATATCGCAGCAGCAAAAGAAACAGCCGATTGGCTCAACCACCCCAGGGTTGATTTTGCATTTATCGATGTAAAAAACAAAAAAGAGTCGATTGCGATGCTTTCGGAATACGATCTGGTTATTGATGGTACAACCATTTCGCTGAATGCTGATTCGACTGAATGTATTGCCCATGCCGGATGTCATGGGATTAACCTGAACGGATTTGGTGAGGAATACCAATTCAGCGAAATTTTTAAATCGAACGGAAAAGTGATGGTTCCCGGCTTCGGAATGACTCCCGGAACAACCAACATGATGGCCGTTTTTGCCTGCGATCAAATGGAAAAGGTAAACTCGGTTCGTGTGAGTCATGGAGCCTACCGGCCAATCGCTTTTTCAGGATCGATTACCGAGACCACCATTTACGAGTATGATCCCAATTTATCCGGGCGTACAGTCTTTGAAAATGGCCAGTTCATTCAAGTTCCTCCTTTTGCACGTCCTCGCGAAATTGAATTACCCCAACCCTATGGGAAAAGTATTCAATACATCATACCTCATTCAGAAACATTTACCCTTGCCAAATATCTTGAAAACAAAGGGGTTGAGTTAATTGAAGTTCGGGGAACCTGGCCTCAGGAAAATATGGATCTCATCAAAGCGCTTTACAACTATGGTTTTTTGAATAACTCCAAAATTTCTTTAAATTGTTGCGAATTTGGAATTATGGAAGCCATAGGTGAATATCTGCAAAAATCGGACAAAGGAAAAACGACCAATCTGTTTGGCTATTCACTCCATATTGAGGTAGAAGGAATTAAAAACGGACAATTGATCAGACAGACTTTACTGCACACACATCCTTCATCAGATGGCACAATTCCCGATTGGGCCGGTTTACGGGCATACACCCGAAATGTGGGAATCCCCATGGGAATTGCAGCTCAACTCATTGCGCAGGGAAAATACAAAGGTGAAGGAGCTCTCTTTCCGGAGTTTGTTTTCGACCCTCAAACCTTTTTTGATGAATTAGCCAAAAGGCAAATTTTCATACATACGATTGAAGAACTTATAAACTAAAAAGTGATGAAAAAATTAAAAAATATCAAAGCAGTTATTTTTGATTGGGCAGGAACAATTATCGATTATGGCTGTATCGCTCCTGCTCAGGTGTTTATTGAAGTTTTTCGCCAAAAAGATATTTTCATCAGTATAGAAGAAGCCCGCTCACCCATGGGTCTGGCAAAAAAAGATCATGTACGTGAGCTCTTCAAACTCGATACGGTTCAGAAACAATGGTTGGCCGAGTATAGACGGACACCTTCAGAATCTGATATTAATGTCATTTATTCGGAGTTGGAGCCAGCACTGGCAGCAATTGTCAAGAATTACAGTGAACCCATTCCGGGAGCCATCGAATTGATTAACCGTCTGAAGGATCAGGGGATTAAAGTTGGGACAACAACAGGCTATGTGGCCGAAATGATGCAGAATATATTGCCGATAGCAACTTCCAGAGGACTTATTCCTGATTCGGTTGTAAATTCTTCTGATGTTTCGGCCGGACGACCTGCCCCATGGATGATTTACCGTAACTGCGAAAAAATGAATGTTTTCCCACTCAGTCAAATGGTAAAAATTGGCGATACGGTGGCAGATATTCAGGAAGGAATAAATGCCGGAATGTGGACCATCGGACTGACCAAATCAGGAAATGAACTGGGCTTATCGCTAACTGAAGCAGAGAGTGCGGATCCGGTTTGGCTGGCCCATAAAATTGCTCTCGCAGATCGAAAATTGACAAATAATGGAGCGGATTTCGTTGCTGAAGGAGTCTGGGATTGCTGGCCGATTTTAGAGGAAATTGATGAGCAAATTCAATCAAATACTGAAACAGATGGAAAGAATGAGCCCATTTTCCCAAAGGGAAAACAAGGATTCAATTATTTCCCGGTTTTCTTTTAAAACAAAGAGTTCTATTCATTTAGAATCGAAGGGATAAAAAATCGATTCAGCAAATAACCGACGAATAAAGCTTTTGCTCTGAAAATTTAACAGAACCGAAGCCTGAATTATCATTTGTAACCAAATAAATATACCAATAATGGATAATAAACTTTTTACTCCAGGTCCTCTGAATACCAAACTTTCAGTAAAACAAGCCATGTTGCATGATATGGGTTCGCGCGACAAGGAATTTCTGGAAATTGTGAAGGAAATTCGTGCCGAACTGCTCATTATTGCCGGATTAACTCCGGAGGATGGATACGATTCTGTTCTGATGCAAGGTTCAGGTACTTTTGGAGTAGAATCAGTCATTTCAACTGTAATTCCAACTGACGGACATTTGCTCCTGATAACGAACGGAGCTTATGGCGACCGGATCGGCCAGATGGCTAAAGTTTATGGGATACGGACCACTACCTTAAATTACAGGGAGAATATTGTTCCTCCGGTGGAAGATGCTGAAAATGTTCTGCTGAAAGATGAAACGATAACCCACATTGCTATTGTGCATTGTGAAACGACTACCGGAATTTTTAACGACATTGAAGGGATCGGATTACTTGCCAGAAAATACGGCAAAGTCTTCATTGTAGATGCCATGAGTAGTTTTGGTGCTGTTCCGATTGATATGAAAGCGCTCGATATCGATTTTTTGGTTTCATCGTCAAACAAGTGCATCGAAGGAGTTCCCGGATTTTCATTTGTCATTGCAAAAATCAAAACTCTTGAAACCTGTGACGGACAAGCCCGAACCGTATCGCTTGATTTATACAGTCAGTGGGTTGACTTGAAAAAGAATAATCAGTTCCGTTTTACCCCGCCAATTCAATCAATTCTTGCCTTCCGGAAAGCAATTGATGAGTTGAAAGCAGAAGGCGGAATCGAAAAACGTTCTGAACGATATCAGCATAATTACCAAAGATTGATCGAAGGAACGGAAGCTTTGGGATTGCAGACATACCTGAATAAAGAAGATCAGGGATACATTATCACTTCATTCCTGTTTCCTGAACATCCGAACTTCGATTTTACCCGATTCTACGAGAGCTTGCATCAGCGCGGGCAAGTGATTTACCAGGGAAAATTAAGTGATACGAATTGTTTCAGGATAGGAAATATCGGGCAATTGTATCTGCAAGACATTGAAAACCTATTAATTGCAATCAAGGAAGTTCTGGAAGAAATGTGAACGGTCAGTCCGGTCAATGCTAAAATATTTGGCTGAACCTCATTCGAAAGACTCTCAAATGACTGAAGCACAATTCTCTTAATTGCTTCAAATTTCTTTTGTGTAACGATTCAATTTCATATCGAACTCAGGTAAAATACTATTCCTTAAAAAATCTTTACGATTAGTTGGAAGGAATCTTCTGATAAATAATAAATTTGCGCGTCAAAATTATCAGATACGAAGTAAAAATGGTTCGGTTGGAATTTATTAAATCAATAGCAGCTCTTGTAGCCTTATGGAAGCTAAAACCGATTCTGCTGGAACGAAGTAAAATTCCGGGAATTCTAAAAAGTGATTTTGGAGATGACTTTTATTGGGGTGTGGCAACTTCAGCATACCAGATCGAAGGCGCATCGGATGTTGATGGGAAAGGGGAATCTGTTTGGGACCGATTTACAAGCAGGCAAAGTCATATAAAAGACAAATCGAACGGAAAGATTGCGATCGATTTCTACAACCGGTATGAAGACGATCTGAAGCTCCTAAAAAAACTGAACTTTAAACATTTCAGATTCTCTTTTTCATGGTCCCGGATTTTGCCGGACGGCACCGGACAGATCAACGAAAAAGGAATTGACTATTACAATCGAATGATCGATACCTGCCTGGAATTAGGCATCGAGCCTTGGGCTGTGCTGTATCACTGGGATTTGCCACAGGCACTTGAAGATAAGGGCGGATGGACCAATCGCGAAATTATTGGGTGGTTCTCGGAATATGCCGATTTGTGCACCCGGAGATTTGGTGACCGGATCCGTCACTGGATGGTTCTCAACGAACCCGCAAGCTTCACTACATTAGGTTACCTTTCAGGAATTCATGCACCAAACCGGACAGGAATCCACAAATTCATGGCTTCTGTTCATCACGCAAATCTTTGTCAGGCTGAAGGAGGACGAATTATCCGAAAGAATGTGAAAAACAGTCACATTGGTACCGCATTGTCGTGTTCTTACACGGAGCCTCATAAAATGACCGGGAGTCATCAGCGGGCGGCCCAACGGTTGGATGTGGTATTAAACCGGCTATTTATCGAACCGTCTCTCGGGATGGGTTATCCGGTTCAGGATTTCTCCATTCTGAAGAAAATTGAAAAACACATTCTTCCGGAGGACATTGAAAACGTAAAGTTTGATTTTGATTTTATCGGAATACAGAATTATTTCAGAGTCGTTGCAAAGCCTTCCATGATCCCATTTATCTGGGCCAATCGGGTCAAACCGGAAGATCATGCGGAAGTGACCGACATGGGCTGGGAGGTATATCCTGAAGGGATTTATGAAATTATAAAGCAGTTTGCCAAATACCCGGTAAAAGAGATTATTGTTACTGAGAATGGTGCAGCCTTTCCTGATCATCTGATCAACGGACGAATAAATGATCAGCAAAGGATTAACTTTTACAAACGATACCTGAAAAACATTCTCAGGGCGAAACAGGAAGGGGTTAATGTAACGGGCTATTTTGCCTGGACCTTTATTGACAATTTTGAATGGGCCGAAGGTTTCCGACCAAGATTTGGCATGGTTTACAACGATTTTGAGACTCAGGAACGAACAGTCAAAGATTCCGGTTTTTGGTTCCGCGATTTTCTGAAATAAAGGTAGAGTTGGCTCCGGAAAGCCTTTTTCTGCCACAAAGGCACAAAGACCCGAAGGATTCACCAAGATGACGTAGCAGATATTCAGTGTTTTGTGCAACTTAGTGTCTTGGCGACTTGGTGGCAATTTTAATTTCCTGAAATATCAGAGTGGTCCCAAGTTATAACTTTGGGGTTGACATCATTTTCCTTTTTTCCCTTTCCTTTTTCTATGTGTATAAATACCGCTTGATGTTTCGTTTAGGCGTTTTCTCAAATTCCTTGTCAACCAAAATGATTGAACTCAGCTGAGCGTATTTTGGAAGTTCTTTGTTGACTTGCGTGAGGTTTTCAGCCATAATTTCCTTCAGGTGGGTTTCTCCGGGTTTTACAGCTTCAAGCAGCTCCGGATCGGCAAAGACAAATGCCACCAGTTTGCCTTCGCGTTCAGTTATAACGCACTCCAGCACAAAAGGATAGTTGCTGAGTTTGGCCTCCATTTCTTCAGGATAAATATTCTGTCCCGATGAACCGAGCAACATGTTTTTACATCTTCCTTTGATGTAAATAAAATTGTCGGCGTCAATAATACCAAGGTCGCCGGTATGCAACCAGCCGTCGCTATCGATGGTGTCAGCAGTTGCCTTTTCATTTTTATAATAACCAAGCATCACGTGGGTTCCTTTCACCAATATTTCGCCCACCTGATTGTATGGATCTTTTGAATCAATCCGAACCTCCATCCGGTCAACCAGTCTTCCGGCGGATAAAGGTCTGAAACTTGAGGAAGGTTCGTATGAAATCAGCGGACCACATTCGGTCATCCCGTAACCAATTGTAAAAGGGAATTTTATTTTTCTGAAAAACAATTCGACGTCCTTGGATAGTGGTGCACCACCAATCACGATTTCATGGAAATTTCCGCCAAATGTTTCGACCAGGCTGGCCAATACTTTTTTATGCAGTATCAATTGAATTCCGGGGACTTTCAAAAGAAATTTTACAACAGGCTTTTCGAGAGCCGGAAGAATCCGCTTCTTGTATATTTTTTCGATAACCAGCGGAACCGAGAGGATCAGCCGTGGTTTTACTTCCTGAAATGCTTTTACGATGAGCTGTGGAGTAGGTGGTTTCGTCAGGAAAGATACATGGCAGCCAACCGAAACCGGAAACAGAAATTCGAATAGCAAGCCAAAAATATGTGCCATTGGTAAAAATGATACGATAGCATCACCTGATTTTAATGGCATATGTTCGCGGGCATAGATAACATTCGACAGCAGGCTGCGGGCCGGAATCATCACTCCTTTACTGAAGCCTGAAGTTCCGCTGGTATAAGAAATGATGCTGAGATCATCGTTGTCATATTCATCCAGCACAAAGTTTTCAGGACTTGATTTTCCGGCATGTTCAGCACTGAAATATTTTTTCCATTGAATTTCGGCTTCCGGAGAATTGAAGGACAAAGCTGAAAAGTCGGAAAGGTTGACAACTCCTTTGATCCCCGGAATTTTCTGGCGGTCGAGTTTATCGAATAAATTATCGGCAGCAAATAAAAATACTGAATCGGAATGATTCAGGATGTGAGTAATATCTTCCGGATTAAAATCGGGCAATATGGGAACCGCAACAGCACCGAAGCCTGAAATGGCCAAAAATGAGATGGCCCAATTGGAAGAATTTCTTCCGAGAAGAGCGATTTTATCTCCTTTTTTCAACCCGCTTTCGCGAAAACAACAATGGATTTGTCTGATGATCTGGGCCGCTTCGCCATATGTGCAAGTGGACCCCTGATAATCGGAAAATGCAGGTAACGACCAGTTATCCCTGAAAGATTGAGCAAATAGTTCAATGAGTTTGTCTTGTTGCATAGCTTGTTTGGGTATCAAATTCATGAATTGGTTATCTGTTGTCATTAGGTCATTTGTTGTCATTAATTGTTGAGCTTCATACATGCTATTTACAACTTACTACTTGAAGTGAATGACATTTTAAATTGCTTATTGGCAACGCTCCCTCTCCTTTGGAGAGGGTCGGGGAGAGGCTTTTTATCCTTTCACAATTCGCATAATCCGGTTCACGTTCTCGTCAATCTGTTCTGTGGTTGTCACACCGATGGTCATGGAGTCAATATTCCCGCTCCCGATGGCATATTGGAGCGATTTTTCCCGCTGTGCTTCTTCGGTGAAACGTCCTTCTCCATAAATTTTCATTCCAATGATGCCTTTCCCGCTATCGTGTGCTTTTTTGAGAACGGCCATTACTTCTTCCGGACTTGCATCCATAATGACACCTTCCGGATTGATGCGGGCCAGGATTACATCTACCCACGGATCTTCAGCTGCAAGTTTCAGCGCATCGAAACTGTGACATGAGAGTCCGATTGTTTTCACAATTCCTTTTTGTTTTGCTTCTGAAAGGGCTTCAATGTAGGGTTTCCGTTCTTCCTGCCATTTCCCGTTGGTCATGCAATGCAACAATAGGATATCAAAATAGTCGGAACCTGTTTCAATTCTGAAACGGTCGATCGTTTTCACCGGAGTATCCTGATTCCATTTTTCAGGACGCGTCCATATTTTAGTAAGGATGGTGGCTTTTTCACGCGGTACTTCTTTCAGGATTTCCTTTACATTTTGGTGAGATCCGTAAAGATCGGCTGCATCATAAAAAGTGACTCCTCTTTCCTGAGCGTACCGGGCTATTTTAACCCAGTTTTCAACGCCCATGCGGGTCATATCTGAAGACTGATTTCCTCCGTGGGAACCTGTTCCGAGTGCCAGCCGCGGAATAACCAGCCCGGTTTTACCCAGTTTTACCCGATCAATCTGCAAACTGGCTGAACTTGCATAAACAACATTGGCAAATCCGGTCGATACGGCCGCAGCACCTATAATTCCGGTTTGAATAAACTGTCTTCTTGAAATTGGTTTCATTGCAACAGGATTCTAATGGGTTACTAAAAAAAAGATTAAGTCCGGAGACTTTTATTTCGGGATATTACGATCCTCTTTACAAATTGCGAGGATGAAGATACACAAATATTTCTTGATTTGGCTGTTTCTAATGTCAGGCGATTCTAATTCAAATTAGAATTTGTTAGAAAAGTGTTAGTAACAATTGGCCTTCAGGAATCATAATAAAGTTTACGGAGCAATCTTTTAACTATTTTTAGCCATCTTTTATACATCCTACTTAAATAATAAACTATGAAGAAATTAGTCCTTGCTTTGTTTGTTAGTCTGCTTGCAGTGGGCACCTATGCACAGAACCTCCAAACTCATTATGATTTTGGTAAAGACCGTGGTTATTTAACTACAACCGTTGAGATGTTCAAACCGGACAAAACCGGTAATACCTTTTTCTTTATCGACTTCGATTATGGAGTTGGTGATGTTGAGGGCGTTTCACTCTCTTACTTCGAAATTGCC
This sequence comes from uncultured Prolixibacteraceae bacterium, assembly GCA_903865775.1. Taxonomy (GTDB): domain Bacteria; phylum Bacteroidota; class Bacteroidia; order Bacteroidales; family Prolixibacteraceae; genus Aquipluma. The sequence continues at coordinate 12,880 of CAIPKZ010000426.1, read as the reverse complement.
CGTTGCTTCAAGTTAGGTAAAACTCCTTTCAGCTGGCATGGTGAGTACAATGGCGGATTTGGACAATGGAAGGACGGAGCTTTTAATGGCCATTATACCATTAATAATGCATGGTTGACCGGGCTTGATTATTCATGGAATGCCAAAGATTTTTCAAGAGGATTTTCGGTAAAAGCTTTGTATAAAAATATTGCCAATACAATGAACGACAAACCAAACAGTTTCCAGTTGACAGGTGTATGGTATTTAAATTTCATGAAAGGGAAAATGTCGTTTACAGGGTTTGCTGATTTGTGGAAAGAAGAATCTCCATTTGGGTCATACATATTCCTCTCTGAACCACAGTTGTGGTATAATATTACCAAGAAATTTGCTGCCGGTAGTGAAATTGAATTAAGCAACAATTTTGGCGGAATGGATGGTTTTAAGGTTATGCCAACTTTAGGAGCCAAATACACTTTTTAATCTAAACGAAAATGGAATTTATAACCAAATTTTTTAAGCTGCAGGAGAACAAAACGACTGTCCGCACCGAGATCGTTGCAGGTATCACCACCTTCATGACGATGGCCTATATTCTGTTCCTGAACCCAAATATCCTTTCGGCTACCGGAATGGATAAGAATGCTGTCTTTTTTGCTACCGCCATTGCAGCAGGTTTTGTAACCATCGCCATGGGATTGGTTGCCAATTTTCCGATTGCGTTGGCTCCCGGAATGGGCCTCAATGCTTTCTTCGCTACCGTAGCTTTGGCTGGTGTCGGAATGCCCTGGAGAATTGCCCTTGGCGCAGTTTTCATCTCCGGAATAATCTTTATTTTATTGACCGTCACCAAAGTTCGGCAGATTCTGGTCGTAGCTGTTCCCCGATCACTCAAAGTGGCGATTACAGTGGGGATCGGATTGTTTATCACCATTATCGGTCTGAAACTTTCTGAAATCATGGTGGCTTCGGCCAATGTTATTCCTCCGACTCTCGATGCCATGGTGGCTTCAAAAGGTCAGGCCAACCTGATGTTTTTTGAATGGAACATTGGTTTCGGAAGCCTGAAAAACATGAGCATGTTGCTATGCTTGTTAGGCCTTGTAATTACATCAGCTTTGATGGCATTACGCGTTAAAGGAGCCCTTTTAATCGGAATTATTGTGACTACCATCATCGGAATTCCGATGGGAGTAACCAAAATTGCTGATGGTTTTTCACCGTTCTCGCTTCCTGATTTTTCGAATCTTGCAGTTTTCGAACTCGATATTATGGGTGCCCTAAAAATGGGAATCTGGACCGTTGTGTTCACTTTCACTTTCGTTGAATTATTCGATACTTTCGGAACATTGGTTGGAACTGCCAATAAAGCCGGACTGATTGATAAAGATGGCAATTCACCCAAGATCGGGAAAGCCATGTTGGTTGATGCTTTTGGTGTATCTTTTGGTGCATTGATGGGAACCAGCACAGTAACCGCCTATGTTGAAAGTGCTGCCGGTATTGGCGAAGGTGGACGTACTGGTCTTACCGCTGTAACTACAGGTATTCTTTTCTTACTTGCTTTAGTACTTGCACCCCTCGCCACCATGATTCCGAATGCAGCCACTGCACCGGCTTTGATCATTGTCGGTTTGTTGATGGTTTCGGCAATCAAGGATATTGATTTTGAAGATTTTACCGAAGGTTTTCCGGCTTTCATGTGTATCATCATGATGCCATTTACTTACAGCATCGCTAATGGAGTTGCTGCGGGTATCATTTTCTACACCTTATTAAAAGTAATTACCGGAAAGGCTAAAAACGTACATTGGATGATGTACCTTTTATTCACCCTGGTTGTAATCCGATACATCTTCCTAACTGAAGGATGATTTTGACAATGATATCATAAAAAAAGCTCTCCGGAAACGGAGAGCTTTTTTTATGAACAATTTTCTGGCTTTGCCTTATTTCTTTTTCTTCATGAAGAAGTAAGCTGCTCCGCCAATTACAACGATACCACCAATAATGGCATAGGTCATCGTGTTTGATGATTCTTTTGGGGCTTCTTCTTCATAGAACTTAGGATCCATGTTGTCGATCGAAATCGTATCCTTTGGTTCTTCTGCAATCGTTGCTGAATCGCCCTGAGCGTAAGATTTAGTCATCCCGCCAATAAACAACAGACCAAAAAGGGCCAACACCATCATTTTTTTCATTGTGTAAATTTTAAAGGTTATTATTATCATTTATTAATCAGTTCATCGTATTTACGGGCAATATCCGGATCTATTTTCCGGTAGGTTTCTGCCATAGCCCGAAGTGCAGGTTTGTATTTCGGATCAATTTTCAGACAATCGCGAAGTACTTTACGAGCCCTTGGAACATCGGTTTCAGCAAAAACTCCAGCCAATTTTGGATAAACACTAAGGTACTTCCGGTTAGCCTGAATTGCCTTTTGATAATAGCTGGCAGCTTCCTCCACCGTACCTTTTTTCAAAGCCAGATCTCCCAGTAAAACCAGTGCCTTTTCGTAATCCGGGTTGATCTCCAGACATTTTTCAAGTTGTAGTTTTGCCTGTTCTTCCTGTCCGGTTCCGGTTAAAGACTCGGCAAATTTATAAAAGATCATTTCATTTTGATTATCAACTTGTAAAGCATTTTGAAAAAGCAATGCAGATTTAATGTAATCGCCTTTTTTTAGCTCCTGAATTCCTTGGAAATCATCCTTTGTAAGCCGTTCAATGACAGCACAAACCGGTATCCCATCGGCAAAAATCGTGTGAATGGTATTTGCAGGTGGCCAGATTTTGTTTTTCAACTGATGAGGTGAAATATAGCTGTTGGCAATTATGGCATAATCCCAGTCGCACTGACTGCGGTTTTGGTATGGAAAATACACGAATTTTACCCGGTTATTTTTTCTGAAATACCATTGGCTTGGGAAATTGCCTCCGACAACAAACTTAGCTGTGTCGGGCTTATTTTTCAGGTATTCCTGAAGCCATTCGGCTCCTTCGCGCATTGTGTGGTAGTAGTAGTCAGTTTCATAATTTCCATAGGCACCTTTTAATCCGCCGGTCAGCTGATTGTAATAAAGGTAATAATACGGAGGATTGGCCGCCATAAACCGGAGCGGATGAAGACTCAGAATCAGGAGCAGCAGAATTGCAGGAATCCGGATGATCCGCTTTTTAAACCTTACCAGAAATGTGTGAATTCCCAGGGCAGAAATGAGCAGGATGCCGGGATAGACAAACAAAAAATGCCGCCAGGAACCATATAGATTGGACTGTTTCAGAAGGACAAAAATCAGCGGAAACAAAATGGTGAATCCCAAAAGCAGCAACTGAATCTGTTGATTGGAAGAGTAATTTTTTCGTGCATTCAACAGAAAGGCAGCTATTCCTGAAAACACAACCAATGGTATGGTAATAGCCATGTATTTTGGAAGATAATACCAGGGATGAAAATCGGACCAATCGAACCGGCCTTCAAATATTTGCCTGACAGTGGTAGGGAAATGCGTCATAACCTGGTACGATTTCCATGGATTCAGTATCGGATTTTGCAGCGCGTATGGCCAGATGATCAGGCCAAGCAAATAACCGGCAACAGAGATTCCGAAGAATAATAAAAGTTGCTTTTTGAGCTGCTGCGGTTTCAGTTCTTTATTTTGGACCCAATCTAAGACAGTTTTCAGGAGCATGAAAAAGCCAAGATAAAAAACGACCAGAATTCCACCGGCACGGATTCCAATCGCAAAAGCAATACTTAAAAACAATCCGATGATGGTCTGCCAGTCTGGTTTTTCTTCAGCAAAAACAAGTTTCAATGAATAATAGATACTTGAAATATAAGCCAAGGCGAAGGGAATATCTTTCAGATTGTTTTGTGAATGACCTAAAAACCCCGGGGAAACAGCAAACAGCATGATAACCAGAATGGAGGCTCCGTATCCCGAAAAATAGGCGGCAAACCAGGCCGTAATTAAAATGGTTAGCCAACCGGCAAAGCTGCACATCAGGTGCCTGAACCCATAGATGTCTTCAATTCCAAACCAGTGAATGAGAACTGTGACCAGATTATCAAATGCTTGTCCGTAATACTGAAGGTGGGTTTTGGGTGTATCGAGCGATGACTGATCCTTTCCCATCGAACTGAAATAATTGTAGACCATTTCGGAATGTCTGTAATGCACCTCTTCATCGCCCGAGATACCGGCATCCCGACTGATCAAAAGCATGGCAACCAGCATGGCCACTGCCAGAAAAATGAAAATTATTTTCAGGGTTTTTTCAGTCATTATTCAGTTTCGGCATCGTAAAATTTCTTCACGAGGTAAATCGGCCGGTTTTGCGATTCCTTGTAGATCCGGTAAACATATTCGCCCATCACTCCCAGGAAAACCAGCTGGATAGATCCGAGGAAATAGATACTCAAAACGGTTGAAGACCAGCCGAGTAATGAATGTCCAAACATTTTATCGACCAACGCATACACTCCGGCAAAGAAAAAGATAATTGTTCCGAACGTGCCCAAGAAAAGGCAAACTTTAATCGGAAACTTCGAGAATGAAAAGATTGCATCGGCTGCTAAAACAATCAGTTTGCCAAGCGTCATTTTTGGTTCACCTTCCAGACGGGCCTCGCGAACGTATTCAATATGACCTTGTTTGAAACCGATAAATGAACGCATTCCCGGCAGATACCGGATTGATTCCTTCATCTGAACCAATGCGTTAACGGCGGCTCGGTTCAGCATCGAAAAGTTGCCTGAATTTTCCATTTCTGCAATTCCGGCTATTTTCTTAAAGAAAAAATGAAACAGATTGGTTGTAAATCTCAACCTGTTTCCCTTTCGTCCAATTCGTTTGCCGCTCACAATGTCATATCCTTCCTCTTTGATCAGCCGGTACATTTCGGGAAGTAATTCAGGCGGATCCTGAAGATCGCCATCCATCATGGCAACATAATTTCCCATGGCCAATTCCAATCCGGCGGTGAAAGCTGCCTGGTGTCCGAAATTTTTTGACAAATCGATAATTTTTATTCTGGAATGATGTTTCCGGACTTCAATCAGTTTTCGGAGTGTCGAATCTGTACTCCCGTCGTTTATAAACAAAATCTCATAGTTTGTCGTGAACGACTCAAGAGCTTTTACCGAGCGGGCAGCCAGTTCGACGATCAGGCCTTCTTCGTTATAAACCGGAATTATCAGTGAAAACATGGATCAGGACTTTTAGTTATCAGGCATAACAGAACGTTAAAGATACAGTTTTAAGAGCAAGTACCAAAGCTGAAAAAAGAAAGCCAGTTCGGGAAAAAGATTTCCTTTGCTGGCATTTCTCAGTTGGTATTAGGAAAGAATCCCTGTTTTCCGGATGAAAAGTAAGGATTCGTGTTTAGGGTTCTATTAAATTACCGGCATTTTCCATGGTGCACGGAAAGATCTCATCAGCATTTTGCTGGCATCAGCATTGTTGACGATCTCTTCCTTTATCGGATCCCATTGTATGGTCTGTTTGGTGGTCATTGCAATTTCGCCAAGCAAACCAACCGAAATTGAACGGTGTGCCACCTCAACAGGTGTAATCGTTTCTTTTCGGCTGCGAATACATTCAAGGAAGTTACCAATATGATTATTGCTCTTGTACAAAGGTTTTTTATCGGCACCAAGTTCTTCAGAAATCAATTCAGGTTTCGAGGCGGTGAGAACATCGCCGCGGTCAACGTGAATCCAACCCTTTTCGCCATACCAGGTAACGCCCATCCCCATAGGTAAGCGGGCAGCATTCGCAACCCTGATAATAACTCCTGATTTGTATTTACAGGTAAAATCGTATTCCGTAGGTACATTGTACAATTCGTTTGCTCCCGGATAAACTCCTTCACCCGAAACTTCAATTGGTCCGGTGCGGTCGAGGCCTAATCCCCAATGAGCAATATCGATATGGTGACCTGCCCAATCAGTCAACTGACCTCCGGAATAGTCCAGAATCCAGCGCCAGTTCCAGTGGCTAACACCACGATATGGAACTTTTGGTGCAGAACCCAACCAGAAGTCCCAGTCCAGTTCAGCAGGAACTGCGATTACCGGAGGCATTCCAATCAATTTGTTTCCATCGGGTAAGCCGACTTCAACGTTTTTAATTTTTCCTAATCTTCCATTGAACACGAGTTCGGCACCCTTGTGGAAATTTTCTAATGACCGTTGCCAGCTTCCGGTTTGCCATACTATTTTGTTTTTCTGAACAGCTTTTACAATTTGCTGACCTTCGCCAATACTTCTGGCCAATGGTTTTTCACCATAAATATCAATTTTTTTGTTTGCAGCCGAAATATAAGCTATGCTATGCCAATGGTCTGGCACAGATATACAAACCGCATCGAGTTTTTCTTTTTCCAAAAATTCGCGGTAATCCTTGTATTTCCGAATGTCAGCATTTCCTGTTTTCTTGGCGACCATTGCTGATGCCTTTTCGAGGTGACCCGAATCCACATCACACATGGCAACATACTGAACTTCTTTAAAATTGAGAAAATCTCTAAGGTTTGAACTTCCCTGTGAGCCAACTCCAATTGATCCCAGTACTATCCGGTCACTTGGAGGAGTCATTCCATTCATTCCCAATGCCGACGATGGAATAATGTTTGGAAGAACAATCGCTCCGGCAACTGCTGAAAGCGAGTTTCTTAGAAAATTTCTGCGTGTGCTTTTATTGTCCATTTTAGTTTAGTTTGAAACTCCAGCCTCCCCCGTGACCCCTCCGCAGAGGGGAGAAAAATCGGCTATCGTCGTTTATATTATCAATTTAAATTACTGTCTGAATTTTTCATTCTATTCCCTTAACAATTGAACTTCCATTGCGTGATTGCTCTACCAAACTCCCCTCCATTGGAGGGGTTGGGGGAGGCTACCCTTTATGCGGTGTTCCCGGAATTGGCACTTCAAACAGCATTTCAACCGGACCGAATTCGATTTTCTGTGGTCCAAGATCCATGTCAGATTTAAAGATTTCTTCCCAGGTTACTTTTTTACCTGTGTATGCAGAGGTTCTTCCCATGATTGCTGTTAATGTTGAATTTGCTGTAGTTTCAGCCTCATTTACATATCCTCCGGTGCGAATGGCATGAACCAGATGCATGTGCTCCTGCACGTAAGCAGGAATTTTCAGGGAGTTGGTTTCGTTGCCGTTTTCATCTTTAGGATATTCGAACTTCCATTTTACCGATCCGTCCAGGTTCCAGATGGTGTTCACACAATTGGTGTAGCCTTCGGTTCCCATGATAAACTCGCCTGTATTATTGGCGCAGTTATCGATTTCACGACACATACTGTGTGAGAAGAATCCTTCTCCGTAGTCGAAATCAACGCTAAAAAAATCATACTGATCACCGGTTATTCGCCTTGCACGGCCCCCATAGCCAACGGCACTTTCAGGCGGACGACCTACAAACCAGTTGATTACATCGATGTTGTGAATATGAGTATCCAATATATGATCGCCGCATAACCAGCAGAAATTGTTCCAGTTACGAACCATGTATGTCATATCGTCCCATCCTTCCTCGCGGGTGCGGAACCAAACATGATTCTGATTCCAAAAAGCCCGGGCAGAAACCATTTTCCCAATGGCGCCGTTTGCAACTTGTTTATAGGTTTCGATGTAATCTTCCTGATGGCGTCGCTGAGTTCCGGTAACTACATTCAGTCCAATAGCCTGTGCTTTTTTTGCACTTGCAATAACTGAACGGATGCCAACCGGATCGACTGCAACAGGTTTTTCCATGAAAACATGTTTGTTCTGCATTACAGCTTCCTTAAAATGTTCAGGACGGAATTGTGGAGGAGTTGCGAGAATGATAACATCCAGATCGGGTAGGGCCATTAGTTTTTTGTAGGCATCGAATCCTGAGAAACAATTTTCGGCAGGAATTTCCATTTTCAATTTTGCAAAACGTTCGCGTCCTGCATCTACCTTGTCCTGAAAAACATCGGCTAAAGCAACGATATGCAAATCGGGACCGGCGCTGATAAAATTCAAGGCCGCTCCGGTTCCGCGATTACCAACACCAACCAATCCGGCGCGTAATTTTTTGCCTTTTGGAGCTGCTTTTAAAATCGGTGGCAATCCAAGCGCTTTCGAATCTTTTACATCTTTACAACCCGAAATCAGGGCACTTGCGCCAATTAATCCGATGCCAGCCAGTGCTGTCGATCCGAGAAACCTTCTTCGGTTTATACCGCCATTATTATTTTCCATGGTGATAAATTTTCTATTTAATATTTTCATCTACTTCGCAAACAACCCTGAACCCAATGTCAACGCAATCGGAATACCACCAAACGCTTTTAGGCATTTGCGGATCGGTAACCAACCATGCTTTGGTTTTGGTAAAGTCGCGTGCTGCGCTTCGTACATCTTTGGCATCGCTCTTAAAGGATCCACCTCTGATCACATGTTCCTGACCTTTTTTAGGACCTTTTGGATCAACAGCTCCCTTTTTATAGGCCTGATAAGCAGTAGGCGAATAATAATCGGAACAGAATTCATATACATTACCCAACATGTTTTTCAGTCCAAATGGATTTTCCTTTACAGATGCTGGTTCAAAGGTCTGTGACAGACTGTTTTCTTTATAGGCCACATAGGACTGAATGGTTGTTGTATCTGCACCAAATATTTTTTTAAAAAATCCTTCAGAAGTATATTTTTTTGCATCGCCATCAAAGAAATAAGGAGTTTTTGATCCTCCACGAGCGGCATATTCCCACTCAGCTTCTGTTGGAAGTCGGTATTTTTTGCCCGTTACTTTCGACAACCATTTGCAATAAACGTTGGCTGATTTCCACGACATGGTAATCGCTGGCCGTGGACCTTTTCCCCAACCCTGATCGGGTGCTCCCCAAGGTGGGGTTGGTCCTGAAATGGCATCTACATTTTCGTTTACCTCTGCCTCTTTGCGGCCCTGAGAAGAAGTTGCTTTGAAGAACTCAAGGTATTCATCCCAGCTTACCTCAATTTTAGCCATGAAAAATCGGGATACTTTTACTGGATGCATTGGACTTTCATCGGGTTTATGGAAAGGTTCCTTTTTTGAACTCCCCATGATGAATTCTCCTGCAGGTATTGCAACCATTTCGAATGTCAAACCGGTTCCCGGAACTTTTTCGGTAAAGCTGGTAAAACTGGATACCGGAGTTGCTTCGGTGAAAACTACTGTGCTTTGAGAAACTGTCATCCCAAAGTTCTTGTCGTGTTCGTGTTTGAAATTTGGGTCGTAATGACCGGCATTGAGGTGACAATTCAAACATGTAACCTCCGATTTGCTGGTCAAAAAATTCAGGTGAGCATTTTCTCCTTCAACAGTCAGCGTTTTCGGGAATAAATTTTGATGGCATTTCATGCATGATTCAACATAGACGAATTTTTTGGCGAGTTCGAGTTTGCGTTTGGCTGGCCAGTTGAATTCGCTCGAATCTTTAAAGAGTTTGCCATAAACGTCTTTGGCACCATGTTTAGCCTTGGCAACTAACATTCCCTGTCCTTCAGGCGGAAGGTGGCATTCTACACAATGTACAACAACTCCTGACTGGTTGTCGTAATGTTTCGAAAGTTTCCAGCTTTGTTCCGCATGAGGATGAACATGGCACGATGCGCAATATTGATCGGAGGAGGTATATTTTACCACCTTATTTTTGCCAAACATAAAAATAAAACCTGCAAGAATTCCTGCAAGTATTAAAAGTAAAACTTTCTTACCAGTGAATATCGAACGAATAGAATCCCAAATCTTCATTTTTCAAACAGAATATATCAATTTTTACTGATCTTCATCAACACGGTACGAACAACGGATCCCAATCCGGTATTAAAATCAAAATATAAACATAACCACGCGCAGTTAGCGGTGTTTTAGCTGAGGCTTACAGTCGGGTTAATGGTAGGTTATTTGTGGGTTATTAAAGGCAAAATGAGAAAATATTTGAAATGATTAAATAACTGGTATTGAGAATAAAAACCTACAGGCAAAAATAATTAACCCTGTTTGAAAACATTTTTTTCATGAAGCCAATAATTCATCAAATTTTGGTGCAAATTTTTCTCCATACATATCAGCATAAAGTGTACAAAACCGGTCAAAAGTAAATTTAGCAAGGTTATAATTATTCTGTTTTACCAAGGCTTTCAGCTTAAATCCCAGGGCCTGATCGTTTACCGGATCAGTTTCCAGAATGCGATCGGTCAGCTTCAGGATTAACTCGTTATCGTGTTCAATAGTTAATTCACTGATAAACTTCAGGAGAATATCAACAATGTTATTCCCGACAAAGCCTTTAAAATCGTCGAGCCAATCATACAATTCGCCTTTGAAAAGTTCACCCTCCTGAATGATATGGTAGAAATTCAGGTTGAAATCAGTGTCATGAATTTTTTCACGTTTCAGAAGCTTTAAGCACTCCACATAATCGCAGTAAACCGAACCTCCAAAAGCCATTGCCCAACGGTCAACATGAAAATTGATCTCCACTGAGTCGAGGGATTCAAGAATCAGTCGCAATTTACGAACAGTAACTCCACGGCTATTTTTTGAGCTTTGAGGAGAATGCCCACGCCACAGGATATCCGTTAGTTCCTTGGTTGAAATGCCGTTTTTGTTGCGTTTCGAATAAACCAGTATAATCAGGAATAATTGTTTCAGCTTTGGAGTAAACTGGCTGGTAATTTCATGGCCATTCTTGTCAATTACTTTAAAATCGCCAAAAAGTTGGATGTAATTCGCCTCAGGCTTTAAAATAATTGCCTGATCGATGCTCCTGATTTTTTCTGCCGCCGATGGTTTCTTTTTAAATTTCGTTTTTAGTTTAAGTAAAATAAATAGTAGAAGAGCCATCAGGATTAGAACTACACCTGACCACGATAGAATTGGGTACAGAATAAAAATATTTTTGATGGGTACGATTTCTATAACCTCCTTATTTAAGGACCAGATTTCTTCTTCACCCAAAGCTCTCGACCAGATACTCAGATTATCGATCGCACCGTTCATGTTTGAATCCCAATTAAAACCAGCCACACCTATATAAAGACTGTCGCGCCCTTTGTAAGCGGGATGTCCCAGCGAACGATTATCCAGTTTCCCATTCAGGAATATGGCTTGTTCACCACTTAGCTTATTATACCGCCAGACCAGATGATACCATCTGCCAGGTTCAAGAACGGTTTTTCCCTGCAAGTCGTTGTTGTAAAAACCAAAGTATGGTTTTTGATCTCTTATCAGGAGGTGAATGCCTTGCTGGTAGGAGTTGTTTTTGGTTCCAATGATGCAGTAATCTCTTTTATTGGGTAAATATTCCTTTATTTTTATCCATGAAGCAACCGAGAAATCGTGATCGCGAATTTTAAATTCTTCAGCACCGGGCAATGTGATGTAGCTATTTTTACCAAACAGGGCAACCGTTGATCGGATTGAATCATTGGCAAATAGCACATTTACCGGTTTCCCGCTAAATCCGTTAATGCTGTAATCACGACTTTCCTTTGCGAAGGTGTAATGACCTTCCAGATTATCAGTTATCTCGAGCTGAGTAGCAACAAAGTGCTGAATTATATTTTGTTTGGGTTCATTAAATGTGATGGTTTCCGGAGTAAAACGAAAGCCGGGACTATGCGGCGACAGAACCAGATTATCTCCCGGACCAACCGGGAAACAGTATTTTCCACTGGTCTGGCTTTCCATTTTCCCCCAGTTTACATAGTCGAGTACCTGCGTATTGAAGGTAACGGTTCCCTTTATGGTTCTAAAGCCCCGAACATAGGATAGTACTCCGAGAATCCAGTCTTCATATCGGTCGAGAAGAATAAAGTTGGGGGTTTTCCCGGTATTGGTCCAAGTATTCTTTAGGTGCTCAATCAGGTAAGGATTCTGGTTTGTATCGTATCTGATGTTTTTTGCAGTTTCCGATTTTCTTGGAAAATTATAATCGTTGTAAATCAGCAAACTATTTTTAGGGTCGCCTTTCAGAAACTCGCCTTTAAAAACCGGTGCTTCCCAAATGGAGAAATAGGGTTCAACGGCATGATTCCAAATGTAATGCAACCATTCCGGGCTGTTTCGGTGTTCCTGCATGGAGAAAACAACCAGCCGGCGATTCGCTTCTATCATTGATTTCAAAGATGGCCAGCCTTCTTTTGCATCGAAGGTATAAAGATATTGGTTGATGCCCAGATCCTGAAATACGTCACCTAATTCGTTTACGTTGGTGCCAAAATCAAGAAAGAGCGTGAAAATCTTCGTTGGGTTGTTAGCCAGAAAATTTTTAATTTCATGCATGGTAAGCTTGAAGGAAATAGACGATCCGTCAGCTTTTTTAATCATCAACGAGCTTTGCTGTTTTTCCCATTCCAGATAAAACCTGAATCCGCTGATGTTTTCATCGAGGAGTTCCTGAATTGTGCGGGTTTCATTGAGGTTTGCATCGACACCTGAGAAATTGGAGATAACAAAAATTGTCTCGTCGTATTGCTTCATCAGGACATCATCATTGGGTTTGGCCATGATAGCCAATCCTGATAATACCCAGCAAATCAAAATAAACATATATCGGAATCCCATTTTCATCTGAACCCAATTAGATACTCAAACCCACAAATTAAAAAGCAAAATAACCAATTATTAACCCAAAGGAATAGAATTCAAAAGTAGTTTTCTGATTCTTAATTTTCAAATTTAGATGAATTATTCACTAATCGGGAAAGAAAGCAAAAATTTTATATTTTTGTGCCTCGAAAGGGCTGTTAGCTCAGTTGGTTTAGAGCATTACCTTGACAGGGTAGGGGTCACTGGTTCGAATCCAGTACAGCCCACGAAAAGCAGAAATGAAAATTTCTGCTTTTTTCATTTTAGAATTT
>CAIPKZ010000425.1 GCA_903865775.1 uncultured Prolixibacteraceae bacterium | reverse complement strand
ACCACTTGCAGTTTGGTGCCGATTCCTGAAATCAGGTTTACGTAACCATTATCGGTATAGCAAAACAACAGGTCGTCAGCAGATATCAGGTTTCCTTTCATACCGCCGAGTGTTTCAACGATCTGTCCTGTCTTGGCATCCAAAACTTTCAGCTTTTTATCGTCGGAAGTGGAATAAATACGGTCACCAATTTTCACTAAACCACCCAATGAATTCCTGACCTTTCCGTTTCTCCAGACCTCTTTGATGCTTTTACCATCGGCTGACAATTGAATCTGGTAGGCACCGTTTCCGTTTTCGTCACCAGAGATGCTGGTTATAAATCCATTAGAATAAACAGGCGTATTGCAATGCTCACCTTCAAGTTTCACCGAATCTTCCTTGTGCGACCACAGCAATTCGCCCGTTTTCGTATCCAGGCCCAGCAAATACTCGTACGACAAGGTCACCAGCACATTTCGCTGCGGAAGTTGGACGATAATTGGAGAACAAAAAGAAACAGGATCGCTTAACGCTTTTGAAGTCCAAATTGGTTTTCCGGAAAAACGGTCGAGTGCCACCACATTCGATTCGCTGCCTCCCGGATAGCAATACACTTTCGTATCGTCAACCATCAGCGATTCGGAATACCCAAACATATTGAGTTTTCCACCCAAATCGGAAACCATATTCACGGCCCATTTTTCCTTTCCGGTTTCGGCATCCAGACAGGCAATCCGGCCCAGTCCGGAGCAAACATAAACCAAATCGTTGTAAACAGTAGGTGCAGAGCGCGCTCCGGGGAAGTTTGCAGAATAACCTTCACCAAAAAATTCGGGTCCGTTGGGCGATTTCCAAATCAATTTTCCATTGAGTTCGAAAGCGAATAAATGCGCAACCTGATTGATCTCTCCATTGATGTAAAGTTTGTTTCCGGCAACAACGGGTGCACTGTATCCAATGCCTATTTCTTCGGAAGTCCAAAGCAATTTCGGACCAGTCTCGGGCCACGATTTCAGGAGATTTTTTTCAGGATAAATTCCATCGCGGTTTGGACCGCGCCATTGCGAAATGTTTTGACTTTGACCGAAAAAGCCTGTCAACAGCATACAAGATAGCAGAATGAAGGTTTTGACAATTTTCATGGCAACTGATTTTGTTAGATTATTCTATCAAAAACCAAAGTTAAACAGATTGATTAAATCTGAAACAGTATTAACTTTTGTTATGAAAAATCTTAAAAGAATTCGATGCAAAACGTTTTCAGAAGAAAAAATGCAATACCTTTGTTCGTAATTTCACGAACACCGAACAATGACAAATAAAGTAATTACCGAAGAACAGGAAAAAGCTGCCCGTTATGCCAAGGCAATGGGACATCCCATCCGGATGTATGTGCTTGAATTGCTGTCGAAACAATCGTGCTGCTACAGCGGCGATTTAACCGAAGAACTGCCGATCGTGAAGTCAACACTTTCGCAGCACCTGAAAGAACTAAAAGATGCAGGATTGATACAGGGCGAAATTGAGGCTCCACGCATCAAATATTGCCTGAACCGGGAGAACTGGAAAGAAGCACAGGAATTGTTCCGGAAATTTCTAAAAATGGATGTTGAAGAACCAATTACCCACTGTTAAAACAAAGAATCATGGAAATCAAGATTTTAGGCACAGGTTGCCCCAAGTGCAAAACACTCGAAAAACTGACCCGCGAAGTGGTGGAACAAAACGGCATTGACGCCACAGTAATCAAAGTGGAAGACATTTACCAGATTATGAAATATGGGGTAATGACCACTCCTGCAATGGTAGTTGATGAAAAAGTGGTGATTAAAGGTCGGATTCCTTCCTTAGAAGAAATTAAACAGGTTTTAACCAAATAAAACATTCGATATGAAAAAAGTTATTTTTCTATGCTTTATCCTGACAATGTACTTTTCAGGAATTGCACAATCACAGAAAAAAGGAAATGCAGATCAATCAACAAACAAAGTGGAAGCCTTTTATTTTCACAATGCCACGCGCTGTGTGACCTGTAAGGCCGTTGAAGCAGAAGCAAAAGCTGATCTGGAAAGCCTTTACGGAACTCAGGTAACTTTTCAATCCTTGAATCTCGAAGATGACGCCACCAAGCCAATTGCCGAAAAATTACAGGTTTCTGGGCAGACGCTTTTAATTGTAAAAGGCGATCAGAAGATAAACTTGACCAACGAAGGTTTTTTGTATGCCCGAACGAATCCGGCTAAATTCAAAAAAGTCATCAAAGAAAAAGTCGATAAACTTCTTGAACTTTAATCGATGGAGTTTCTGACCAATCTTCTTGAAAACAGTACGATGCCATGGCTGTCAGCTTTTGTACTGGGTTTAATGACAGCCATCAGTCCTTGCCCGCTGGCCACCAACATTACTGCGGTTGGATTTATCAGCAAAGACATTGAGAACCGCAACCGGGTTTTTCTGAATGGGCTGCTTTATACACTTGGAAGGGCAATTTCTTACACCGTTTTGGCAGTCATCATTTATCTGGGAGCCGACCAGTTTAAATTTTCAGGATTCTTTCAGCTTTACGGTGAAAAAATCATTGGTCCATTGCTGATAATCATCGGAATGTTCATGCTGGATATTATAAAAATTAAATTTCCGGGGCTTTCAGGAATCACATCCAGAATGGAATCCAAAACGAAATGGGGCTACTTCGACGCCATTTTACTGGGTATGGTTTTCGCGCTGGCTTTTTGCCCATACAGCGGGGTGCTTTATTTTGGAATGCTGGTGCCAATGACTGTTGCAAGCGCATCCGGCCTTTACCTTCCCTTCGTTTTTGCTCTGGCTACCGGCATTCCGGTGATTATTTTTGCTTGGATACTGGCTTTTTCGGTTGGTTCAATCGGTGGAGTTTACAGCAAGATGAAGAATTTTGAAGTTTGGTTTCGACGAATTATTGCGATCTTATTCATTATTGTTGGATTCTATTACATGATCAGGGTATTCTTCTAAAAAAAATTTGAAAATATTGTTCGTTGAATTACGAACCAACTGGAATAAAAATGAAAAATATAAAAAATGCGATTTGGCTACCTCTTGCCGTTTTACCCATCTGGTTCCTGATTTATCGCAACTTGCAGCTAATGACCGATTGGTTCATTGACTCGGTTTTGGGATTGACCAAAGGAGCACATTTGACCGAAGCGCTGCGTTTCTTCGTTTTTGAGTTCCCCAAAGTGATGCTTTTGCTCACTTTAATTATCTTCTTCGTTGGAATTATACGCACCTTTTTTACTCCTGAAAGAACCCGCAAAGCGCTTGAAGGTAAAAAAACATTTACAGGCAATGTGATGGCTGCAACGCTTGGAATTGTTACCCCTTTTTGTTCGTGTTCAGCCATCCCGCTATTTTTAGGGTTTGTTGAATCGGGCGTTCCGCTTGGAGTCACATTTTCATTCCTGATCGCAGCCCCAATGATCAACGAAGTGGCCATCATTCTTTTATACGGCATGTTTGGTTGGCAGGTAGCCGCCATTTATGTCGGAACCGGATTGGCAATTGCCATTCTTGCCGGCTGGATCATTGGTTTGCTGAAGCTCGAAAAATGGGTCGAGCCCTGGGTGTATCAGACCCATATGGGAAACAGCGAATCGGAAGAAGAAAAATTAACCTTAGTCAAACGCATTCACCTTGGCTACGATGCCGTGAAGGAAATTGTTGGTAAAGTCTGGATTTATGTGGCTTTGGGTATTCTGGTTGGCGCTGGCGCCCACGGATATGTTCCTGAAGATTTTATGGCCGCCCTGATGGGTAAATCGGCCTGGTATTCTATTCCTCTTTCTATTCTGATCGGTATTCCATTGTATTCCAACGCTGCCGGAATAGTCCCGATTGTTTCGGTTCTGATCGAAAAAGGTGCATCGCTGGGAACTGCCCTCGCATTTATGATGTCGGTTATTGGACTTTCACTTCCTGAAATGATTATCCTGAGAAAAGTGCTAAAACTCCCGCTAATATTAACCTTTATTGGTGTTGTGGGTACCGGAATAATGATTGTCGGGTATCTGTTTAATTACATTTTTTAAGAATGCTGATTACCTCAGGTAGTCGCTTACAGCCTTACTGATCCCCTTTTTCACACTCTCCCAGGTTTGTTTTTTAAAACTCACAGGAGTTTCGCTCTCATCAGCGTCAACAAAATAGGTTATAGCATTCGGAATGCTTATGGCGAGCATTTGGCTGGGGTATTTTTGTTTGTGCCAGTCCATAATTTGTTGCAGGGAAAAATGTTGAAGCAATTCATACAAATCCCAAAAGTCCTTCTTCTTAGCCCTTCCGAAGATTGCCTGAATTTTCATGGCAGCAATGTCAGCGCTGCTATACATTCTGATATTGTTTACAATTTCAATAGCCGCAATTGGTTGATGGGGAAAGTAAACGATGTCAACCTTTATCCGGTTTATATTACAGAAAATTCCAAAATTTTTATGTCCGCTTTCATAATCGAAATCAGACCCAAATTCCCCGATTAATTCGTTTTCGATACTTGAGTGGTCAAACTTTTCATGATAAAACAAATCCAAATCAATTGAACTGCGGTGCCCATAGCGAAGTGACAAAGCCGTTCCTCCTACTAACGAAAACGGTTGAAGTGATGTTAGATCCATCAACCTTTTCAGTAAGGAAAGAGTTCCGGGTTCAACTGTCTTAATATATAACATCTGAATTCATTAAGAGGTTTGTTTATAACAGCACTGGCAAGATAAATGCGGTGCTCGGGTAAATATTTCGCCTTCAGTAAGGCATCGGTTACCTTTTCATCGCCGTAATACCGTCGGCATTGGCGGATATCTTCCACATCGCCACGCTCGAAAACCCGCTCAATCACAAAGTTGGCTTTGGCATCGTAGTCAATCAGTTCAAAGTTCACATCCCAGAAAATGCGCTTTTCAAATATGGGTTTGGGTTTTGAAATCATACAGCGAAGATAATAAAAGGGAATGGGATCAACTGAAATTACTTACAGAATTCACAAGAAGGATCTCCCGGAAATATAATCAAAATTTAATGTCGTAAACATACGTCGTATTAAAATTAAACGTATATTTACGTCGTATTTTAAATTCAAGATCATGGTAGTAGCAAAAACAGAACTTTTCGACGAAGCACTTCAAATACGAGCTAGTTTATTCAAAGCACTTGCACATCCTGCACGCCTCCAGATTCTCCAATTTCTGGCCGAATCAAAAACTTGCATTTCAGGTGATATT
>CAIPKZ010000424.1 GCA_903865775.1 uncultured Prolixibacteraceae bacterium | reverse complement strand
TGTTCTTCGCGGTAGCCTTTTATGAGTTCGTTTCCGATGTGCGACTGAGTATATTGTCCGCGGATGACATGCTTTTCAACCTCAGTTTCAGAGATTGGCCGTAACGACTGAAAAACTTTGAGCGTTTCGTTGCGGATGGCATCGGCCTCAATAACCACCGGCGGTTCCATGGCAACCAATCCAACCAGTTGCATCAGGTGATTCTGAACCATATCGCGCATGGCTCCCGAATGATCGTAATAGCCGCCACGATCCTCCACACCGAGTGTTTCGGCGGAAGTTATTTCTACATGATGAACGAAATTGCGGTTCCAGACAGGTTCAAAAATGCCGTTCGAAAACCGTGTAACCAGCATATTCTGAACGGTTTCCTTTCCCAGATAATGGTCGATGCGGTACAGCTGATCTTCCTTAAAATAGTTTAGCAGATTTTTATTTAATTCCTTCGCACTTTTCAGATCGTAGCCAAATGGCTTCTCAATAATCAGCCGCCTAAATCCTGCGGATGAGTCATTTAATCCCACTTCGGCCAGACTCTGCGGTATGATCTGATACAAATTTGGCGGAGTGGATAAATAGAAAATATAGTTTTCCGGAATCGACCATGACAAACAAAGTGATTCAAGTCTTGTTTTCAGAACCGGAAAATCTGTTGCATCAGCAGTTGAAAGAGGCTGGTAATAGAGATGGATCAGAAATTCGTCAATGTCTTTTTGATTTTGCGGCAAATCCGGCAAAAACTCTTTCATTTTTTCCCTGAATTCCAAATCAGAAAGTTCTGTACGTGAAACTCCAAGGACTGCGAATTTTTCCGGAAGTAGTTTCTGTGTATGCAGTTCGTATAAAGCAGGGATCAGTTTTCGTTTGGTGAGATCGCCCGATGCTCCAAAAATGACCAGTATATGTGATTCAGAATATTTCATGTTTTTTTTTATTATCGATGAACTAACAACGTATAAAACTGGATTAAGATCAATGGAGACGTGAAAAATTTTAAAATCTGGTCTGTTTTGAGTCTTAAATATTCATTGAATCAGAAGGCTCCTCCAAGACCCAAACCAAACAATGTTCTGAGAAATTTCGAAATTGAAGCGGATAGGTCCATTCCTGACTCTTGTTTGAATACCGGGCCATAAATTGATTTTCCTTTTCAGGATTAAATGGAAGAATATGGATTTGTTCCCTAAATTCGACGCCATCATCCGGAACCATTTTGAATATAGCTTCTTTGGCACACCAGTAAATGCATTGAAGCAATGTGCTTTTGTTGACGGTAATCAATTCCTCTTCAGAAAGATATCGTTTCTCTACCGCATTATAATTACGGGTAATATCTTCAATGTCAACTCCCACATTGAGCTTTTCATGAATAAACACTACGACGAAATACCGGGAATGGCTGATTGAAATGTGTTTGTATTGGTGGTGGTCCAGAATTGGCTTCCCAGTTTCGGAATATGAAAGGATAAAATCCGGACCGATTATTTGTTTGAGCAAGTTACGTATGGCCAGCCATTCCACCTTGCGTTTTTCGTAAGTGTATTTCTTAAAATCGCTATCTTCAAGTTCTTCGGAAGAAAAATTGGAAATCAAATCGTCGGAAGTTTCAGTAAGTTTCCAAACTCCAATCCGTCCGTCAGGTAATGTTATGGTTTTAAATAGAGGCATTTAATGAGTCCACTCAGTTGTTTCGATTAAGCGGATAATATCCGGCCGTATATAATCGATTACCGGCCGAAGGGAATCGATGTTTGGAACTTCGCGGAAATACAAGGCTCCGCGCAGGAAGTTATGCGTACTGTCTGTAAGGTAAAACTGGAGCGGTGAAGCAGCATTTCCTTCAATCATATAGATGGTTCCGTAGACTTTTTTTTCAGAACTAACAAAAACCCTTTCGTTAATCGCATCGGCCTTGACATCATGTTTGTGAGCCAAGCGATAGGAGTCTAACATTAATTGTTCAAGGTTATTTTTTACGGTTTTATAGCTGATATTTACCTCTGCTTTGTGTGCTGGTATTTTCAGGTTTATCCAGTAATTTTCTGCAAGCCGGTCGTGGTCGGGAACAACCTTACTGTATGCTGGCATCTCGAAATTATAGGGCAGACCAACCGAATCCAGTTTATGATAGACTTTCTCCTCAAAACTGATGCGGAAAAATCCACGTGGTTTCGGAACATATTCCTTTTTGCATGAATAGGAGATTATAAAAAAAAGTGCGGAGATAGTGTAAAAGTATTTTTGCATCGTTCTTAGGATCACATCCTTAATTTAGCTCAAAATCAAACTTCCTTTTTGATTATTTCAACTTTAATTTGTTTTATTCGGCGGTCGTCAACAGCTTCGATAGTGAAAACGTAATCAGTATAACTTATGGTATCATTTTTCACCGGAATTTCACCTTTTAATTCAAGAATCAAACCAGCTAAGGTGTCTGCTTCGCCTTTTACCCCGTCAAACACGGTATCTTCAAGGCCGGTGACCTTGTAAAAATCGTTGAGCAAGGTTTTCCCGTCGAACAGGTATTTGTTCTCGCTGATTTTGGTATAGAACTTTTCCTCGTCATCAAATTCATCCGATATTTCACCTACAATTTCTTCCAGAATATCTTCAAGGGTGACAATGCCGGATGTTCCGCCATACTCGTCAACTACAACTGCCATGTGAACCTTGTTTTTTTGAAAATCTTCGAGCAGATTGTCGATCTTTTTTGTTTCAGGAACAAAAAAAGGTGGCCGGATAATGCTTTGCCAATGGAAGGAATCCCCTTTGTGGGCATGGGGAAGCAGATCTTTAATGTACAGGATTCCTTTAATGTTGTCAAAAGTATCGGAATAGACCGGGATTCTGGAGAAACCTGTTTCAGTAATGAGGGTCATGATTTTACTGAAGCCAAATTCAATGTCAGCAGAAACCACATCGACTCTCGATCGCATGATTTCAACTACATTTTTGTTTCCAAATTCCACAATTCCCTTGAGCATTTCCTGATCTTCCTTCAGGTCAGTTCGTGAGGTCAATTCAAGGGCCTGCGATAATTCGTCGACTGAGATGTGTTGATTGTAAGAGTGGATGCGGTTGTTAAGAAACGATGTTGAATAAATAAGCAGCGAATTGAAAGGCCTAAGGACTTTCGTCAGATAATACAGAGGAAGGGAAACAAACAGTGCAAATTTTAATGCATGACGTGTTGTATACACTTTAGGGGTAATATCACCAAAAAGCAGAATAATAAATGTAATGACTATCACCTGAACGATAAATCCAAGGATCGGTTCACTTGAAAAATCGATCAATGCATCTACGCAAAAACTGGAAAGAATTACTACTCCTACATTAACAAAATTGTTGGCTACAAGGATAGTAGCCAACAATTGTTCGGGAGACTCCAGATTTTTAAGAAGATAAAAGTGTTTTTTAGTTGATCCGGCTGCAATTTTGTGCATCTCGGAAGGGCTCAAAGAGAAATATGCAACCTCTGACCCGGATATGAGGGCTGAACAAGCTAATAAAATTAGAATAACCACCAAACTGACCGCAACCGCTGTGGTAATAGGGGAAAATTGAACATTTAGGAAGATTGCAGTCAAAATGGGTAATGGGCCTGTTTCCAATTAGTAAAATTTAGTGTATTAAAATGGCAAATCGTCTTCTTCGGGTTGACTGAAATCTGGTTCATTTACAACCTGGGCAGTTTCGGTTTGCATATGTTGTACAGGCACTTCTGCCTGACCTTCGCGTTTGCCAAGCATATGCAGCGTGTCTGCATTAATTTCTGTTGTGTAGTGTTTAACTCCATCCTTTTCATAGGAGTTGGTCCGGAGCCGACCTTCGATATAAAGTTGGCTTCCTTTTTTTACATACTTTTCAACTACTTCGGCCAGACCTCTCCAGGCGACAATGTTGTGCCATTCGGTATTGCTTACTTTTTCACCTGTTTTCGCTGTATAATTCTCTGTTGTAGCAAGAGAAAACCGGGCAACTGCAACTCCTTTGTCGAGATGTCTGATTTCAGGATCACGACCTACGTTACCTACCAAAATTACTTTGTTTACTGACATATCTGTAAAGTTTTAAATGTTAGATTGAAATAAATTTACAACAAAACATGCAATATATTTTACTTGCTCCTTAAAATAAATGTGAAATGAACTAAATATAAGATGAAGTAGGGTTTTGCTTAAATGAATAATACACTTCCCCTATTTTCATGGATATATGTTTCCAACAATTTTGGTACAGCAAAGTTAAAAATATCTTCCTTATTCAATCGAATAAATTCATTCGGTATGAGAATTTCGTTGAATACACGAATCCGGATAAACCGGTAATGAATCCGTTGATGGCTCAATATATGAACTTTCCAATTGCTGACATTTTCAATGATATCATGATCTTCATTAACCATGTCACGGAATTCGTTTTGTTTTAGAAGTTCCCCGATTTCAGCTTTTGTACTGGTTTCGATTGGTGGGAATTCAAACAAATTCTTCCAAATGTCATCTTCTGTGCGTTTCCTAAGCCAGGTGCAATTTTTACCGACAAGCACAAGGTAGTTAAAAAACCGTTCACGCTGTTTCGTTTTATTCTTTTTTAGCGGCAATTCATTAATCTTACCGAATGAAAAGGCAAAACACCTTTCATGAATCGGACATTCAGCACAGTTTGGATTCCTGGGAGTGCATTGCAGCGCACCGAATTCCATCAAGGCCTGATTATGCATACCCGGATCGGTTCCTTTAATCAGTTCTCTAGCAAGCTCTTTAAATATTTTCTTGCCAGCGGCAGTATCAGTTGGTTCTGAAATGCCAAAATAGCGCGCAAGTACCCTGAAAACATTTCCATCAAGCACAGGATGCTCTAAATTGAATGACATCGAGGCAATTGCGGCCGCAGTGTAATCGCCAATTCCTTTTAAGGAAAGAATAGAATTGAAATCTTCCGGAAATTTTCCATTTAGCGAATTTTGAATAAATTTTGCTGTCAGATGAAGGTTCCGTGCACGGGAATAATAGCCCAAACCTTGCCAAAGTTTCAAAACCTGGTCTTCGGAGGCACTTGCAAGATCAGAAATCTCAGGAAATTCATCCAGAAATTTATTGTAATAGGTTAATCCCTGATCGATACGTGTTTGCTGAAGGATAATTTCTGAAAGCCATATGGAATATGGATTTCGGTTATTTCTCCAGGGTAAATCGCGCTTATATAATGAATACCAAATGTGTATTTGAGAGTTGAAAAAATCCATAATTTACCTAACTACTTTAAAATCTTATTTATTTGCAAAAATAATCGAATATATATGTGCCTACTTTTTAAATAATTTTTATTTTTGCACACCAATTGTGTCAGTATTATAAGTTATTGAAATTTAAATATTTTTAGAGATGACAAAAGCAGATATCGTAAACGAAGTAAGTAAGAACACTGGAATTGAAAAAGTGACAGTACAAAAAGCAGTTGAAGCTTTTATGGAAACAGTTAAAGACTCCTTAACTGAAGGTAGAAATGTATACCTTCGCGGATTCGGAAGTTTTATCGTGAAAAAAAGAGCTGAAAAAACTGCTCGTAATATTTCAAGAAACACCACGATTATTATTCCTGAACATTTTATTCCTTCTTTCAAGCCAGCGAAAACTTTCGTAGCTCAAGTTAAAGACCAAGTTAAATAAATTATTATGCCAAGCGGAAAAAAGAGAAAAAGACATAAGATGGCTACGCACAAGCGTAAGAAAAGACTCAGAAAAAACAGACATAAAAAGAAAAAATAGTCTTTGCTTTATCAAGCAATAGCTTATAAAGATCTTATTGTGATTAAACCTAAAGTGCAATGTGCTTTAGGTTTAATCTGTTTTTAAGTCTTGTAGTTTAAAATTGTTAAAATTGAAAATGTAGTGAGTAGCGATTTAATTGTAGACGTCTCTCCTTCGGAAGTGGTAATTGCTTTATTGGAAGATAAACGGTTAGTCGAACTTAACAGGGAAATGACTGGGGCTAAATTTGCAGTTGGAGATATTTATCTTGGACGAGTAAAAAAAATAATGCCCAGTCTGAACGCTGCATTCATTGACGTTGGTTACGAAAAAGATGCTTTTCTGCATTACCTCGATATGGGTCCCCAATTTTCAACTTTGAATAAGTTCCTGAAAATTGCCACTTCGAAAAACAACAAAATCACCTCCATTTCAAAGATTCAGTCAGAACCTGACATCGATAAGGAGGGAAAAATCTCAGATATTCTTAAAGCCGGGCAAAATATTCTGGTACAGGTGGCCAAAGAACCCATCTCAACCAAAGGCCCCCGCTTAACTTCAGAACTGTCGATAGCCGGCCGTAATATGGTTTTGATGCCATTCAGCGAAAAAGTCAGTATTTCTCAGAAAATCGAATCGAACGAAGAGAAGAACAGGCTTAAAAAGCTTATTCAGAGCATCAAGCCAAGAAAATACGGAGTAATTGTACGCACCGCAGCTGAAGAAAAAAGAGTGGCTGAATTGGATCAGGAGTTAAAACGACTGGTCGCAAAATTCGAAACAACTTTTCAGAAATTAAGACGGGTAAACGCTCCCGCGCTGATTGTCGGCGAATTGGGAAGAACCACCGCATTGTTGCGTGATATCTATCACCCCGATTTCAACAGCATCATCGTAAATGATGCGATTGTTTGTGAAGAAATTTCTGAATACCTGGGATCCATCGCACCCGAAAAAAAGAAAATCGTTAAACTCTACAAGGGTAACCAATCGATTTTTGAATATTACGGGATCGATAAACAACTGAAAGCAACCTTTGGGAAAACCGTATCCTTCAAGAATGGAGCATACCTGATAGTCGAACACACTGAAGCATTTCATGTTATTGATGTGAACAGTGGTAACCGTTCGAAAGCCGGAATTGACCAGGAGACGAATGCTCTTGAAGTTAATCTGGCTGCTGCTGAAGAAATTGCCCGTCAACTGAGGTTGAGAGATATGGGTGGCATTATTGTAGTCGATTTTATCGATATGCATTTAGCCGAAAACCGCCATAAAGTTTATGAGCGGATGAAAGATTCAATGGCCGTTGACCGTACCAAACACAACATTCTGCCATTAAGCAAATTCTGTCTTTTGCAGATTACCCGTCAGCGTGTCCGGCCTGAAGAACACGTTGAAACTGCTGAAGTATGTCCGGAATGTAAAGGTACCGGCAAAGTTACACCATCCATTTTGTTGGTCGATGAACTGGAAGGTAAAGTCAATTTCATTTTTAAAGAGATGAATAAGACGAAAGTGATTGTTAAAACTCATCCATATCTGGCAGCATTTATGAATAAAGGCTTCTGGTCCATCAAAAGGAAATGGATGTTCAAGTTTATGAAACGAATTAGTGTCCAGGAAATGAGTTCATATTCGCTCACCGAGTATCATTTCTTTGACGAAAATCAGGAAGAAATAGTGTTTTAACTTCCAATTCGGAACAGTTAATTACAAGAAAAGTCCTGACATATTTATGTCAGGACTTTTCTTGTAATTAATATATATAGATTTTTAGATATATTAACAAGTTTTTCGTTGGAGATTCATAAATAGATAAAATCCATTGTGTATTTTTGTTTTTCATATATTTCAAAATCTGATCAATGAAGCGCGTAATTCTTTTTCTAAGCATTCTTGTTTTTTCTACAATACAGTTGTTTTCCCAAATTCTGGAGCCTGTGAAATGGACTTTTGAGTCAACGCAGGATGGTTTGGATGCAACACTTATTTTCAAAGCTGAAATTGATGAAGGCTGGCACTTATATGATACGCAATTACCCAATGGCGGACCGATAAAAACATCCGTTCATTTTGCCGATTCAACCTTGTTCGAATTTGTAGGTGACCTTAGTAAAGATCCCCAGCCTACCGGAGTTTTTGATAAAAACTTCAATCTGAACCTGACGTATTTTACCAAATCGGCTGTCCTGACTCAGAAAATCAGGTTGAAAAGTCCGGATCAAACAGATGTTAAAGGTTTTGTTGAATTCATGTCGTGTAACGATGAAACCTGCACTCCTCCTACCGAAGCAGAATTTAATTTCAATCTGAATCCGAAAGCTGCCAAAACCGAAGTAGTATCTGATGCACCAGCAGTGAGTGGTTCCGATTTGCAGCCGAAATCAGGTAATTTGTTATTCTTTCTTTTTATTTCGTTTCTGGCAGGTTTGGCGGCTATTTTAACTCCATGTGTATTTCCTATGATTCCGATGACGGTTTCATTCTTTATGAATAGCGGCGGATCGAAACTGAAATCGAGGCTGTATGCTGCGTTTTACGGGTTCTCGATCATTGCCATTTATACGGTGGTCGGTACCTTGGTTGCCGTTGTTTTTGGTCCGGGTGCGGCAAACTGGCTGAGTACGCACTGGCTGCCAAACCTGGTATTCTTTGCCGTTTTTATGCTGTTTGCCTTTTCATTCTTCGGAATGTTCGAGATCGTTTTACCCAGCTGGTTGGTCAATAAATCGGACAAGCAAGCTGATCGCGGAGGACTTCTTGGTTCATTCTTTATGGCACTGACACTTGTTCTGGTTTCTTTTTCGTGTACAGGACCAATTGTTGGGGCAATTTTGGTTCAATCGGCCGGAGGCGAGATTCTGAAACCAATTGTGGGAATGTTTGGCTTTTCATTGGCTTTCGCATTGCCATTTACACTATTTGCATTATTCCCGGGCTGGCTAAATAACCTGCCCAAATCGGGAGGCTGGCTCAATTCGGTAAAAGTTGTTCTTGGATTTTTCGAACTGGCATTAGGGTTGAAATTCTTAAGCATTGCTGATCAAACCTATCATTGGAGAATACTTGACCGTGAAATTTACTTAGCCATATGGATTGTCATATTTGTGCTGTTGGGATTCTATTTGCTGGGTAAACTGAAGTTTGCACACGACAGTGAGGTTAAATTTGTTTCAGTTCCACGACTAATGCTCGCAATTTTAACCTTTACTTTTGTCGTTTATTTGATTCCCGGAATGTTTGGAGCTCCTTTAAAAGCGATATCCGGATATCTTCCGCCACAAACCACCCACGATTTTGATTTGCATCAAATTGTCAGGGATGAAATCAAGCTTGGGTTACCCCATAAGGTATTCTCAGGAGCTGCTTCCGGACAGGAAGAGATCTGCGAAAAACCAAAATTCGGCGAATTCCTTCATTTACCGCACGGCTTGGAAGGTTATTTCGATTATGAGCAGGGAATGGCCTGCTCCCGCAAACAAAACAAACCGGTCTTTATCGATTTTACCGGTCATGGATGTGTGAATTGCAGGGAAATGGAAGCCAGTGTTTGGTCTGATCCGCGGGTTTTAGATCGTTTGCGGAATAATTTTGTTGTGATTGCCTTGTATGTTGATGATAAATCGACCTTGCCTGAAAGCGAGTGGATTACTTCAACTTACGATGGAAAAGTGAAAAAGACTCTGGGTAAAAAATATGCTGATTTTCAGATTACCCGGTACAAGGTAAATGCTCAGCCTTACTATGTTTTACTCGATGGGAAAGAACAGTTGCTGGTACAGCCGAAAGCCTACGATTTGAATGCCGATCCTTTTGTTGAATTTTTAGATGCTGCATTGGCTGAATTTCAGAAAAGATCAGCCTCCCCATCCCCTCCAAAGGAGGGGCATAAATAACATGCAAGAGATTAGCTTGATGCGATAGCCTATAATTCCAGGTAAATCTGGCTCCCTTCTCCTTTGGAGAAGGGTAGGGGATGAGGCTTTTTTTACTATGCTTTAATCCCTATATTTGATGTGAAATAACAGGAGGGCTGCCAGAGCGGTCGAATGGGACGGTTTCGAAAACCGTTGTACTGGTAACGGTACCGGGGGTTCGAATCCCTCGCCCTCCGCTTTTTAAAAGACTACTTTATTAAGATTTATCGCTGTTTCAAACGACTACTGAGTGAGATTTCCACAAAAGATTTGAATGCGTTGTGATTTGCTTTCAAATTGTATCTTTATCGAGTTCTATCACATCTCGTTCCATGCGGGGATATGGATGTTTACAGTTGTGATTTGCTTTCAAATTGTATCTTTATCGAGTTCTATCACATCCATTATACGCCCGTATATTACCGGCAAGCGGTTGTGATTTGCTTTCAAATTGTATCTTTATCGAGTTCTATCACATCTTGACATTTGCAACGCCAACCCATTGCAGGGTTGTGATTTGCTTTCAAATTGTATCTTTATCGAGTTCTATCACATCTAATAAAATGCTTTCTATGAACACCTTGCAGTTGTGATTTGCTTTCAAATTGTATCTTTATCGAGTTCTATCACATCCTGCAAAGTTTGTTTATAAATCTATTCGATGTTGTGATTTGCTTTCAAATTGTATCTTTATCGAGTTCTATCACATCCAACGCTGGAGAGCGACCCCAACAATAGCAGTTGTGATTTGCTTTCAAATTGTATCTTTATCGAGTTCTATCACATCAGGATCAATGTTATTCTGCCGTTCGTTGCAGTTGTGATTTGCTTTCAAATTGTATCTTTATCGAGTTCTATCACATCTATTGCTTTTCAATACATTCAAAAAACAGAGTTGTGATTTGCTTTCAAATTGTATCTTTATCGAGTTCTATCACATCGGTTGCTAAAGCGAATAATGGCGGTGCTGGGTTGTGATTTGCTTTCAAATTGTATCTTTATCGAGTTCTATCACATCTCTGCCCAGGTATCGGAACGAATATTGAACGTTGTGATTTGCTTTCAAATTGTATCTTTATCGAGTTCTATCACATCCTATTCGCATCTTTCAAACTACAACTAGATGTTGTGATTTGCTTTCAAATTGTATCTTTATCGAGTTCTATCACATCTCAATTT
>CAIPKZ010000423.1 GCA_903865775.1 uncultured Prolixibacteraceae bacterium | reverse complement strand
TTGGCCTGAAGCACTCGCGTTTAGTAGGAAAAAAGAAAGTAGAATTTGAAAATATTTCATCGTATTTCTTAGTATTTTGATTTAAGTTTATTTTTCCGTGTACGGTAACGGAAACAAAAATAGGTAATTATATGAAATCTAATTCCATGTTCTTGAACACAAATGAAAGATAACGATTCATGGGGGATTCAAGGGAAAGTATAAATGACGAATTTATTTTGGCAAATATTGTTCCTGAAACCATTTTTATGTTTCCGACTTTTTACTTTTGTTTTTTACTTTTTTCTATTTTGATGAAGATCACCATTCTAATTGTTTACGGACTTATATTGTTGCTGATCGGCATTTATTCCTACCTGAAAATCAAAACACCTTTTGATTATTTTCTGGCTGGAAAAAAAACCGGGGTCTGGCAGGTTTCAGGAAGTTTGCTGGCCACTATTTTGGGAGGTTCAGCTATTCTGGGAACCATCGGACTGAGCGAAAGCCAGTCTTGGGCCTCAGCATGGTATATTCTGGCGGCCAGTTTGGGATTATTCGGTTTGCTCCCCATCGTCCGGAAAGTCTATTCTCAGGGAAAATTTACGCTTCCGGAACTGATTGGCCAGTATTACGGCGAATCTGCCCGAAAAGTCACTTCACTGATCATACCAATTGCTTGGCTTGGAATTGTGGCGGCGCAGATTATCGCAGGTGCGCAGATTCTGGTCAGCTTTTTTAACCTGACTTACACTTCCGGAGTTCTGTTAACCGGAATCATATTCATCATTTACACTTACATCGGCGGACAGGTTTCGGTGATGAAAACAGATCTGTTTCAGTCGTTCTTCATACTTGGCGGAGTGATTCTCACAGCATTCCTGATTCCATCTGACCAATTACCTGCATTGCCAAAATTTGCCAGTGTCTTCCCATTCAACAGCCATTTTTCGCCCTTCGATTTATTCATTTTGATCATCACTTTTTCAAGCACTTTTGTGGTTGGTCCGGATATTTACTCCCGGGTATTTTGTGCCAAAGATTCGAAGACAGCTTTCCGAAGTGTTCTGGTGGTTGCACTGATCCTGATTCCGTTCGGATTTGTCCTTTCGTATGTTGGAATTTATGCCTCCATGATGAACCCGGGGACAGAAAACAGTTCGGCTCTGGTTAATCTGGCTAACCTTTATTTGCCGGAATGGGCTACCGGAATTTTGGTTGCTGCGCTGATTTCAGCAGTACTTTCAACGGCAGCCACCACCCTACTCACTGCTTCCATGATTTTAAGCGAATTGTTCCACAAAGACATTAACAATCAGAAGTCGTTCAACCAGACCCGGCTTTTTATTGTTTTGATCGGAGCACTGAGCATTCTCATTTCATTAAAAGTCACATCCATCGTTTCGTCCCTGCTGATGGCGCTCTCATTCTATTCCGGAGCATTTATTATTCCGATGGTGGCGGCACTTTTTAATCTGCCATTCAATAAACGCTTCAGCATTGCGGCCATGCTTTCCGGAGGAATTCTAGCCTTATCCGGAAAGATCCTGATGACTTTTCATCATCCTGAAATTGGATTCTTTGTTTTGATTTCAGGTTTTGTGTTGAATGCGATTTTGATATTTTTGCCTTTCGGAAAGAAAAACAGTGATCAATAGTCAATGATGGTCTTTTGGAATCTGTTTTAGTCAAACTTCAGTTTAAAAACAACCACCTCGGGCCGGTTGCCTATACGGACTGTTGGCCCCCAGGTTCCGAAACCGGATGAAACATAGAAATTGGTATCTCCCTTTTTCAGGTAACCCCAACTCAATTCAAAAATGGCTTCAGTCAGAAGGTTGAATGGCCAGAGTTGCCCGTTATGGGTGTGGCCTGAAAGATGCAGATCAACTTTAGCATCAGCAGCCTCCTGTAAATTATATGGCTGATGGTTCATTACGATGACAGGTTTGGCCGGATCAGTTCCTGAAAGTAGTTCCACGAGCGGTTTGGGTGCCTGCTGACCTCGTCCAGATGCACGATCGTTCCTTCCAACCAATTGAATTCCATTGGGTAAAGTGATCGTTTCGTCGATCATTACCCGAATGTGGATACTGGTCAGATAAGGCAATGTTTTATCGATACCACCGATGTATTCATGGTTTCCCAGAATGGCATAAACGCCAAGCTGAGTCTGGATTTCCTGAATATGCCTGCCAAGATTTTTTCGCAAAACCGGGGCAATTTCGCCATCGACCAAATCTCCGCAAAGCAAAACCAGATCGGGCTTTTGTTCGCGGATAATATCGAGCAGACGTTTCTCACGCCGTTCACCAATTAACGCTCCCAAATGAATATCCGAAGCCATCAGGATTTTAACTTCCGGAGAACCCGTGACCTTTTTGTGGATCGTCAAAGGAATTTCTTTCACATTGATCCACAAGGCATTGACATGACCTCCGATAACAATCAACGACACGATTGCAAAGACAGAAAGGCCTAACCAGAGTTTCATTGGCTGAGAAAATTCAGGCAGAAAGTGAAAGAAATAATTGAAAATCCGAACCAGGTCGATGAGCACAACCGCTATGGTCAGATACAGCATGAATGCCAGCCAAAAGGATCCGATCCGGTAAATCCATTCGCTGAAAGCTGAGGTGGCTGTTCGCTCGAGAATATTACCTGCTATGAACATGGAAACAACGGTCCAAAAGCCAATAATGAACCATTTCCTCATCGGTTGACTTGGTGAAAAAGCCTGAAGTCCGCGAACAAAAAGGTAATAATTGACTGAAGAATAAATTAGCAGGACAATGCTAAAAAAAATCAAAAACGTATAGTTGCGCATGAAACTGAAAAAAAAGAATTAGAAAAAGGAAATATACTAATCAGCCGATTCTGAAACGTCATCAGGTTCTTCAATTTCAACAACTTCCTGGATATTCATAAATTCGCTGGAAAACCGATCCAGCCATTCGGTCATTTGGGTTGCAAAAACCACCCGTTGTGCCTTTGGCATACTTTCAGAAAGTCGGTCGATTTGCAGGTAATTCATAATTTTAACCACACTGTCGGCATCATCAATGGCAAATATTTTCACGCCGCTCAGGTTCAGTGCGTACAAGGAATAGATCTTATTCAGACGTTTGGCTGTTCCGATCACCACATCCGACCCCATGTAAATCAGATCTTTCTGAACATCAATCTTTCCATCGTCACAAGCCAGATGAACACGCAAATCGGTGTATTCACCCAGGCGGGTAAATTCATCTTTCATAGCAGTTGCACGATCCTTGTCCAGAACAACAATCACGGCCCGTGGAACATCATTCAGTGAAGATTTCAGGCGTTGAAGCACACTCACCACAATGGTCGTGGTTTTGCCGCTGTCCTTTGGAGCAAGGCATAACAGGTCGTGACCACTTTTAATTTTAGGGATGCAAATTTGCTCCAGTTCGGTCGATTCAGTAAAGCCGTTTTCTTTCAGAACCTCAATAAGCTCGGCATCCAATTTTTCGTTAATCATCTGTATGTCAATTTTAAATACGATATATTCATGTAAAAAATTAAACCTATTTACCTCTTTTTTGGATCTGATATCCATTCCGTCCGAAAAGAGGCCTTTGTTTTGAAATACATTTATTCACGGACGGATATTTACCTTATTTCCTTACCCGGGGCGTTGCCCCGGGCTATTATATGCCGCCCTTATCAGGGCTGAAACTTGGCGAAATCCCGTTTCAAAAGCTTTCCCCAAGCGGAGTTCCTGCTGAAGGCAGGAAATTGGGAAGGGGGCTTTCCTTTCAGGGCTGAACCCAGTGGCTTTCTTTAAGCCCCCTCTTTTGGAGGGGGTTTGGGGGAGGCTTCTCTATCCAATCTCCACCACCGTAATCCCTGCACCGCCAAACTGCACATGTTCATCGCGACAAGATTTTACCGCGGGTTCCGATTTCAGGTAATTCCGGATCATTTCTTTCAGAATACCATTTCCCTTTCCGTGAAGAATCCGCAGTTCACTGAAATCAAGCATAATGGCATCATCGATGAAAGACTGGATGATCTGAATGGCTTCCTCTGTACGTTGTCCGCGCACATCAATTTCAGTTTTAAAAGTCAGCCGTTTTTCGCTCAAACCTTTATTGATGTTGGGCAAAGTCTGATTGTAGGTTTTCTGTATTTTCTTCGCCTCGTTATTTGTAATACGCTGCAATTTTTCACGACTGACTGAAGTCCGTAACTGTCCGAAAGCAACGACCACATTTTTCTCATTCAATTCCAGAATTTCACCAATACTTTGGTTCCCAATTATCAGAACCCTGTCACCGGGTTTCCATTCATCGGCAACAACAGCCTTTTCTTTTTCAACAACAGGTTTTCTTTCCGTCCGTTTCTCATTTCGCTGCAATTCCTTTTCCTTCAGTTTCAGGATTTTCTGGTTAATCAAATCATCCTGATTGGTTGCCGAATCTTCCACTTCCTGTTTGAATTCAACCAGTCTGGCCCGAATTTGTTTTGTTTTTTCTTTATCGGCCTGACTTTCACGTATTTCGAAAATTGTTTTTTCAATCCTTCGGTTGGCTTCAGATAGAATCTGATCAGCTTCCTGGCGTGCTTTCAGTAATATTTCCTTGCGCTGTTTGTCTAATTGCGACAAATCTGTTTGGTATTTATCTGCCAGTTCATCCAGCGATTTCTCGACTTTCCTGATTTTCTCCCGTTTCGTTTCCCAATATCGTTTGTCACGGACAATATCGCGCAAATGCTTGTCGAAATTGATGTGATCTTTTCCGATTTTTTCGGTGGCATCCAGAAGAATGCTCTCTGGAAGTCCAATTTTTCGGGCGATTTCGAACGCAAACGAACTGCCGGGTTTACCAATATCCAACTGGAACAAGGGTTCCATTTTGGCGGAATCATACATCATGGCTGCATTTTCAATGCCATCGGACGATGATGCAAAATGTTTCAGGTTGGTATAGTGTGTGGTAATTACTCCGAAAGTTTTCATCTCATTTAGCTGACTTAGAATAGATTCAGCAATAGCCCCACCCAACATGGGTTCAGTTCCTGTACCGAATTCGTCGATCAAAACCAAGGTCTTTTCGTTCGAATTCTTCAGGAAAAACTTCATATTCATTAAATGCGAACTATAGGTACTCAGGTCATTTTCTATCGATTGTTCATCACCTATATCAATAAATAGTTTGTCGAATATTCCAGTGGCGCTGGTTTGCTTTACCGGAATCAGCAAGCCACACTGAAGCATGTATTGCAGTAAACCAACCGTTTTCAGGCAAACTGACTTTCCACCCGCATTGGGGCCAGAAATGAGTAAAATATGTTTTTTTTGCGTCAATCGGATATTCAGCGGAACCACTTTTCGATTTTCACGCCGTAAGGCCAGCATCAGCAAAGGATGCACCGCGCCTTCCCAGTCGAGTTGACAGGTATTTTCCAGATAAGGTTTTATCCCCTGGATATCGATCGAATAAATGGCTTTGGCCCTTATAAAGTCTATCTTTCCAAGGAACTCGTACGACTGCAGTAAATCGGGCAGATACGGACGGATATCGTTGGAGAAAACGATCAGGATTTTAACAATCTCGCGCATTTCAGCATATTCCAGCTCACGGATTTCATTATTCAGCTCCACCACTTCAGCGGGTTCGATGTACGATGTTTTCCCGGTTGCCGACTCGTCGTGCACAATTCCGTTCAGCCGACGTTTGTGTGCAGAAGCTACCGGAATGACTGCCCGGCCATCGCGCATGGCAACCGAAGCATCTTCTTCTACCAAACCATCAACCTGAGCTTTTTTTAGAATTGCCTGAAGTCGTTTGGATACTCCGGATTGTTTGCTCTGCAAGTCTTTTCGTATCCGCGCCAGATCAGGCGAGGCATTGTCTTTGACTTTGCCGTACTTATTCAGAATCGAATCGATGCGACTAATAACATAAGGATAAACCTGAACGGCTGACAACAATCGCTTTAAGCATGGAAACTGATCCTCC
>CAIPKZ010000422.1 GCA_903865775.1 uncultured Prolixibacteraceae bacterium | reverse complement strand
CGTGCGATAGGAAATGTGCCAAATGATTTAATGGCAAGCTATTACAACCAACGTTCCGGAGCCGGATTAATCATCTCGGAAGGCGTTTCCCCTTCGCCAAACGGATTGGGCTACGCACGAATTCCAGGACTTTTCAGCAATGAACAAACCGAAGGCTGGAAGAAGGTTACCACTGCTGTTCATCAGGGCGGAGGAAAGATATTCGTTCAGCTGATGCATGCCGGAAGAATTAGTCATTCACTCAACATGCCTGAAGGTTCAGAGATTCTGGCTCCATCAGCAGTAAAAGCTTCAGGTCAAATGTGGACAGATTCAGCTATGATGCAGGACTTTTCTACCCCAAAAGCAATGACATCAGATGAGCTGGTCAGCACAAAAGCAGAATATGTAACCGCCGCTAAAAATGCTGTGGAAGCCGGATTTGATGGCGTAGAACTGCATTCGGCGAACGGCTATTTGCTCGAACAATTTTTATCGCCGGTAAGCAATGTCCGGACTGATAATTACGGCGGAAGCATCGAAAATCGCTGCCGGTTTGTGATTGAAGTTGTAACTGAAGTGGCTGCTGCAATTGGAAAAGACATTACCGGCATCCGCCTTTCTCCTTTTGGAGTGGCCAGTGATATGCCGCATTATCCCGAAATTGAAGCAACATACGATTATCTTTCCAAGCAACTCAATCAGCTCGGTATCGCCTATATTCATCTGGTCGATCATTCGGCGATGGGTGCTCCTGAGGTACCGCTGGCTGTAAAAAAATTAATCCGGAATAATTTTAATAACACAATCATCCTCGCCGGAGGATATGAAATTGAACGGGCTGAGGCCGATATTCAGAACGGACTGGGAGATTTGATAGCTATTGGTCGTCCGTTTATCTTCAATCCTGATTTGGTCGAGCGCATGAAAAACAACTGGCCATTGTCCGAAGGGCAGAGTATGGATCAGTTTTATTCTGCTGACGAAAAGGGATATACCGATTATCCGGGTTACAAAGCTTAATCGACAACCTTGCAAAGTCAGAGTGCGACTCGTAGTCGCGCCCTGACTAATTGCTGTACCCTGACTAAAAATAGGGAAATACTTCTTTTCTGAAATATTTCCCTATTTTTGCGCCGTGCTTTCTGTGAAAGCCGTGTACTTGGTAACCACGTAAAAAACAAGAAATGAAAAGAGAAGTATCTGTATTATTTATGCTTGCCGGCATTTTATTTGCCACCTGTTTGTTGATTTCAAACATTCTTGCCACTAAAATTTTAATGATCGGACCTTGGGCCGCACCGGCCGGTGTTCTGATTTTCCCGATTGCCTATATCCTGAACGATGTGATTACCGAAGTGTGGGGATTTGGCAAAGCGCGACTGATTATCTGGACCGGTTTTGCCGTGAATATTCTGGCAGTGTTGTTTTTCACCGCCGGGATTGTAATACCCGGAGCACCGTTCTGGCAAAATCAGGAAGCATTTGCTACGGTTTTAGGCAACACCCCACGGATTGTGATAGCCAGTCTGAGCGCCTATTTGATTGGCTCGTTCCTGAATGCTTTTGTAATGAGCCGCATGAAAGTACTCACCAAAGGCAAAGGCTTCTCCGGGAGGGCAATCGCATCAACACTGGTTGGAGAAAGTGCCGATTCGTTGATTTTTATTTGCATCGCTTTTGCCGGTGTTTTTCCAATCGGTGTGCTGGTCACTATGGTTTTTACCCAAGCGGCCCTGAAAACTGTTTACGAAATCCTGATTCTACCCGTCACCATTTGGGTAGTCGGTTTTGTAAAACGAGCCGAAGGAGTTGACACTTTCGACAACAACCTGTCATACAATTTGTTCAGGGTTAAAGAAATTTAAGGAAGCCCCCTTCCCAATTTCCTGCCTGTCGGCAGGAACTCCGATGGGGGAAAGCTCTGGGTATAGTGAAGATCTTGGTTTTAGCCCTGAAAGGGCGGCATATAATAGCCCGGGGCGAAACCCCGGGTTAATGTATAAATCGGGAAATCGTCCGGGAGATATGATCTTCAAGACGAAAATCAAACTTCGTACGAAATGGAATTCGCCTTCAAAAATGAATTTGAATGAATAAAAAAGCTTTGGTCGTTTTTTCCGGAGGACAGGACTCAACCACCTGTTTATTCTGGGCTTTAAAAGAATTTGACGAGGTGGAAACGCTTTGTTTCGACTACGGACAACGGCACCGCATCGAAGAGGAAGCCGCACGCGCCATTGCTGAAAAAGCTGGCGTTCCGTTTACCTTATTGAATCTGGATTTACTGAAACAAATTACGCACAATTCGCTGACCGATCAGGCGATGGATGTGGAAGAAAATAAACCGGACAACCGTCCGCCAAACACGCTGGTCGAAGGAAGAAACATGCTTTTCCTGACTTTTGCAGCCATCTTTGCCAAAGGGAAGGACATTCCAAATCTGGTTACCGGTGTTGGTCAGGCCGACTATAGCGGATATCCCGATTGCCGCGACGAGTTTATCCGTTCACTCAACCAAACGCTGAACCTGTCGATGGATTATCCTTTTTCAATTCACACGCCGCTGATGTGGAAAACAAAAAAAGATATTTGGGCTTTGTCCGACGAATTGGGCGTTTTCGATTTGGTTCGCACCCAAACTGTAACCTGTTATAATGGCATCATTGGCGACGGCTGTGGACATTGTCCCGCCTGTCAGTTGCGAAGGAATGGATTGAAAAGTTATTTAGAAACAAAAGCCCCCTAAATCCCCCGAAGGGGGACTTTTAAACCACATTGATTATCATCACGTAAGCGCATTATAAAGAACCTTGCGCTGCTTTTTTCGCTTGGAATTTGAAACTTTAAACTTGGAACTACATTATGGATACTTTAAAAAATCTCGGAAACGAAAGTAAATACCTGTTTGAATATAGCTCGGAAATGCTGGAAAGCTTCGACAACAAACATCCGGAGAACGATACAATGGTGAAATTCAACTGCCCGGAATTTACCAGCCTGTGCCCCATTACCGGTCAGCCTGACTTTGCTACCATTTACCTGAGTTACATTCCCGATCAGAAGTTGGTGGAAAGCAAAAGCTTAAAGCTTTACTTATTTAGTTTCCGCAACCATGGCGCATTCCACGAAGATTGCATGAATATCATCATGAAAGATCTGATTGCCCTGATGGATCCGAAATACATCGAAGTGTGGGGCAAATTTCTGCCACGCGGAGGCCTCAGCATCGACCCATATTGCAACTACGGAAAGCCCGGAACCAAATATGTGCAGATGGCCGAATACCGCATGATAAACCACGATTTGTATCCGGAGAAAGTGGATAACAGGTAGAAAAGTTGGTGCATTTCCAAATAAGAATTGTATTTTTGTGTAAATTCACTGCTGTGAAACGAGTCATGAATGACTCACCCAAGAACATGATTACTTATGCGAGTTCCATTTGGCGAAAAAAAATAAATTTTAGACAAGTGAAAATAGTAACCGTAGAAATAAAAAATGACCTGGCATTGTCACTCTTGCACAATCTGGAAAGTATGAATATACTCAAGGTAATAGAGAATAAAATTGTTCCAGGAAAACAGAAACTATCCGAGCGTTTTTCTGGCTGTTTGTCCAATGAAAGAACAGATGAACTTCAAAAGGAACTTACCCAAATGCGCAACGAATTGGAAAGAGATATCTGATAGATACTAATGTGGTATAAGATTTCATGGGCAATAGATTTGCCCCAGAGGTAAGAACTGCTTTATCCAAAATCATCGACGATGAAATAAATCTTTCAGTTATTAATCAAATTGAATTACTGGGATTTTCAATGGTTGAGCAGGATTTGGTTGATTTTGTAGATTGTTCCAATATTTCACCGATGGACGAAAACATTGTACAAATAACTATTGATGTTCGTCGTAAGTACAAGATAAAACTGCCCGATGCGGTTATCGCTGCCACTGCTATTTTCTATAGTTTCGCAATAGTCAGCAGTAATTTAAAGGACTTCAGAAATATTTCAGGATTGGAAGTTATAAGCCCAAATGATCTTTAGCCAAAAAACCGGTACAAAATATGTCCAAATGGCCGAATACCGCATGATGAACCATGATTTGTATCCGGAGAAAGTGGATAACCGGTAGGATTATTCTCTGCAAAAAGAAAATTCATACTTGGTCAACCAACACATATAAAAAACCGGCATCGCAGCCGGTTTTTTATATTTCCTTATTTCTTTTTCCTCTTTTCTGTCTCTACCGTTTCATCACTCCGTAACACAGAATCTTCACGATATTGTCGACACTTTGTTCGAGGTTAACTTTGCTGTAATCGCCGGCGGCCAGCGGCATTTCAAGTCCTTTAATGGCAGTGGTAATTCCGATGGCTGCCAGTGTCAGGTCGTACACTTCGAAAATATTTTTGCGGACACCTTCAATCAGGATGCGTTTGATCATCCGGATTTCCTCCTGCTGGTGCCGGGTTTTGATATTTTCGATAAATTCAATGGCGGTCACGTCATTTTCCAGCGCATTGTAGAAATTGGCCATGCCCCTGAAAGTCGTCAGCTTGGTCAAAATGTAATCCCGCAGTTTATCAACCGGATCGGTATTGCGGTTCACCACAATTTCGAGTTCTTTCCGGAGCAGATCTACTTCTTTCTGAATGACAGCCTGAAAAAGATCTTCCTTGCTTGTAAAATAATAATAGAGTGAACTTTTCCCTTTACGAACGGCATTTGCGATGTCATCGAGCGTTGTTTTTTTGTATCCGTACTTGCTGAAAATTTCCTGTGCAATTTTCAGGATACTTTCGCGGTTTGCATCTTTTTTGTTCGCCGCGTTTTCAAAGTTCATTGTCATATTCCTTGGTTTTTTGCAATCTGTAACAAAGATAAAAATAATTTTCAAGTATGAACAGACTCCCTTGCGGGTACAAAGGAACTGTTCATTTTCTAAGTCAGATCATCTCCTTCCCTTTTTTTTATACCGGACAGGAGAAATGTCTATTTCTGAAGTTCTTGATTTCGCTTGAATCAGTCGGAAATCGAGTTGTTTTTTCTCCAGATTGGTTCTCGAAATCTCTACTCTGACATCATCTCCAAGTTGGTAAGTCCGGTGCGAATGGCGCCCAACAAGGCAATAGTTTTTTTCGTCAAAAATGTAAAAATCATCATCGAGCGTATTCACCGAAACCATTCCTTCGCACTTGTTTTCAAGCTCCACATAAATTCCCCAATCGGTTACTCCTGAAATAACTCCGGCAAACTCCTGCCCAATTTTGTCCTGCATATACTCCACCTGTTTGTACTTGACGGAAGAACGTTCGGCGCTTGCAGCCTTGTTTTCCTTGTCGGAAGAGTGTTTGCACATGTCTTCGTATTTCAGGGCATTCGCTGTTTTGCCTCCATCCAGGTATCGTTCGAGCAGGCGGTGAACCATCACGTCGGGATAGCGCCTGATCGGAGAAGTAAAATGTGTGTAATATTCGAACGAAAGTCCGTAATGCCCGATGTTCCGGGTGGAATACACCGCTTTGGCCATGGTTCGGATGGCAAGGGTTTCGATCACATTTTGTTCTTTTTTGCCCCTGACATTGGTCATCAGCTGATTCATCGAGCTGGTAATCTGTCCTGGTGACCCGAGCAGCAATCCGTAGCCAAATTTATGGATGAAATGGTTGAAATTAACCAGCTTATCCGGATCGGGCTTGTCGTGTA
Source organism: uncultured Prolixibacteraceae bacterium (assembly GCA_903865775.1). GTDB lineage: Bacteria > Bacteroidota > Bacteroidia > Bacteroidales > Prolixibacteraceae > Aquipluma. Next base: position 8,756 of record CAIPKZ010000422.1, on the reverse strand, counting down.
TGCGATAAACAAATGTTCGTGGAGTTTTTTGATCTTCAGGATTGCCAATAAATTCGGCTACCCGCTTGTTGGCCAGCAGCATAAATTCTTCAACCAGTTGATTGCTTTCTTTGGCTTCCTTGAAATAGACCGAAAGTGGCTTGCCATTCTCGTCGAGATTGAATTTTACCTCAATCCGCTCGAATGCCAGAGAACCTTTTTTAAAGCGTGTTTCACGAAGTTTTACCGAAAGTCGGTATAAATTCAGCACTTCATCTTTGAATTCGCCTTCGCCGGTTTCGATGATCGCCTGTGCATCTTCGTAGGCAAAACGCTTGTCCGAATGAATCACCGTTCGCCCAAACCATTGTTTCTGAATTTCGGAATGATCGTTCAGCTGAAAGATCGCTGAGAAACAGAGTTTATCTTCATTGGGTCGCAAGGAGCAAACGCCATTCGACAGCTTTTCAGGAAGCATCGGAACCACGCGGTCGACCAGATACACCGAAGTGGCGCGATCGTAGGCTTCTTCATCAAGCACGCTGCCCGGTTTCACGTAATGAGAAACATCGGCAATGTGCACGCCAACTTCCCAAAATCCATTTTCCAGTTTGCGAATTGAAAGCGCATCATCAAAATCTTTGGCATCGTGCGGGTCGATTGTAATTGTGGTTACTCCACGCATATCGCGGCGACGCGCAATTTCTTCTTCCGGAATCAGTTCCGGAATTTTCTCTGCGGCTTTCAATACATTCTCCGGAAATCGCAAAGGCAGGTCATATTCTGCAAGGATGGCATGCATTTCTGCATTGTTATCGCCCACATCGCCCAGAACTTCAATGATTTCGCCAAACGGATTCTTCGCTTTTGCCGGCCATTCAATAATACGGGCGATAGCTTTTTGCCCGTCTTTTGCACCTTTTAGTTTTTCATTCGGAATAAATAAGTCGAACCCGACTTTTCCGGAAGGAATAAAAAATGAGAAGTTTTGTGATTTGGAAATTGTGCCTACAAAAGTAGATTTCGCCCGTTCCAGAATTTCAACAACTTCGCCTTCGGGTGGCTGGTTTTTGCGCATGGCATACAAACTTACCTTGACCTTATCGCCGTCCATGGCATGATTCAGGTTTTGGCTCGACACCAGAACCGGTTTTTCAACTTCTTCCGAAACCACATAACCAAAACCCTCACGTTTGATATCCACCTTTCCGGTGATTGTTCCGCCGCGCGATTTCAGCTTGTATTTCCCACGCTGAACACTTTCAAGATTCCCGTTTTCGGCAAGTTCTTCCAAAACAACAAAGACCAGCTTGGTAATTTCCTGATCGTGAATATGAAGAAGTTCGGCTATTTGTTTGTAGTTGTAGGTTCGTTCCGGATGATCGTAAAACAAAGGCAGGATAGCATTTTTAAGCTTTGGCTTATTGAATGATTCAACCAGTTTGGCAATTTTATGCTTTTTCTTTTTGGCCATTTAGGAGTTATTAAATTTTAGTTGAAGGTAGAAAACATTTCCGGAATAGATTCATTTCATTTCTGATTTCACTTCAGGAATTGTACTTCTTAAAATCAGGAATATTTATTCTCTATCTTCGTGTATAATTTCCTTAAAGTCCATTTCGCAGCTAAAGTCTGAACCGTAATGAAGAAGTTGATATTCTTGTTTTTAATTATTGCATACCAATATTCCCTTGCTCAGGCACCTGATCCTGATTTCAACGACAAAATAGCATTCGGCGAAGGTCAGAGCCATAAGAAATCGGCATCTTTTACCGAGTCTGTCGGCTTTGCGTCCTATGATCTGGTGTATCAACGGTTAAACTTCAAAGTCGATCCTGCGGTAAATTACATTGCCGGTTCGGTATATTCACTGGTCAAATATCTGGAAAATACCGATACTCAGATTCGATTCGATCTGACCGATTCACTCTCAGTCGATTCGGTCAAATGCAACGGTGTAAACACAACTTTTCAGCATTCGGCCGACAAACTCAATATTAACCTGCTCATGCCGATGCCCAAAAACAGTATCAGTCCGGTAGAGGTTTTTTACCACGGAAGGCCTCCCGAAACAGGATTTGGGTCATTTGTTGTAACCAGGCATAAAAGCACGCCAATTCCAATTCTCTGGACTTTATCTGAACCCTACGGAGCAAAAGAATGGTGGCCATGCAAGGAAAGTCTGGCTGACAAGATTGATTCGCTGGATGTTTATATCACCTGTCCGTCTCAGTACAAAGCGGCCAGCAACGGGAAGCTTATCAGCGACGAAATTTCCGGAGTAAGCCGGACAGCGCACTGGAAACACCGGCACCCGATTGCAACTTACTTAGTTGGCATTGCGGTTACCAACTATGAAACGTATTCTGACTTTCTCGATATACCTGATGGGAAGAAAATAGAAATCCTGAATTATATTTATCCGGAATACCTTGAAACGGCTAAAACCAAATCAGCCGAAGTCAAGAGCATCATGCAGTTTTTCAACGAAAAATTTATCATCTATCCGTTTGCCAATGAGAAATATGGACATGCGCAATTTGGATGGGGAGGCGGAATGGAACATCAAACCATGAGTTTTATGACCAACCTCGATTATGAACTGGTAGCGCACGAAATGGCCCATCAGTGGTTTGGCGATTACATCACTCTGGCCAGCTGGCACGACATCTGGCTTAACGAAGGTTTCGCTACCTACCTGACCGGATTGGTTTTCGAGAATCTTCAGAATGGATATTATTGGCCCATCTGGAAAAATAATCAGGTTGTAAAAATCACTTCCTCGCCCGGTGGTTCGGTTTATGTGGCTGATACAAACGATGTGGGCAGGATTTTCAGTAGCAGGTTGTCGTATTCGAAAGGAGCCTATTTGCTGCACATGCTGCGATGGGAAATGGGTGACAAACAATTCTTCCAGGGACTGAACAATTATTTGGCTGACCCGGCTATTGGAAATAAATTTGCAAGTCAGGAAGAGTTTGTGGGTCACATGGAAGCTGCTGCAGACACCAGCTTTACTGAGTTTTTCAAGGACTGGTATTACGGCGAAGGCTATCCGACATATCGTTTAGTTTATTTTTCTGATCCGGTAAATCCGGACCGCCAAATCCTCCGGATAAGTCAAACTACATCAAATTCTTCAGTAAACTTTTTCGAAATGCATGTTCCGGTCAGGATATGGAAGAACGGAAAATACACGGATCTGCGTTTGTACAATACCCGGCAAAATCAGGAATTTGTAATTTCAGACCAGCCTTTCGATAAAATTGAATTCGATCCGGATAAATGGCTGATTGCCAAAGCCGACCTGCTAAGCCAGGTTTCAACCCGTTCAGAAATGAAGGAAATTCAGATTATCCCTGACTACTCCACCCAAAAAATTCGTGTGATTCTGCCTGAGTTTAGCGGAAAGGAAACCCTCCGGATTTTTGATGTGAACGGGAAAATACTTAGGAACATTCAATTGCCTGATCAGGATTCACAGGTGGAGATGCGATTTCTTGTCAAAGGAATCTATCTGGTTGAAGTCAATACCAAATGCCAAATACAATCCGAAAAAATTGTCATTGCCAACTGACAGAGCAATAGCGGTCTTGTCTGATGCTTGAATTTTCACTAACTTGTTAATCTTAAACCTAACCCAAAACGACCAAATCATGACAAACCAAAAAACAGGAAAAAGGAAAAGGTTGATCAGCATTATTTTTACCTTTTCCTTATTTCTTATTCCTTATTTCCCGGCTATTTCGCAGCCAAAGACCGATATCATTATACCTGTCAGAGGTTTCTGTATCGGCTCGCCAAACTCTTCAGGAACTGATGCTTTTGTCAAATTCATAGATGAAGAGCTTGCAGCGCGAAAAGTCAATACATTAATTCTGCGGGTAGATTACAATTATCAGTTCGAAAGTCATCCTGAACTGCGCGATTCGTCAGCACTTTCGTCAGCAGATGTAAAAAAACTGGTGGATGTTTGCCGTAAAAATCAGATCCGGATCATCCCGCAGATCAACCTTCTAGGGCATCAGTCGTGGGACACAAAGCTTACCAACCTGTTAAAAGTATATCCGCAATTCGATGAAACGCCTGGGGTGAAAATGCCGCAAAAATACGTGTGGCCCAATGATGACGGCTTATATTGCAAAAGTTATTGTCCGCTTCATCCGGAGGTACATCAGATTGTCTTCGATGTGGTAGATGAGATTTGTGACGCATTCGAAACCGATGCTTTCCACGCCGGAATGGACGAGGTGTTTTACATTGGTGATGACAAATGCACGCGCTGTTCGGGCCGCGATAAAGCAGAACTCTTTGCCGGTGAAGTGAACCTGATACGCAATCATCTGGCATTGAAAAACCGCCAGCTCTGGATTTGGGGCGACCGGCTGATTGATGGAAAAACGACCGGAATGGGCGAATGGGAAGCCAGCATGAACAATACATATCGTGCGATTGACCTGATATCCAAAGACGTGATGATTTGCGACTGGCACTATGAACGTCCGGACCAAACTGCCGTTTATTTTGCCACCAAAGGCCTCAAGGTGGTAACTTGTCCCTGGAGAAATCCGGAAATTGCAATCCGGCAAACTCAGGATATGTTTCGGTACCGGGCTTCGGTAACTCCTGAAATGAAGGACCGTTTTCAGGGAATGGTGCAAACCATCTGGACCGGAGCCAGCCAGTTTATGGATGAGTTTTACGGACGAAAAACCGATGCCAAAGAAGGGAAGTACTCACAGATAAAAACCTTCAAGGCATTATTTAGCGAAATTGAAGCACAAAGCAAACCTTGAATTTGATGACTAACACAAATTTTAAATATTCTCCCGCAGATGTGCGCAACCTTTTTCAGTCGTTTCACGTCTTGAAAGTACTAATGTTCAAAAAACTACAACTATGAAAAAATATTTACTTTTTGCGCTGATGTTGTCGGGAATAATTTCAGGCGCTCAACCAACGGATTCCAGCGGCAATTGCAAAGCTCAGTTTAAATATCGGGTGAATGATATGATCATGTCGCCAGTTGCTGCAACGGCCATCAATTTTGACGATCGTTCGGAAGGCAACGTAACTGCCTGGTTTTGGGATTTTGGCGATGGAAATAAAAGTCAGGAACAAAACCCGATGAATATTTTCATCCATCCGGTTCCCAGTCCAACGACCAAATTCAGCCCGTACCGGACAGTCGTCCTTACTGTATTGACTTCTGATGGCTGTAAAAGTTCGTATTCCGAAATGATCAACATCATGGATGGAACGACCTACCCGCTTTTATCATGCAAGGCGGAGTTCAAATATTACCAGGCTTCCTATGATTCCCTTGTTGGGAAAGCTTCTTTTCAAATGACCAACCTTTCGGTAGGCGACTCCCTGAGTTATTTCTGGAAATTCGAAGATGGAACAACAAGTACAGAAAAGGACCCAATCGTTATATTCGACATTAAACCATCAGAACATCAGGCGAGCCTTACGGTTACCGGAAAGAATAATTGTACCGATACGTTCTACGAAATAATCAAATTCACCGATCCAAATACGCCGGTAATTGATCCTTTTGGTTGTTATACAGCATTCGGTTATTCTGTAAATTATTCAAATCCAACACTTTTGCCAGCTTTAGTTCTCGATTTTTACTCTAAAGCAACTCCTGAAGCCATCGAATGGAATTGGGATTTTGGTGACGGAACAACCAGTAACGAGCAGAACCCAACACATATTTTTAATTTTCCTGTTGGAAATGAAACGAATCCCGGAGAACCAAATCCTTTCACAAAAATAAGTCTGATTGTGAAAACCGTAACAGGTTGCGAGGCAAATTATTCAGAATACATTGACCTGTATATGAATACCATTCCGGTTGATCCACAGCTGCCTTGCTCTGCCCGATATAAATATCACCAGACTTCTCTGGATTCAATTGCAGGAACGGTTTCCTTCGAATTTAACAGCTATCCCGCAGGAGATTCTTTGACTTATTCGTGGTTCTTTGACAATGGATTAACCAGTACTGAAAAAGAACCGGTTATCACATTCGATATCAAACAGCTTCCAATGATGGCCAGCCTTACCGTTCAGGGGAAAAACAATTGCACGGACACCTTTTGGGATGCAGTTTATTTTGAAGAGCCAATAATTTATCCATGGACTGATGATAGTACACAATGTTTTACGATTTTCGGGTATCAGCCGAATTATACTGTAAAAACGTTTGCACCTGCACTGGTTCTGGATTTCTACGCCCAATCACCACCGGATGCCATTGCATGGAACTGGGATTTTGGTGACGGAACAACGAGTGCTGATCAAAATCCATTGCACATTTTTAATCTTCCGTTGGTTCAGGACAGCATACTTTCGGATCCAAATCCCTTCCGGAATGTTTGTTTGACAGTAACGACAGCCACAGGCTGCGTGTCTTCCTGGTGCGAAACCATTGATATTTACATGAACACGACTCCTCCAGATCCTTCAACGCAGTGCCATGCCTGGTTCAAAGCATACCGGCCAAGCGACATGGTCAGTATTCCTGAAGTCATTCCATATCAGTTTGTTGATGGTTCCGAAGGAAATGTAATCAGCTGGTTCTGGCAGTTCGAAGACGGGACAAGCAGTACTGAAGCAGCACCGTTGGTTAACTTTGATTTCATGAAAACAACCCAGAAAGTGAGTCTGACCATTCAGACTGCTGACAGTTGCTCAAGCACATGGACTGATGTCATCTATATTTCGAATTACGTTGACTCAAGCTATGTTTCAAATCCTGTAAATTACTATACAATGAAGGTAACTGGCAATTTCCCTATTGAAATGTCATCGTGTGCCGGAACAGCGCATGCCCAGGTTTTCCTGAATGATTCTCTGGTTTCTGCCGATAATTACACCTGGTCAACCGGTGAACAAGGTCAGGATGTGAAAGGACTTTGTCCGACACAAACTTACAGTATAAAAGCAATTACAACTGACGGAAATTCTGTTTCGAGCACCTTTGTCTTTAACTCCGATGGAACAGTTTCCGAAATTCCTACCTATTGGTATATCACCGGAGGGCGTGATAACTGGCAAATTCAATATGATTTGAATAACAACAAAAACTTCACCATTGAATGGAGACTTTGTGACGGGACAATCGTTCAAAGCGACAGTATTCCGCTGGGTGCAATCAATTGCGGAAACGCAGAACCAAATATGATTATGAAAGATGCTGCCGGAAATGTGGTTTATACTGAAAACATTTCGCTTAAAACACTTGCGCCCAGAATAAAATCTGATCTTCAAATAAGCGCTACGGTTAAACTCTTCCCGAACCCGGTTAACGATGTTCTGAATATTAAATACTCCGGAACCCGCCTGAATGAAATACAGATTGAGATCTGTGACATTACTGGAAAGAGTGTTTCGATCCAAAAGATATCTGAGGTAGAATCCGGACAACAAATCGGTATGAATGTCAGTTCACTCCGGAAAGGAATCTACCTTTGCAAAATGACTTCAGGATCGAAGCTTATTGGACTGGAGAAATTTATTAAATGATTTCGAAACTCCGGAAATAGAAAATGTCCGTATGATAGGTTTTCATACGGACATTTTTATTTTCGGACACATGCTCTTTTCGTGATTTCTATTTTTTGAAATCGACCTTTAAAGTAACCACCTGCCAGTCCGGATATTTGGCTGGTTTAATAATTACAAGCGCATCACCTTCCTGTTTCCAGCTGAGCTTTTCATTACTGCCGAGCATCTTTACCGAACCAATTTTTTGGCTGTTCAGTTTTGAATTTTTTCCTAAAGAAGCAATCCGGATGTCGGTGTCTGGGTTTTTCATGCAGAAGGCATACAGCGTTTCTCCTTTGGTTGTAAAACGTATATCGGTTGCTTCGTATGGACGCACATCTTTTACGCCTCCAAATTGTCCCTTTTCCTGTTTTTTCATTGATGGTCCTTCTCCATAAATTTTCCATGGGCGGGTGCCATAGATGGCTTCCCCGTTTATCGGTGTCCATTGGGCGATTTCCTCCAGAATATTCAACACGTCAGGTTCCAGGTCGCCTTCCGGAGTCTGTACCACATTCAGGAGCAGGTTTCCGTTTTTACTGACAATGTCAACCAACATCTGAATTACTTCGGTTCCGGTCATGTATTTCTGCCCGGTGCGGTAATACCAGTCACCAATTGAGGTGTCGGTTTGCCAGGGGAACGGGCTGATTGAATCCAGCGCACCACGCTCCACATCCTGAACCCACATGCCTTTTGATGCCTGTTTGCAGGTATAAACAGCTTCGAGTTTGCCACCATTTTTGGCTATATCCTGATTATACAAATGCGAAATCATGGTTCTGCCAATATCTCCGAAAGGCATCCCGCTATCCGAATAAAGCAGATCGGGATGGTATTGATCAATCAGTTCGGTGATCATCGAAAGCCATTCTTTTTGGTTTTCGGGATTATTGGTCAGCCAACCGGTATCGTCAGCCACAGCTTTTTTGTGGTACAAATCGGCATATTGTTCATCGTTTCCATCGTAGGGAACTCCGGCCATTGGTCCGGTTTTATCGGCACCACGGGCAGCCTGAAACCAGGTGTAGCTCGCTCCCAAATGTTCGGAAACTCCAAAACGTAAACCTTCTTTTTTTGCCGCTTTTTGCCAAAGACCAACTACATCTTTTTTCGGTCCCATATTCACGGCGTTCCATTTGTGCAGTTTGGAATTCCAGAGGAAGAAGTTGTCGTGGTGCGTTCCCATACTGACAAAGTATTTTGCACCCACTTTTTTATAT
>CAIPKZ010000421.1 GCA_903865775.1 uncultured Prolixibacteraceae bacterium | reverse complement strand
GGTGAATTCAGTGGAGACGACATGATTCTGGTGATCTATAAAAGTGGTGAATACCTGCTGTCTAACTTCGATTTATCGAACCATTTCGATGCCGGTATTCTGCTTATTGAAAAGTTCAATCCTAAGAAAGTTCTGACCTCGGTTTATTTTGATGCAGAGCAGGGATTTTACTATGTGAAACGATTTGAGCTGGAAGATATCCAAAACCGAAAAGTCAGTTTTATCGGTGAATTTCCTGAAAACAGGCTGATCAGTTTCTCCTGGGTAGGTCATCCCCGCCTTGAAATTCAGTTTGGTGGTAAAAATGAAGGACGCGAACCTGAATTTATCGAAGTCGACGAATTTATTGCTGTGAAATCGTATAAAGCCAAAGGGAAACGCTTGTCGATTTATGAAATCAGTCAGGTCATTGAATTGGAACCGGTGGTTCTGGATGAGGAAGTCGAAGAGGTTCAGGAAGAAGAGAAAAAAGGCGATATTGTAATTCCTGATATCGAAGATCTCCTTTTTGGAATTGACAAACCAAAAGATGGCGAAGAACCTCCAAACCAAATGACGCTTGAATTCTAGTTTCGTGTCAACGCCAAACAGGCAGTCTGGTCACCCTGAACTCGTTTCAGGGTTTTATCAGCTTAGAGATGCTGAAACAAGTTCAGCATGACGTTGCGATAGGAGTTTGGTTACTCGGCATTAGCCGTTATTTAGTTTTTACTGTTTTTTTTTCTGATTTTATGAGAATATTCCTGATAGGTTTTATGGGTTGCGGAAAATCAACCATGGGGCGAACACTGGCACTTTCACTCAACATGACTTTTATTGATTTGGACACTTTTCTGGAGGAGAAATATTTCCGGACAATTCCGCAGATTTTTGCTGAGGAAGGTGAAGCGAATTTCAGGCTCAAAGAGAGAAAGGTTTTAGAGGAGGTTGCAGCTTTCGATGATGTCATTGTTGCTACAGGAGGAGGCGCACCTTGTTTTTTCGATAATGTTGACCTGATGAATAATTCAGGATTATGCTTTTTCCTGGATGTGGCTACCAGTTCTTTGGTCAGCCGACTGATTACTGCAAAAACAGAACGACCGTTGATCAAGGGGAAATCTCCGGAAGAACTCCACGGATTTATTGAAGAGATGATGGAAAAACGGCGGCCTTTCTATGAAAAGGCCCGGTATATACTGAAGGGAATTGAGATCCGTGCGGATCAGGTTATTGAATTGATCAAATAGAAATCACATCATGGTTGAGCTATGTGCTTTGGCTTCCGGAAGCAATGGAAATTGCTATTACATAGGCAATGAAAAGGATGCAGTAATAGTAGATGCGGGTATTTCAGCAAAACAAATTCTGATCCGGCTAAACGATTCTGGTCTGGATGCTTCCAAAATCAGGGGGATTTTTGTCAGTCACGAACATTCCGACCATATCCGTGGAGTTCGGGTTTTGAGCAATCGTCTGGGCATTCCGGCGTGGTTCAGCCAGGGGACTTTAAATAAATTGCCTGAAACTGAACAACCCGAAAAGACCAGTATTTTCATTCCCGGAAAAGCCTTGAAGTGCGGATCTTTCACCATTCATCCATTCATCAAAAATCACGATGCTGCTGAACCGTGTTCATTTCGAATTGAGCACGATGACTGGCATGTGGGTGTTTTTACCGATATCGGTGAAGCCTGCAAACAAGTGAAAAGCCATTTGCGCAAATGCCATGCATTGTTCCTCGAAACCAATTACGATGAAAAAATGTTGTGGGAGGGTTCGTATCCGTATATGCTAAAACAAAGAGTTGCCTCATCCCATGGGCATTTATCGAACGATCAGGCATTTGAATTGATTCGGGATCATGCGGGTCCAGAGTTGCTTCATGTTTTTCTGAGCCATCTTTCCGGAGAAAACAACAGCCCTGAACTGGCCGTTTCTAGGTTTGAAAGTCTAACCGACCGGTTTAATATTAGATTGACTTCACGGCATACTTTCAGCGAAATGTGCCGGCTGCGTTAGCAAAAGAAAAGCCCCGCATAAAATGCAGGGCTTAGAACTTTAAATCTTAAAAATATTAGACTATTATGCTAGTTTAACATTTACCGCGTTTAATCCTTTTCTTCCTTCTTGAAGTTCATAAGTTACGTCGTCATCTTCTCTGATTTGGTCAACCAAACCTGAAACATGAACGAAGTATTCTTTGTCAGATTCACTGTCTTTAATAAAACCGAATCCTTTAGATTCGTTGAAAAATTTAACTTTACCTGTTTTCATAATAATAAATAAAAAATTGATATACTGCTGCAAATATATTAAAATTTGCATAAAAGCTTTATCTAATGTTAAAAAATTGCTGATTTAGAGTAAAATAAAAAAAATCGGACACGATTTGTCGGATCAGTTATTTAAAAGATTATTGCTAAGCGACTGAAGTGTTTGCTTTTTTAGTTCAGTTTTTACAAGAACCGAAATGTTGTGACGACTTCCACCGTAAGAAATCATCCGGATTGGAATTTCCCTGAGGGCTGAGAATACTTCCGAAGCAAAACCGGTTTCTTCAGCAATCATGTGACCAACAATACAGACGATTGTCAGCTCGGTATCTACTTCAACTTCGCCATATTCTTTTAGTTCTGAAACGATTTCATTCAGGTGCTTGGTGTTGTCAATCGTCAGTGATACTGCGACTTCCGAAGTCGATATCATATCAATTGGCGTTTTGAAAAACTCAAAAATCTCAAAGATGTTTTTCAGAAAACCGTATGCATTTAGCATTCGGTACGAGCGGATTTTAATAGCAGTAATTCCGTCTTTGGCAGCAACTGCCTTGATGCCCTGACTGCTTGCTTCAGAGGAAATCAAAGTCCCGGCATCACTTGGATTCATGGTGTTTTTTAACCGAACAGGGGTGTTTTGCAGTTTGGCCGGAAGAACTGTTTGCGGATGCAGAATTTTTGCTCCGAAATATGCCAGCTCAGCAGCTTCGTCAAACGAGAGCTGATCAATCTTTCGGGTGTTTTCAACAAATCTTGGATCATTGTTGTGGAATCCGTCAATGTCGGTCCAGATTTCAACTTCTTCCGAATCAATGGCAGCACCGATCAGAGTGGCTGTATAATCGC
>CAIPKZ010000420.1 GCA_903865775.1 uncultured Prolixibacteraceae bacterium | reverse complement strand
TCCGTTGTGGGTTTCGGTTTGGGGAGGGGTGAACACTCTTGCTCAAGCATTGTATAAAATTGAGAAAACGAAAACAAAGGCAGAAGCAAGAGAATTAATCGCAAAACTCAGGGTTTATACCATTTCCGATCAGGATGATAGCGGTATCTGGATCCGAAATAATTTCCCTGAATTGTTTTACATTGTCAGCCCTGGTGATGATTATGGAAGCTCAACTTGGGTTGCCATAAACACTTTTGTGAAAGGCATTAATAATGAGAAAATCAGCAATGCCTGGATTTCTGAAAATATCCAGCAAGGTCATGGTCCTTTGGGTGTTGAATACCCAGATGTGGCTTATGGAATGGAAGGTGATACTCCTTCATGGTTATCGTTAATTATTAACGGATTAAATGTACCAGAACATCCTGAATGGGGTGGCTGGGGCGGTCGTTACGAATGGTACAAACCTGATTTCACCAAACTCGTTAAAGGCGGATCGGGTGTTCCGTTTGAGCCCGAAGCAAGAGAAATATGGACCAATGCAATTGATAGCTACACCCCCTTTGTGCCAAATAATTATGGGCGCACACTAAAAGCTGACACCATTATTTTTACTGACAATAAAGTTACCTTGTGGCGCTGGCGCGACGACATTCAAAACGATTTCGCTGCCCGTATGGATTGGTGTACAAAATCTTATCAGGAGGCCAATCATCCGCCGGTTCCGGTTTTAAGTCAAGCTGACGAAATCATGGTTAAATCAGGCGAAGGTTTTGGCTTGGATGCCAACAACTCTTCTGATCCGGATGGTGATCATCTCAGCTATCTGTGGTTCAGTTATCCCGAGGCTGGAAGCTATAAAAAAAGGCTCATTACCGAAGCTGAGATTGCACATGGTGTTTATATTAAAGCACCAATTGTTGAGAAAACCGAAACAGCTCATATTATCCTGAAAGTCATTGATAAGGGAAAGCCATCGTTATCCCGATATAGAAGGATCATCGTTACTATAGTACCAAAATAAAATACACAGCAACATATTAAAGAAGTCTGATGGAATAATAATCCTCATCATGTGCCGCTCAAATCTAAGTGCAAAAGCCATAGAAGATTTATTTCAGGGGAGCCTGGAAAATAAAAACTCGTAAAAATTGATCTTTTCAGAACAATCGTTACGAGTTTTTTTCCGGCAGTCCCCCTTGGGGGATTTAAGAGAATGTTTAGTCTTTAGCAACCCAATCAGCTATCCAATCGCCAACTTCCGAAGTTGAATACGATTCATCAACCGAAATATCAACTGTTACCACTTTGGCATCCAATGAAGCATCAACCGCTTTACGGATTATGGCGCCTTCAGCCTGAAGATCGAACGCATATTCAAACATCATGGCAGCCGATAAAATAGTTGCAACCGGATTGGCAATGTTTTTTCCTGCAGCCTGAGGATACGAACCGTGAATTGGTTCAAAAACCGAAGTATGAATCCCGATAGACGCTGATGGCGACAGCCCAAGAGAGCCGGTAATTACTGAGGCTTCGTCTGTCAGGATATCGCCGAACATATTTTCGGTCACCATCACATCAAAGTTTTTAGGCCACTGAATTATCTGCATCGCTGCATTGTCCACGAACATGTATTCTGTTGTAACTTCAGGATAAGTTGGCGCCATTTCCTGAGCAATTTCACGCCACAAACGAGAACTTTCAAGCACATTAGCCTTATCAACTACTGTAAGTTTTTTCTTGCGTTTCATGGCATATTCGTAAGCCAGTTTCAGGATTCGTTCTACTTCCATTCGGGTATAAACACAAATGTCGTATGCGGTGTTTCCATCATCTTTTCGACCTTTTTCGCCGAAATATATACCTCCGGTTAATTCACGGATAGCCACAAAATCGGCACCTTCAATCAACTCGCGACGAAGAGGTGATTTGTGCAGCAACGATGGAAAAGTAACTACCGGGCGAATATTGGCATACAGACCGAGTTTTTTGCGCATCAGCAGCAAACCCTGCTCTGGTCGGACTGTGGCTTTTGGGTTGTTGTCATATTTCGGATCACCAATGGCGCCAAAAAGTACCGCATCAGCCTGCATACACAATTCGTGTGTTGAATCAGGATAAGGAGCGCCAAACTCGTCGATGGCGCAAGCACCGGTGAGTGCATATTCGTATTCGAGTTCATGATTAAATTTGGTGGCTACCGCCTTGACTACTTTCATGGCCTGTTCGATGATTTCAGGTCCGATCCCGTCACCGGGAAGAATGGCTAATTTGAGTTTCATTTATATATCATTTTAAGCCCCCTCCAAACCTCCCCCAAAGGGTGAGGCTTAAAAAAAGCAGGTGTTCATTTTTAGTTTTTTTCATCTCCCTGTGGGCCAAAGTTGCCATGTCACAGGATGTTTGATTCTTTCTTGCAGGTCAAGCTCCCTCCACTTGTGGGGAGGGGCTTCCTCTATTTTTCTATTTGATTCAACATACGCATGGTTGCTTTTATTGCAGCAGCGGTCTGGTCAGAATCAAGTCCACGGGTTTTGAATTCGTGATTGAGTTCCCAGGTGATCATAGTTTCAACCAATGCATCGGTTTGCCCACCCGGAGGAATGGCTACTGAATAATCCAACAGTTTTGGAAAAGGCTTACTCAACGCTTTATAAACCGATTGAATGGCATTCATAAACGCATCATACATTCCATCTCCTGCAGCTGTCGCTTCGTATTTTTCGCCCTTTAACTGAATACTGACGGTTGCTGTTGGTTTTAGTCCCATCGCACTCGACAAAGAATAATTTACCAGTCGGATGGCCGATTCGCTATCTTCATAATTCAGCACATCAGCTACAATGTATGGAAGATCTTCAATGGTTACGCTTTCCTTTCTGTCACCGAGTTCAATAATCCGGTCGGTTACCATTTTCAAAGAAGCCGCGTCGAGCTCAATGCCCAACTCCTCCAGATTATTTTTGATGTTTGCTTTTCCGGAAGTTTTTCCAAGTGCGTAAACGCGCGTCCGGCCAAAACGTTCAGGAAGCAAGTCGTTGAAATATAGGTTGTTTTTGCTGTCACCATCGGCATGGATGCCGCTACATTGAGTAAACACAAATTCACCAATCAGCGGTTTATTTGTCGGAATACGAATACCTGAAAACGATTCAACCAGTTTGGAAACTTTGTTCAGCATGCGTTCATTTACTGTTGTTTCCATATGAAGATGATCCTTCACCGTAGCAATTACACTTGAAAGCGGCGCATTTCCAGCCCGTTCACCCAACCCATTCACAGTTGTATGGACAGTTCGGATTCCGGCTTTGATCGCATGAAATACATTGGCACATGCCAGGTCATAGTCATTATGCGCATGAAAATCGAACCGTGCATCCGGATAGGTTTCGATCATTTCGCGACAGAAATCATAGGTTTCATCCGGGTCAAGGATTCCCAGTGTGTCGGGTAACATGATCCGATCAATATTCAGTTTCAGTAATTCACCAACCATGAAATGAACGTAATCCTTTGAATTCCGCATTCCATTCGACCAGTCTTCGAGGTAAACATTAACCCGAATTCCAAGCTCTCCGGCATACTGAACCGATTTTTTTATGTCCTCAATATGCTGTTCCGGCGTTTTCCGGAGCTGTTGGGTAACGTGTTTATACGAACCTTTACAAAGCAAATTCAGCACTTTTCCACCAGCCAGATTAATCCAGTCGAGCGATAATTTACCATCAACAAAACCAAGGATTTCAATTTTCGACAAGTGGCCTTTTTCCCTGGCCCATTCCATCACCCGTTTTGCTGCAAGGAATTCACCGTCAGAAACGCGGGCTGAAGCAATTTCGATCCGGTCAACTTTTACATCTTCCAGTAAAACCCGGGCGACACTCAGCTTTTCCATGTCGGTAAACGATACTCCGGAGGTCTGTTCCCCATCCCTCAGTGTCGTGTCCATGATGCTCAGCATCTGATTTTTAACCTCAATTACTTTTCCTGTCATAATATTAAAAATTAGAAGCCTCTCCCTCTGCCCCCTCTCCAAAAGAGAGGGGAAGCGGAGCTGCTCAAAAAATCGATTTCATTCAAAATACGCAACTTTTAAGCCCCCTCTTTCGGAGGGGGTTGGGGGAGGCTTTTACTTTCCCTCAAATTCAGCTATTTCCTCTTTCATACTCACTAGGTAATCGATGTCGTCAAGTCCGTGTGTCAGGCAATGTTTTTTGTACGGATTGATATCAAAACCAATTGATTCACCGGTGACACAAATAGTGAATTTCTGATTCTGCAGATCAACCTCGAATGGAGTATCCTGATCGGCTTCGATTGCCGTAAATATTTTTTCCAGAAACTCAGGAGGTACAACCACCGGAAGGATACCATTGTTCAAGGCATTACCCTGAAAAATATCGGCAAAGAAACTGGAGACCACCACGCGGAAGCCATAATCGTAGATAGCCCAGGCTGCATGTTCGCGGCTCGAACCACTTCCAAAGTTTTTACCTCCAACCAAAATCTGGCCTGAATATTTCGCCTGATTCAGCGGAAAATCGGCAATCGGCTGATTGCTTTTATCGTAACGCCAGTCGCGGAAAAGGTTGTCGCCAAAACCTTTGCGTTCAACGGCCTTCAGAAAACGAGCCGGAATAATCTGGTCGGTATCAATATTTTCGATGGGCAGCGGAACTGCCGGCGATGTCAATGTTGTAAATTTATCGTAGCTCATTGGATTTATTATTGATGAATTATTATTTATTACTTTCTGTTTGAATTGATTTTCGAGATGAAACAAAGATTGAGGTCAATTCGCCAGACTCCTTAATTAGAAATGAAGAAATGCTGTCATTCAGCAATTTTTCTTCAGTCGCAAACTCCAGCCAAAATCCACTTTCATCAGCTTCTTCAATGACAATCGATAATTTTGCAACAAATGCAGCTTTTGAATGAGCCAGATTGGCAGCACGATAATTTGCCGCAACTGAAGTAGAACACCGGATTAGTTGCCCCCGAATATGACGCCCAAGTGGAGTTTCCGGAAGTGACAATGCAACTTTGACACATTCATGTGCAAACTTTTTCGTCCTATCTTCTAAATTCTTCTTGTTCATCGCAAATAATCAATTATCATTAATAAATAATCAATTAAAGGAATTCTCGTGGATCAGTAATCCTCCCTGTAACAGCAGCAGCAGCAGCAGTGATCGGACTGGCAAGTAATGTTCTTGCACCGGGTCCCTGACGGCCTTCGAAGTTGCGGTTCGAGGTGGATACCGAATATTTTCCTTCCGGAATTTTATCATCGTTCATAGCCAGACAAGCCGAACATCCCGGCTGACGCAGTTCAAAACCGGCAGCTTCCAGTATTTCAACCAATCCTTCAGCTATGATTTGTTTCTCCACAGCACGCGATCCGGGAACAATCCAGGCTGTCACGTTATCGGCTTTCTTTTTACCTTTTACAAATTGAGCAAACGAGCGGAAATCTTCAATCCGGCCATTGGTGCAACTTCCAACGAATACATAATCGATTTGCTTGCCGACCATTTTATCGCCCTGGTTGTAGCCCATATATTTTAATGATTTTTCGTAGGTCAGTTTGTCCGAACCGGTCAGTTTATCGCTATTTGGAACATTTTCAGAAATACCGATTCCCATTCCGGGATTTGTACCGAAAGTGATCATCGGCTCAATATCAGCTCCTTCATATTCATAAATAGTATCGAACACTGCATCAGCATCCGACTTCAGGGTTTTCCAGTATGCCAGAGCTTTGTCCCATGCTTCGCCTTTAGGAGCAAACTGACGGCCTTCCACATAGTCGAAAGTCGTTTGATCTGGAGCAATCATTCCGCCACGGGCACCACATTCGATGCTCATGTTGCAAAGCGTCATACGTCCTTCCATCGACAAACTTTCGATGGCTGATCCGGCAAATTCAACAAAATGTCCGGTTCCGCCTGAAGTTGAAATCTGAGCGATTACATACAGAGCAATGTCTTTGGCTGTAACACCTTTGTTTAATTTGCCGTTAACCGAGATCAGCATTTTCTTTGGTTTCGGCTGCATAATGCACTGACTGGCAAACACCATTTCCACTTCGCTGGTGCCGATTCCGAAAGCGATAGCTCCGAAAGCGCCGTGCGTAGAAGTATGGCTATCACCACAAACAATGGTCATTCCCGGCTGGGTAATTCCCATTTCAGGCCCGATGATGTGAACCACACCATGCCCTTCACTTCCCAGTCCATGATAAACGATGTCGTGAGTGGCGCAGTTTTTCTTCAGCATTTCCACCTGATTGCGCGACAATTCGTCTATAATGCTCAGGTGCTGATTGATGGTTGGTACATTGTGGTCGGGAGTCGCAATTGTTTTCTCCGGACGCAGCACTTTTAACCCGCGTTTTTCCAATCCCAGAAATGCAACCGGACTGGTTACTTCGTGAATCAAATGTTGATCGATGTATAAAACACTTGGGCCGCCTTCAACCTCTTTTACCACATGCGAATCCCAAATCTTGTCGAATAAAGTTTTCATAATAAGCCTCCCCCTGCCCCCTCCACTGGAGGGGAACCTGAACGGGTATTTAAATTTGTTATTGTATTTAAATCTATTGAAATCAGTGGTTAAACAATACGCCCCTCCTTAGGAGGGGTTGGGGGAGGCTATTCCTGCTGGAATTTTATTGATCGCATCCAGGAAAGCTTCAACCGAAGCAGTAATAATATCGGTGTTTGCACCAAAACCATGGAAAATACCACCTTCGTAATTTACCTGCATGTGTACCTTACCTAAATCATCACTGCCACGGTTAATGGCCTGAATCAGGAATTCTTCCAGAATAACTTTCCGGTGAATAATTTTCTTCACAGCTTTCAGGGCTGCATCAACCGGACCGTTTCCTGAAGCAGTTGCTTCCATTATTTCACCTGCAATGCTAAGCCGTACGTTGGCAATTGGAGTCAAACCTTTACCGGTAACTACCTGCAGGAAATCAAGTTTCACGCGGCGTTCTTTCCTGCTCACATCTCCCAACAGGGCGGCTACATCATCGTCTTTGATATCCTTTTTCTTATCGGCCAGTTTTACAAATTTTTCATAAACATCGTCCAGTTTTTCCTTGTCCAGTTCGAAACCCATCAATTCCAAACGATGTCTTAAAGCTGCCCGTCCGCTGCGTGCAGTCAGTACAATACTCGATTCGTTGATTCCAACATCAGAAGGATCCATGATTTCGTAGTTTTCGCGGTTTTTCAACACACCATCCTGATGAATTCCGGATGAATGTGCAAAAGCATTGCGACCTACAATAGCCTTGTTCGGCTGAACCGGCATATTCATCAGGTTCGATACCAAACGACTGGTTTTATAAATGTTTTTGGTGTTGATATTGGTGTCAATATTCAAAATCGCATAACGGCTTTTCAGGATCATTACCACTTCTTCGAGCGAAGTGTTTCCAGCACGTTCGCCTATTCCGTTGATTGTAACTTCAGCCTGACGGGCTCCGTTCATGATTCCGGCGATAGTGTTGGCTGTAGCCATTCCCAAATCGTTGTGGCAATGAGTCGACAAAATGGCTTTGTGAACATTCGGCACATTGTCGATCAGGAATTTAATTTTTTCACCAAATTCATGAGGCATGCAATATCCGGTTGTGTCCGGAATATTTACCACAGTAGCTCCGGCTTTGATCACCGCTTCAACCACCCGGGCAAGGTATTCATTTTCGGTACGGCCAGCATCTTCAGCATAGAATTCAACATCTTCAACGTAGCGTTTGGCATATTTGACAGCTGCAATGGCGCGTTCAATAATTTCGTCCTGATTGGAATTCAGCTTGTAATGAATGTGATAAAATGAAGTTCCGATACCGGTGTGGATGCGTCCTTTTTTTGCGAATTTGAGGGCCTCGGCAGCTACATCAATATCTTTCTCGACTGCGCGGGTGAGGGCACAAATGGTTGGCCAGGTAACCGCTTTTGATATTTCTACAACCGAATTGAAATCACCGGGGCTTGAAATCGGAAAACCGGCTTCGATTACATCGACGCCCAATTCTTCCAAAGCACGTGCAACTTCGATTTTCTCAACGGTGTTCAACTGACACCCCGGGACTTGTTCGCCGTCGCGTAATGTGGTGTCGAAAATGTACAATCTGTCGCTCATAATATTAATTTTAGAGGCCTCCCCCAACCCCCTCCAAAAGAGGGGGCTTAAAAAGGCATTTCAGTTATTTAATTCAACCATCTAATAATCCCTCATTTTCAAGTCTCCCCCTTGGGGAGATTTACCCGCCTGCCTCGGGCAGGGAGGGGCTGTTAAAAAAAAAGCCATCCCCTGAATCGAGAATGGCCTTTAAAAGCTCTTTATAGTTTTACCCATACCATCCTCAATCGCGCATCCTAATTAGGAGAATACCGAGAATAAGACCAATAAGGGAAATGTTAGCAAAACGTGTCATTTCTGAATAATTTGATGCAAATATGGAACTATTTTTCTAAAATGAAAACAAAACAGACTTTTTTATTCCGATTGCTAATAAAAAGATAAAATCCTCTTTAAATTCATCCTGAATGTCGTTTTAATGATCATAGGGTTTAAACACGGTATTCTGAAAATTGTTTAAGGAGTTAGCGGAAATATATTTCTTATATTTCGAAAAAATTTCAAAACCATAAAATGAAAACTTTAAACATAGCCATACTGGGCTGCGGAACGGTTGGCGGAGGTGTTACCCAAATCATTTCAGAAATCAATCAGGAGATTTCTGAACGTGCCGGAACAAAAATTGTACTCCGGAAAATCGTGGAACTTTGTCCGGCAGTAGCTTCGGAACGGTTTAATATTCCGCTTGATTTGTTTTGTGGTGGTGGAAAAGATCTTTCAGGAGCAGAAGCCAACGAATATATCCGGGAAATCATCGCTTCAGACGAAATCGATCTGGTGGTTGAAACCATTGGTGGCAAAAGCGACTTCGTTTATAATCTCTGTCTGGACATTCTTAATTCAGGAAAACATTTGGTCACTGCTAACAAATCCCTTTTGGCCGAACGGGGAAAAGCAATCTTTGAAACGGCCGAGGCCCGGAATGTAAAAATCGGCTTCGAAGCGGCTGTTTGCGGTGCCATTCCGATCATCAAAACCATTCAGGAAAGTTTTACAGGCGACAAAGTCTTGTCGGTTTCAGGAATTATGAACGGAACCAGCAATTACATCCTGAGCCAGATGCAGAAT
>CAIPKZ010000419.1 GCA_903865775.1 uncultured Prolixibacteraceae bacterium | reverse complement strand
GAAACTACCGGAATGTGCATGTCCGAATTGATTCGCGCCATGGTTTGTTTATATTCAGCCTCGAATTCATTTTTCATGAGTGAGCAGGTGTAAACGGCGAGTTTCGCATTTTTATCGCGAACGCCTGAAAATCCAAAAAGCCGGCAGATTAATCCCCGGTGAGCATAAATTGAACAACCTGCTGTTTGCCCGTCAACCTGTGTTTTTGCTAAATTTATGCAGTGTTCGGGATTGGTTTCCAGCAGGTCGAGCGCAGCTTCATGCAGATTATTTTTTACCAAATAATAAGCAAACGGAAGAAACTCGAGCACATTGGCTTCCAATCCTTTTTTTCGGCAACATAAATCGCAATTTGTCAGGCATTTAAGACCCGATTGGTTACCAAACTTAGTGGTTTCCTTATCTAATTGGTTGAAAACGCGTTCAATTTTCCTGATTTTATCAAGCATAGATATACCTCGTGTAAACGTGCGGCAAAATTAGTTTTTTTAAGGTTCCCACGGCGATTGATGGTTGGAAATACTTACACGGGTTTCGACCTTGAAATTTTTGGAAACCTTATATTGCATAAACACCGAAGCCCCTTTGGTACTCATATTCTGCATGGAGGAATTCATGCGGGGTGGTTCAAAGACCGACTGAGCTCCAAAACTGTTACCGCCAAAGGTTAGGCGATCATTCATTCGATAGCTTGACTGATTAAAAACAACACCGCTGGAATAAAAAGGCGAAAGACCAAACCCATTGATTGAGAATGCTTCAGAAGAGACATTGGGAGTATTCAATGATTTCAAAAAACCGAGATTTTTTGTATAATCGGTCAGAAGAGGCTGATGAAATAGGAAAGGATCAATCAAGCTGATTTTATTTGTAGAATAGGAATCACCAAAGAGAACTGGCATATCCATATTCGATGGAGCAGCAATGAGTTCAATTTGAGACTTCTGAATACTGTCTAAAACAATTTCCTCCTGTGCAGAGGCTATAAGCATTGCACAGGAGGAAATGATTAATAAAACAAACCGTTTCATATCGAAATATTAGAATTTCACACCCAAACTGATGACAAAAGTGCCATTTTTGGTGTCAAAATCAAAGTTAGGAGTATCGTATAAGTTACTGCTGAATTGCTCCTTTCTAATATCCAAAGATAGAATAAGAAAATCAAGACCCACGCCATACTGCCAACCAAAGAAGCTGTTTTTCAGATTATCTTCTGTAAGCTGGCCTTTGGCACTTTTGTCGGTTAAGAATGAGAATACCGGACCAGCCAGAACTCTAAGGTTAAACGCTTTTTGATCAAGGATTTTAAATCCAATCAGAGCCGGAACATCAATAGTTTTTAAATTGAAAGAATTAATAGTTGACAAACCAACATTATCAACACGGACAACTTCCCCCTTTTTCGAATTGGAATAAGCTTCAGGTTGAATATAAAACCTGCCGAGATTAATTCGTGCAAATGCACCAAACTGATAACTGGCAATTGTTTTAGGAGTATAATCAGCCATGTTTGTCGAAATTTTGGACGTATTAATTCCGGCTTTTAATCCAAAGTCAAAGGCTCCCTGAGCTTTTCCTGAAAGAGCGAATCCAACTAATATCAATAGAATACTAAGCTTTTTCATATCCAATTTATTTATTAAACGTTTATAAAATACTTCTATTGTTCATTCATATTGTATTTTTCAATCACTAACAAAAAATGGTTTTTACTCCAGATCGCCATAAGTATAGGAAACAAAGGCCACTTTCTTACTATCGGGACTCCATGCCGGAACATTGAAAGTTCCCTGACCGCCATAAATATGAGCCAAAACTCTCGGTTCTTTGCCATCAACAGCCTGCAATCTCAACATGACCCTCTGATTGTGAGGGTGGCTTGTTGCCGGAACTTCAGTTGGGTATGATATGTAAATCAGTGATTTACCATTGGGAGAAGGATGGGCAAACCAATTGTTATGGTTGTCAGAAGTTACCTGTTCCTGATCCGTTCCATCGGGTTTCATCTTCCAGATCTGCATGGTTCCGGTTCTGGTCGAATTAAAATAAATGTATTTTCCGTCGGGAGAATATTCAGGACCATCATCCAAACCTTTGGTGTTCGTCAGTTGTTTTTCCTGACCACCTTTTGCCGGACTCTGGTAAACATCGTATTCGCCATTTCGCTCGGCACAATATACCAGCATTTTCCCGTCGGGCGACCAGCCATGCCAGTAGGATGGCCCTTTTTCAGTCACACGAAATGGCTTTCCTCCTTCAATAGGAAGAGTAAAAACAATTGAACTGGTTTTTCCATTCTCTTCGACATGATTGCTGATTGCCAGCATTTTGCCATCGAATGAAATTCCATGGTCGTTATTGTTGTTAATGGCAAGGCCCGATTCAATGACTTCCGGTTTTCTGTTTACCAGATCAAATTTGTATAGTTTGCCTCCTGAATTATAAATCAGAAACTTGCCATCGCGTGACCAGTTTGGCGCTTCGATATGCGTCGCTGTTGTATAGAGAACTTTCCTGAGTCCGGTTTCAGTGTCCAGAATTTCGAGCCGGCTGGCAGAAGGAGTTTTATAACCATCAACACCATCGGCGGCAGCAACATCAAAACGGACATTCGAAAATTCTCCATTAACCGAGTTTTCAGGATTATGGGAGCAGGCGACCAGTCCAACAAAAAAGGAAGCTTCAATTGGAAGTTCAATTTCATTGGCAGCGGTCAGTTCTTTTTCTGTTTGGGCGATTCGGGCCAGAATTTTTGTGCCTTTTTTCTCGAGTTGAAGATATTGCGCTCCAACTTCCTTGAATTTCACTTCTTCAGTGATTCCGTCTTGTTTGGAGCGATATTGCAACGAAAGCAAACCATCGGAATGATGAATAATGTCGGCATAGGGCGAACCCGGATCCAAAGTTTGCCTGATCATTAAACCAATTTTACGATGTGCATCACCGGTTTTTGTCAGGATTTCAATTTTTGCCGTTAATATAAAGTCGCTGCTTACTTTTCGGGCGGCAAAGAAGAATTCATCCTTTTCAGCCCAGATATTTTTTCCGGAACCTGAGATATTGTATGTTTGAACTTCAGAATTGAACACCATTTTACCTGAAATTGCCGGATTGCCAACATTTATTGATTCCGGAAAAAATGATTTTTGTGCTTGTGTCATCAGGTTAATTGTCAGAAATACAATTAGTAGTGAAAACGTTTTTTTTGGAGTCATCATGGTTTGTAGTTTAGGAATTAAATGCCCAAGTTACAAATTAGATTTTATAATGATCCACGAATAATTAAATTGGTTGGGATTACTTCTGCGATGTTTTTTTTGTCGGCTATAAACAGTGCACAATCCTTACCCATCCTCACAAAATCGGTTGAAATAACAGTAATTCCTGAGCCTACAATTTCTTTCATCGGAGCATCGTTGTATGAAATAATTCCAATATCAGCCCCAATTTTGTATCCGTTTTTTTTGCAGTCTTTTACAATTTTAACCAGATCGGAATCTTTAATGACAAGGTAAGCCTGACCTCGCTGAACTTCACGGTTTTCAATTTGGTCTAAAACGGCATGCGGCAGTTCATTATCGTCACAAAAATGGTTAAACGCATCAATGGTTTCAGCCGGATGCGGCGTGTTTTCCGGGAAAACGAGAATGAATTCCTTGTATTTCTGAATAAGTTTCAATCCTGAATTTAAACAATCATAAACTGCCTGATTAAAGTTCTGTGTAAGATAGGAGACTTCATTCCGGATATCAAATCCCATGTCAAGAATCAAAAGCTTTTTGGGATCGATTTTGCGAACCACATCTTCAACACTTTTGTTGTTGATGTTCATCACAATATACATGCTGTACCGCCCAAGACTATTTAATATCAACTGATTAAAAACTTCAGGATTGTAGTGATGAAATAAAAGGTCAACTGAATAGTTATCAGGAAGATTAGCGCGGATTGACTTGTAAAGTTGTTCCTTAAATGCACTGAAATCGTCGAGCAATATGAATACCCGGTAGGATTCGGATGCCACGAAATACCCTTTGGTTGGCGTTGAAGCGATGATGCTTCGTTGTTTTAAAATCGAGTAGGCTTTGAAAATGGTATCGCGCGAAATACCACTTTGTTTATTCAGCTGATTTACCGAGGGTAAAAAATCACCTTCTTTTAGTCTTCCCAGATTTATCGCTTCGCTAACAGCATGAATTAACTGCTGCATCTTTGTTTGCGAGGAAGCTTCATCGAATGTAAAAGCAAATTTTTCCATCGTATGAATTTTTTGAAAAGCCTGGATTGCATTTCCAATCCAGGCTTTTAAGTATAAAAGATTTGAACTTCAGGCACTCCGGACTTTAGTTCACTTTAGTCACTTTTATTTGTACAATGGTCCATAGGTGGCACAGGCGCGATAATCAGCACTTTCTTTATCCGTTCCGAAAGCAGACCAGGCACTTGGCCTGAAAATCTGATCGTCGCTTACATTGTGCATATTGACCGGAATACGCAAAATCGAAGCCAGCGTAATCAGGTCGGCTCCAATGTGTCCGTATGAAATGGCTCCATGATTGGCACCCCAGTTAGCCATGACGCTATAAACATCCTTAAAAGCATCATTATCGGCCAGGCGTGGAACAAACCAAGTTGTTGGCCAGGTCGGATTGGTGCGTTTATCTAAAACGGTATGGATTTCGTCAGGTAATTCAACGGTCCAGCCTTCGGCAATTTGCAAAACCGGGCCAATTCCTTTCACCAGATTTATTCTTGACATGGTAACCGGCATTTCAGCGGCAGTTTTGAATTGCGAGGAATAACCACCACCACGGAAATAGCCCAAATCAGCCGGACACCAGCGTGTGTTTTCCAAACAGGCTGTAGCTTCTTCTTCCGAAATTTGCCAGAATGCTTTCATGGCAGGATTTCCATCTGAATCGCGCTGTTGGGCTGTTGCATCCAAAGTTGTCGAACCCGAATTAATCAGGTGGATAACCCCGTTTGCTGCAGTTCCGGTTAATTCTTTGCCTGTTACACGTTTTACTGCATCAGGACTCCAGTAGGTACGAACATCAGAGAAAATCTGGGCAGTATTGGTCAGCAAATGGCCAAACAACATGGAAGCACCATTCAGGCTGTCGTTTTCAGTGGCAAATACAAAAGCCTGACGAATTCCGTTCCAGTCGAAAGAAGAATTCAGAATAGCTTCAGTAAAATCAGCATTTGGATAATAATCCGTCCACTGACGTTGTCCCTGGAATCCTCCTAAAATTGCATTCCGGCCTTTTGCTTCTTCACCAAATCCCAGTTCTTTCAGTTTTGGATTTCCGATCATCAGGTCACGGGCAATCAGGGTCATTTTTACTACAATTTCCCATTCCCAGTCTTTTCGTTCGCGCGAAGATTGTTTGGCTTCACGGTTGTGTTCCTCACCTTCAATGCAATTGGCTTTAGTCCATGCCATTGCTTTGGTATATTCTTCCTGATCAAAAATTCCGTGGTCAATCCGGCGTAAAAACTCAACCGATTCGACAAATTCAGTCCGAATCCCCAGATATTCCTGAAAGAAATCAGGATCAACCATCGAACCGGCAATGCCCATGGAGGAATAGCCAATCGATAAATATGATTTTCCTTTCATTTGTGCTGAAGCCAAAGCAGCTTTTGTAAATCGAAGCAGTTTTTCCTGAACATCGGCAGGAATGCTTGTGTCACCGGAATCCTGTACATCGCGTCCATAGATTCCAAAAGCAGGAAGTCCTTTTTGCGAATATCCTGCAAGTGCTGCAGCGAGGTACACTGCTCCCGGACGCTCAGTTCCGTTGAAACCCCAGACAGCCTTTGGCAGCAGGGGAGTGGTGTCCATTACTTCGGTTCCGTAACACCAGCAAGGAGTAACTGTTAGCGATACGCCAACACCCTCGATCTCAAATTTGTCGGCACATCGTGCAGCATCAGCCACACCGCCAATAGTGGTGTCGGCAATGACACATTCCACTTTTTCACCACCTGGAAAGCGAAGGTTTTCTTCAATGAATTTGGCTGCGGCTTTGGCCATATTCATGGTTTGTACTTCGAGCGACTCGCGTACACCCATTTCTCTGCCATCGATCACAGGGCGGATGCCAACTTTGGGCAAACGACCAATAAGTCTTGTGTTTGAAGTCATTTTATAAAGATTTTTTGAAATAATTATTCGCGTTTTTTGCTGATATTTTATTGTCCTGTACTGTGCTGCTAAGTAAATACTTTTTTTCAAAATCTGATGTGTTTGCCAACAGGAATATGAAAGTTGAAATGAGAAAAAATCCATAATAATTCATTCAAATTTTGTATATTTAATGATAATCGCTTGTTCGTCAAATTCTTCTCATGCAAATCCTATAAATGCATGCAAAAGGTGAATGATACATCTTTACTGTTTACGACAGAGATATTAATTCTGCTATCAATCCAAAATTGTCTAAACAAGCAAAATATTTTGCTGTTAGCTAAACTCTTTATCCATGAAATCATTTAAATTTTCAACTATGAAATTTTTAAAATTGCTGAGTTTTTTGGCAGTGATCTGCCTGATTAATTCCTGTTCAAAAGATGTGATGTTGGAACCTCAAAATGACGATTCTTCTATTTCGGGCGACCTCCTGAAATCCGGTAAAATGTCACTAAATATTGCTGTTGTGTCTGACATCCATTACCTTGCAGCCTCACTTTTGAGAAATGATGCAGCCAATGGTGCTGCATTTCAGAACTACCTGGCAGCTGACCCCAAACTTATTGAATACAGCATTCCTATTCTTGATAAAGTGGTGTCTGAGCTTGAAAGAGAAAAACCGGATATTCTCCTGATTCCGGGCGATTTGACAAAAGATGGTGAAAAATTAAGCCATCTTGCCGTGGCTAAAATTCTTCACCGTCTTGCCTGTGAAGGAATCAAGGTTTTTGTTATTCCAGGCAATCATGACATCAATAACCCACAATCTAAAGGTTATCGCGGCCAAAACTCATATGAAACAGGAACTGTTTCTCCTGAAAGGTTTGCTGCAATTTATGATGAGTTTGGCTACCGGAATGCAAAATACCGGGATCCTCATTCACTTAGCTATATTTGTCAGGTAAAGAGAGACTTATGGATATTGGGAATTGACGATTGCAAATACGATCAGAACATTGGAGCAACCGTACCCGAAGTTTCAGGAAAAATCAGATCGGAAACTATGCATTGGATTAAGGACAAAATGAAAAATGCCAAAAAAGAAAAGATAACTGTTCTGGCAATGATGCACCATGGGATTATGGAACATTATAACGGTCAGGAACAGCTTGATCCTGGATATGTTGTGGATGATTGGCAATCTGTTGCACCGGAACTGATGGAAGCCGGTATTCAGGTGTTTTTCACCGGTCACTATCATGCCAATGATATTACTGAATTACAATCGAACGGAAAAACTTTGTACGACATTCAAACCGGCTCACTGGTGAGTACACCGAGTCCTTATCGTTTGATAAAATATTCGGGAAATGCACTGAATATAAGTACTGCGCATGTTGAATCTATTCATGCAAGAATTCCAAATGGGTTAAGTTTTGTTGATTATTCTACACTTTTTCATCAGCAGCATTTTGATGGCTATTTTGGCTATTATTTACAACTAAAAGGTCTGGATGGATCTACTGCGGCCTACTTTGCCCCACGTTTCCGAAATGCGATAATGGCGCATTATGCTGGTGATGAGAAAATTACTGGTGATGAGCAACTGGAGGTAAATGAACTTTTAGGAGTATCGGAAGAACTCTGGGGAGCGGTAATGACTCTCTGGACTGATTTGCCACCAATAGACAATGAATTACGTCTTGAGCTGAATTAGAATTAACAAAAAGCTGGTCCGATGACTTCATTGACAACGGACCAGCTTTTAGAGTCGAACAAGGAGGAATCAATTTCCAACGGCTTCCATCAAAATCCTTTTATTTTTCCAGCAAGAGCTTCTTCATAACTTCGTCATAGTATGGTTTTTCTTTCAGGCTTGAATGAGAACCCGGGAAGTAAAGAATATCCACCTGAATAAAATTGGGAAAGTCGAAGTCGCGCATCACCACCGCACAGCGCATATCATTGGATAAGCGGGTATTATCAATCATCGGGAACTGAAAATAATCGATTGTGAATTCCTGGGTTACCATGTTGATAAACTTGTCATTTATAGAGTTCTCTATATCCAACCTCACATTAACAGATTTTTCATCCACATTATAAGCCAAAGCCTTTAGATATACCACTCTTTTATACACATCAACAGTTTTTCCGACTTTGATTGTATCACAGAACAGTTTTGAATCTTTCCAGTCAATAGTTAATTCCTGCGAAAGTCCTGGTTTATATTTGGCCGTATCAGCCGGGAAAGTTATAAACATCATCTCCTTTGCGGTAGAGCCTTCCAGACTCGAAATCTGCTTTGAAGTTACATCCCGGGCCATTTTATAGAGGCGTTTCCTGAATTCTTTTTTGAGATCGTTGTTTGTTTCCTTCGAAATATGCCTGTTCAGGTAATCAAAAAGAGGCATCAGATTGAGCGATTCGTGGAAATTATATGCAAGCAACTCGAGTTGCAAAATTTTTTCATCCAGTGTGCTCGAATCTTTTAAAATGGTACCAAGAATGGAGTTGAACATATCTTTCCGAAGTGCGCTTTCTGCTTGTTCACGACTGCTCATCAATTCAGTATACAGCCTGTTTTTTGCCTCATTATTCTGTTTGTTATTCAGATAGACCGAACCGTAATAACTTACCAGAGCAATGGTTATGGCAGCGACAATTCCGCCAATGGGTTGTATTAGGATTGCTAATTTATCCCATTTGTCCCTTCTTTTTTTATTGGGAACTAAAGGTTTTTCAGTAGCCATTTGTCACCTGATTTATTCAAAATTAAATTGTAACGTGTTGATTTGTTGGTTGAAAAGACATCTAAGCTTGTACCCTTATAACCGGTAACTTCAAGTTTAAATTTTCCAACTTCTTTAATAGTAACAGAGAAGTAGCCGTTTGTATCGGTAGTGTCTGAAGCAACGAACTTATCATTTTGCATAATCTGAACTACCTGACCGACCAATGGTTTTCCGTCATCGCCCTTTAATGTTCCATAAATATCTCCTGCCTGAGATAGGCAAGGGATGAAAAATAAGATTAAAAAGAAAATTTTCGCTGTTTTCATAAGATGTTGATTTATTAATATTTTGCGACCTGCTTTTTATTAAGCTATTCAAATATAAGCAATAAAGAGAAAAAATCCATATGAAAAGGCATGTTTTATACTTCACATTCTTATAAAAGGATAGATTTTCCGGGCAATGAATGTGCTTTGTAAAACAAAATAATTACGAATTATATCGGTGACCAAAAGTATTTGTTCCGTGAAGTATTCTTTTCTGAGCAGGGATTGTGTAGTCAAAATTTAATTAATTTCTGTTAGCAAGAATGCCAGAAATATTCTGCCTTCTGAATTAAAATTGGTTAATCCTGCTCAGCAAATAATGATCAGCCAGGACAATAGCAGCCATCGATTCAACAATCGGAACAGCGCGTGGAAGTACACATGGATCGTGGCGGCCTTTTGGATTGATTATCACTTCGTTTTCAGCACGATCAACCGTATTTTGTTCTTTCAGCAGGGTAGCGATTGGCTTAAATGCGACATTGAAGTAAATGTCTTCGCCATTCGAAATGCCACCCTGAATTCCACCGGAATTATTTGTTTTGGTTCGCACACCATTTTCAGTTTTGATGAAAACATCGTTGTGTTCTGAGCCGGATAAACGGGTGCCGTCGAAACCTGAACCGTATTCAAATCCTTTTACAGCATTGATTCCAAGCATGGCAAATCCAAGGTCGGCATGCAGCTTATTGAAAACCGGTTCGCCCCAGCCGGCAGGTACACCCTGAATTACTCCTGTTACCACGCCACCAACCGTATCATGATCGCGGCCAGCTTCTTCTATCCGGGCAATCATTCGTTCAGCAGTTTCAGCATCCGGACAACGAACAATATTTGATTCGGTTTGGCTTAAATCAAGTTCGGAATAGGGTTTATTGAGTTGAATTTCACCAACTCTGGAAACAAAGGCCTGAATCGAAACGCCAACTCTTTTCAGGAGTAATTTGGCTACTGCGCCGGCTACCACACGAGCAATGGTTTCGCGGGCCGATGAGCGGCCACCGCCACGATGGTCTCGGG
The DNA here is from genome assembly GCA_903865775.1 of uncultured Prolixibacteraceae bacterium. Classification (GTDB taxonomy): domain Bacteria; phylum Bacteroidota; class Bacteroidia; order Bacteroidales; family Prolixibacteraceae; genus Aquipluma. Next base: position 68,746 of record CAIPKZ010000419.1, on the reverse strand, counting down.
TTCCGTATTTCTGAATGTAAGTATAATCAGCGTGCGACGGGCGAAAGACATCTTTCAGATCATTGTAATCCGACGAATGCTGATCTTTATTCCTGATTTGAAAAGCAATGGGAGTTCCTTGAGTTATACCTTCAAATATTCCGGATAAAAATTCCACCTGATCACTTTCATCACGTTGAGTCGTGATTTTGGATTGTCCTGGTTTCCGACGGTTCAGCTCATTCTGGATAAAATCCAGATCAATTTCCAACCCGGCAGGGCAGCCGTCAATAATTCCGCCTATGGCTTTCCCGTGAGATTCACCAAATGAAGTTAACCTGAAAATTTGTCCGAAGCTGTTCATAATTATAGAAAAGAATAAAGAGGAAAAAGGAAAAAGTCAAGACTGGCTCTGTAATACTTCGGAGAAAACAGTTTTAAATACTTTGTGCCTTTGTGTCTTTGTGTTTAAAAATTGATGTAATAAAAAATGTTGTCCCAAAATACGAAATTTTGAGACAACATCCGAAAATTATCTGATAAAACAGATTAACAACCACAGCCGCTTCCGCAACCACCTTTTCCTTCAGTGCTGCAATTGCCTTCTGCGTATTCTCCGTCGTCACAACCGCAACCGCCACTACCGCAGCTTCCGCCACCGCTGCCGCATCCACATCCGCCACCACCTAAAGTAGCTGCAATTTCGGCATCAGTAGCTTCTCTCACTTCAAGAATGTCGCCTTTAAAGAACAAACTTTCGCCGGCCAAAGGATGATTAAAATCCATTTTAACAATGTCATCCGTGATTTCCAGAACCAAACCGTTAAGTTTCTGACCGCTGGTACTCATCATCGGAACCGAGTTTCCTTCAGCAATCATTTCTTCATCAAATTCTCCATCAATGAAGAAAATATGTTTAGGAAGATCAACAATTGCATTTTCGTCCAATTCGCCATAAGCATCAACATCCAGTAAACTGATCTCAAATGGATTTCCTGCCTGAAGTCCTTCCAGATAGGATTCAAATTTGGGAAGCATTAATCCTGAACCAAACACAAAACTCAATGGTTTCTCGCTGGTCGCCTGTTCAATCATTTCTCCCTGAGCATCATCATAGTGCAGATCGTATGTTAGGGAAACCATTTTGTTTTTTCCAATTTTCATAAACTTTTGTTTTAATTGTTTTTTTATAATCGTACAAAGAAATAAAATTCGCGGATAATAAAAATAGGATCCGCGTTTTCCGCTTGAATTATTAAGGATAACATCAGAAACAGGGTTTGGTTTAAACAGTCAAAAGAGTTTCTGATGTTAAATGGCTGAAGTGCGGAATAGTCAGATTACTAATTTTTGATCAACTTACTGGTAAACTGACTCTTACCTTCGGAAATCTGAACAAAATAAACTCCGGAATTCAAACCTTCCAAATTGTTAATCTTCTGGTTGTTCGAAATGTTGCAGTATTCTGCAACTTTCCTGCCTGACGCGTCATAAATATTCACTCTGGCCATTCCTTTTAATCCTGAAATTGTTATGCCATCAACAAATGGATTTGGGAAAACTGCGGCCTGAATTTGCCGAACTTCAGGAGCAGAAACCATTACCGTATATTTTAAGTCATCCATGCAGAAATATCCGGGAGTATTCATAAAGCCAAAACTATTGTCACTCGAGCTCAGGCTGAAGCGAAGGTTTCCTGTTAATTTCATTTCACTCAAATCAACCCAGGTCCAATTGTTAAGGATATAATCTTTTGAATTGTCGGCTGAACGGAAGTCTGCCAGATAGAAATCAAGTGTATCCACGGATTGTCCATTAGCATCTGTTGTTTCAATCATAAGTTTGAAATAATCGGGATCGTTTCCGGCTTCTCCACCAAATTTTTTGGCAAATGCATCGCCGTTTTTCATCGACAAATAGGCGTAGGTAGAGTTTGTGACGTAGAATCCGCTAATTTTGCCTGGCAGAGTAATTCCAAGTTCGGCTGAAGGAGATGGATAACATACTGCGTAATTGGCACTTTGATCAAATCCTTTTCCGGTAATGGCACTATACTGATTTCCATATCCTGCAGTGGTAATATCAGTCGTGTTTGAAAAAGCAAAACCGCTCCAGCTTTGCCAGGATGTATTATACAAGTTTAAGAAAGTGACATCAGAACTTTTAAAACTTCCGGATTCATCGGATCCATTCCAGAAACTCTCCGGAGCCAGAGTGAGATCGTCGAACTTGGCAACTGATTGTGCATTAGTAGTAATAGTAAAAAATAAGGCAGTAATTGCCAGGTAAAATGGTCTCATATGTAATAATTTTGAATGGTTTCAAAACAATTACAATACGCAAAACTGCTGAAATAACCGATTAAAAAATGGTGTTGGTTACTCCAAGCTTTTTCTCCCGAAAGCTTTGAATATTGTATCATGAATGGTCGGTCTTCTGGCTCACTCCATTTTTGCGGCCTTCCCACCCCGAGTCCTCGGGGCAGTGGCACGAAGTGCAAAAATTATTCAGAGTTTACAGCTGCGGGTACAGCTCCGGAATTTAACCGGATTCCCTTTTGATACCCAAACGGGCATCACCAATTCGTCGGCTAAGATACAGCAAAATCAATTTCAGGATCAGGCAGGCAAGGAAAAATGCCGCAAAATTATCAACATGAAGTAAATTCAGTTGATAACTTTATGATGCAGTAGCCATTTTTGAGGTTTTGAAGGTAAAGAATTTCTGAACGAAGAAACTGTAAATTACCACAATACCTGTCGTGATAAGTTTGGCAAGTGTCGGCCATAAACCACCAAATTCGACCAGAAACTTCAGGAAGACATAATTAAGTACTACCGATCCGGTGACAGAAAGCATGTAACGAATCAATTGAACGCGACCGCGAATTTCGGAATTGGAGAATGTGATGTATTTGGCCAGAATAAATCCGGTCAGAAAAGTTATAGGGAAAACGATCAGAAATGCTGCGATGTAAGGACTAATTGCCACAATTTTCAAATCAACAATGTTTTTATCCAGAACAAAATTGTAGCAAACAAAATAAAGAGTAATATCTAAAACCGTGTTAAAACCACCGGTTGCGGCGTACCTGAATGTTTCAAGCGGAATATACTTCCGGAAGGGAATATAGAAAAAATCAATAAATTGAATAATTAGACTTCTGATATTCAATGCTAAATTTCCCATAAATCAATTCAAGTGCTTTAAGTTCTGCTTTCTTACGGCATAAGAAGCAAGTTGCCAAATGATTAAAATACTGCTCCACGTTTCTACTGCAAAATAAATAGAAAAGTTTGAAAGCAAATGAATTCGCCGGAAAATAATCCAATAAAACAATTGTCAGTTAATATTCGTTTATAACGAATGAAAGGGGTTTGAACCCGGAAATTCTTCAAATTTTGCTGTTCAACTTTTAACCTGAAAACTATGTGTGGCCGGTTTGTTCAAATTATTGACATTGAAGTTTTTGTGAAGCGGTTTGGCGTGAATCGTCCGGCCGTTAACTTCATTGAATCCAACTATAATGTAGCTCCCGGTGATCAGGCTTATGTGATTACCGGCGATAAACCAAATGAATTACAAAGCTTTCAGTTTGGGCTGACTCCATCATGGGCAAAAAAACCGATGTACCTGATCAATGCGAGGGCCGAAGGGGATTTGAATCAGGAAAATGACATTAATTATTCCGGTGAGAATGGAATTGCAAGGAAGCCAGCTTTCCGGACAGCTATCCGCTCACAGCGATGTTTGGTGATTGCCAATGCGTTTTATGAAGGACCAGCAAAGGAAAAGCTGAGTAAACCATACCTGATCCGGAGAAATGATGAAGAGGTGTTTTCTTTCGCCGGAATCTGGGATACCTGGGTCAACGACAAAACGGGTGAAATCTCGAATACTTTTTCGGTTATTACAACAGTTGCCAATGAAGCAACTCAGCAGATTGGACACCCAAGATCACCGGTTATTCTGGATAAAAAGGACGAAAAACGATGGCTCGATTTAGATTTACCAATCGAAAAAGTTCTCAGCTTATTAAAACCATTTCCGGGTGATCTTTTGAAAACAGAAGCCGTATCCATTCAGGTAAAAGATCCGAAGAATAAGAGTCGCGACCTGATTATTCCAATTGACGAGAACAAGGTGACTGAATTCGATGTTACAGTAAAAAAAGACCTTCGGCTGGAAGGAATGGGAACTGGAAAACGAAAACAAAATCCACCTGAACTACAGGGAAAGTTATTCTGATTTTATAAAAAAAAAGCAATTCACTCATAATCAATAGTCCGTCAGTATGTTGGCGTACAGCCTATAAATGAATAACTGGAAAAATGAGAACGGGTTTGGGGTTTAGCCCAGTATGGGCGTAATATTGGTAACCCAGGGCAAACGACGAAGGAGTGTCGCCCTGGGTAGGAAAGAACAAAAGGAAACCGTCCGCGCGAATAGGTTATTCAAGGAACTAATCTTCTTTCGGACGGAATTGAAATCGCGTCGAGAAATATAGTTACATAAGAGAAAATACTAATACAAAAAAAATGATCAAACAAATCGTATTAAAATCGCGACCATTCGGTACACCAACTGCCGCTAATTTTGAAACTAAATTCATCGAACTTCCAGCGTTGGCTGATGGTGAAGTCAGATTAACAGCTCATACCTTTTCAGTTGATCCGTATTTGCGTGGCCGGATGAGCGATGGTAAATCGTATATTGCACCATTTCAGGTTGGAGAACCAATTGTGAGTGGACTGGTTGCCCGTGTTGCTGAGAGTAAAGCAGCAAATCTCAAAGTTGGTGACTATGTGATGGACCGGCTTTCATGGCAGGAAGAATTGGTGGTTCCTGCTGCCGGATTGCAGAAGGTGGATGAAAAGATAGCTCCTCTGAGTTATTATCTTGGTATTCTGGGAATGCCGGGACTTACAGCATATTTTGGCTTACTCGATATCGGGAAACCTCAGCAAGGTGAAACAGTGGTGGTTTCCGGGGCCGCAGGGGCAGTCGGATTGGTTGTTGGCCAAATTGCCAAAATTCAGGGCTGCCGGGTTGTTGGTATTGCCGGCGACGATGCTAAAAATGAATACCTGATGAAAGAGTTAAATTTTGATGCGGTTATTAATTACAAAACGGTTGAAAATCTGGATGCTGCAATTGCCACAGCATGTCCTTCAGGAGTGGATGTTTATTTCGATAATGTGGGTGGTGAAATTTCGGATGCAGTAAATGCACAGATCAACAATGGTGCCCGGATAATTATCTGTGGTCAGATTTCGCTTTACAATGCCACTCGTCTGCCGGTCGGACCACGCATTCAGCCAACCCTTTTAAAACGAAGTTCTTTGATGCAGGGCTTTATAGTGAGCGATTATGCCTCCCGTTTTCCTGAAGGATTTAAAGCATTGGTTAATTGGGTTGTGAGTGGCCAACTGAAGTACACACAAACGACCTATCGTGGTTTTGATCAGCTTCCGGAAGCTTTTATTGCACTTTTTGAAGGGAAAAACCTGGGTAAACTGATTATTGAAGTTTAATTGACACGATAACGGACAACAAACATTCGGAATCTATCGAAGTGGTATTTCTGAAATAAAACTGGGAGCGGAGATTATTAATAGCGGTAACAAATCCAGGATTATTCCAATTTTTATTTTTTATCTTTGTTTTGAAAGTTAGAAATAGTTGAAGAATTAATTCAGATATGAAACTACAAGTAATACAAGACAGTAAAGGAAAGGCAGCTGGAGTTTTTATCCCCATTAATGAATGGAAAGAACTCAAAAAATTATACAAAGAATTAGAAGCATTGGAGACTTTTGAACCTTCTAAGGAATTTATATTGCAAGAACTTAAAGAAGCTGTCATTGAGCTAAAATTAATTGAACAGGGTAAACTTAATGCGCGACCAGCTCAGGCATTATTAGATGAATTATAAGGTTTCATCCATACCACTTTTTGATCGGCAAGCTAAACGATTAGCCAGGAAATATCCTTCTTTTAAAATAGAACTATCTGAACTTATTCAAAGTCTTGTTATTGAACCAGAACAAGGGAAAGCGCTTGGCAACAATTTTTATAAAGTCAGACTGGCTATTTCGAGTAAAGGAAAGGGGAAATCGGGTGGGGCAAGAGTTATTACATACTTAAAGGTTACTGTGACTACTGTCTATCTCACGGCTATATATGATAAATCGGAGAAGGACTCAATATCTGATATTGAACTGGATCAAATCTTTAAGTCTGTTCCTTAGATGAAATCTCTCCAAACTTATGCTTTCGGATTTGCCTGAAACGGCAGTTTTGCCATTTTTTCAACTTCAATGCTTGGGAAACCAAATTCTTCAACCACTTTGCCCAGAATCAGGTACATGCCATCGCCCCGGAATGGGTAGAATTTGAGTGATGGCGGGAAATGCACTGTGTCGAAAAATTCGCCCTGCACATCGATGAATGTTCCGAAGTGCATAATTTCTTTGCGAACAGTCCGAACGTATTTGATCGTTACCAAACGCCCAAGCATTCGCACTTTCCGGCCCAAATGACTCATCATGTTTTTAGCCATCAGTTCGCCCCGGAAGTTGGTTTGAAGCAGTTCGAAAGTGGTCATAGAAATGGGAAAACCCAGCAACTCAATTTCGTCCCAGGCATCACCCAGCAACGAGTGATCGAGTCTGGGCAAAGTAAATTCCCGGGGTTTGGTTTCGAACATCGCACGGGTTCTGGCTACCGGAACGGTCTTATTCAACAGCATGTGTGCTTCCCAGAGCAGTTGTGCTTTGGGAATTCCGGTGAAGCGAAATGCGCCCAGTCGGATCAGAATAACCAACATTTCTTTCGTAGCCGGTGTGCGTTGGATAAAATCGGCAAGCGACAAAAAAGGACCACTGCAATTCCGCTCATTCACAATTTCTGTAATGAAATTGCTTTCAAGGTTTTGCACGTGCACAAAACCCATGTAGATGTTTTTCCCGATGATCCGGGTTTCATTCCGGCTCGTGTTGACGCAGGGCAGTTCGATGTGTGCCCCGCAGCGTTGTGCTTCGTTGAAGTAAACCCAGGTGCGGTAAAATCCTCCAAAATTATTGATTACAGCCACCATGAATTCAAGCGGAAAATGCGCTTTCAGGAATAAACTCTGGAAACTCTCGACGGCATACGAAGCCGAATGTGCCTTCGAAAACGAATATCCGGCAAACGATTCAATTTGACGCCACACTTCACGGGCAATTTCGTCGGTATAACCTTTCTCTTTGCAATTGCTGAAGTATTTGTCTTCGATGCGCTGAAACTCGATCCGTGAGCGAAATTTTCCGCTCATGGCGCGGCGCAGCACGTCAGCTTCCGCCAGATCGAGTCCGGCAAAATGATGTGCCACCTTGATCACATCTTCCTGATAAACCATCACACCATAAGTTTCCTCGAGTTGTTCCTTCATTACCGGATGCAGATACTGAATGGTTTCAGGCCGGTGAAACCGCTGAATGTACTGTTTCATCATTCCTGATTTGGCCACGCCCGGACGTATGATGGAACTGGCAGCCACCAAAGTGAGGTAATTATCGCAATGCAGCTTGGTGAGTAATCCGCGCATGGCAGGACTTTCGATGTAGAAACAGCCAATGGTTTCGGCAGTTCGCAATTGAAATTTCACCTTTTCATCCTGAAAAAAACGCTCCACCTGGTGCACATCCACAACTTCACCTTTGTTTTCGCGGATAATATCAACCGCCTCCTTGATATGCCCGATGCCTCGCTGACTCAGGATGTCCAGCTTCTCGAAAGCCATGTCTTCGGCCATATACATGTCCCACTGGGTGGTAGGAAAACCTTTGGGCGGCATGTCCAGCGCGGTGTAATAGGTAATCGGCTCATCCGTAATCAGAATTCCGCCGGCATGAATACTCCGGAGATTCGGAAAATCAACGATTTCCTTCACCATCGTGTTGATGAGCATGGTTATCTGATTCTTGTTCTGATCATTTTCAGGATCGAGCACCAGCAAATCGATTTCTTCTTTCGGAAGTCCGAAAACCTTGCCCAATTCGCGGTAAATCGAACGATCTTTAAACGTTGAGGTGGCGCCCAGCAAAGCCGTGTGATGGCGGCCATATCGTTTGAAAATATAATCCTGAACCTGATCGCGGTCGCGCCATGAATAATCAATGTCGAAATCGGGTGGGGAAGTGCGTTTTGGGTTCAGGAACCGCTCAAAGTAAAGGTTTAGTTTAATGGGGTCAACATCTGTGATTTTGAGGCAATAAGCCACAATGCTGTTGGCACCGCTTCCGCGCCCGACATGGTAAAAACCACGCGACATGCTGTAGCGGATAATGTCCCAGGTGATCAGGAAATACGACGAAAATCCCATGTTATCGATGATTTCAAGTTCGTGCGCGATTCGTTTCTTTGCTTCCGGATTGTTCTTTCCGTAGCGGTAAAGCATGCCGTCGAGTGCCAGTTTCCGTAGCAAAAGCTTGTCGTCGTAGGCCGATTGACCAAAAACCTTTTTATTCTTGGAAGTCGTAAAATCGAAGCTGATGCTGCAAGTTTCCAGAAGGTTTTCAGTATTCTTTATGATTTCCGGGAATCTTTCAAATTGCTGTTTTAAACTCCTGAAATCCATTGTTTCCAGCGGATTGGCAAACTGATTCTCCCGCAATTTGCTAATCAGCACATTGTGATCGATGGCCCGCAGGGTTTTGTGAAGGAACCATCCGGCGCGGTCTTTAAAGGTAACCGGTTGCCAGACAACTAATTTTTCCAGATGTTTGCGGTATTCCGAGGTCAGCAGTTTATTGAGGTCTTCGGCGCGGATGCCGGTAAACTCATTGCCACGCAAGTTTTTGGCAGTCTTAGTTCCAAATGGATAAACCACAAATACCTCCTGAAATTCAGGCGCATCAGCCGGATAAGGCTTCTTTTCCAGGTTGTGTTCGGTTTGCCAGTCGTTCAGCTCTTTCAGTCCTTCACGGTTTTTAGCCAACCCGATGTAAAGCAACTCGTCGTCTTTCCTGAACTCGCACCCGGCAACAGGCCGAATACCTTTCTGTTGCGCCTTTTTTACCAGTTCCGGAATACCCATGGTGGTATTGATGTCGGTCAGCGCAACCGTTTCCACACCGTTATGAATGGCCAGATCAAGCAGTTCATCGATGCTCAGCGTGCCGTAGCGAAGGGAGTAATATGAATGGGTATTTAGAAACATAAAAGAGTTGCGGGTTTCGGGTTACGGGTTACGAGTAAAAAAAGCTGCAAGTATCAGGTATCAAGACATGAGATTTTATTTGTAATTTCAACATGCACCGAAGGTGCTAAATGTTAATGACCCCCAGTGAAACTGGGGGAAGAGTAACTTTGATTACCAAGAACCCGGAACGGGTTCAATTATAGCTATGTTCTACAGATTGAACCCACTTCGGGGTTCGGTATGCTGTGCTGGTTTTTCCCCCAATTTCATTGGGGGTGACTAACATTTAACCCTCCGGGTTACGAATCAGTATTGATCTGAGCCAAACTCCTCTCCCTTTTCGGGGAGAGGCTGGGAGAGGGGCTTTTCTTTATCTGGTCGCTCTTCTCGACTCCCGAAGCGCGGTGGATAGCCCCGGCACCATACCGAAGCCTTATTTTGTCCATCGACAGGTAGAGTTTGATCATTTTTTCGTTGTTGTCGAACAGATCGAGTTGTTGTACACCACCGATCAGTCCACCCAGTTTGACGCCGATGAGCCGGATCAACATGCGCCGTTCGTACAATCGCCGGAACAGTTCGAGTGTGGTGGACATGAGCGTGTGGTCGAACGAGGTGTAGGCAATTTTCTTTTGCAGTGTGTGCGTGTCGTAATTGGCGTAACGGATTTTAACTGTCACCACCGAGGCCAGTTTTTGCTTTTTTCGCATCTTGAAAGCTATTTTTTCGACCATGTGAATAAGTAATCGCTCAAGCATTTGAATGTCAATGGTATCCGTTTCAAATGTTCGTTCAGCGCTGATTGATTTTTCTTCCGAATAGGATACTACCGGAGTGAAATCTATGCCGTTCGCTTTTCGCCAGATATCGATTCCTGATTTTCCGAGCACATTTTGCATCATTTCAGGCGGAATGCCACTCAGCGTATGAATGGTAACCACGCCCATCGAGCGAAGCAAATGATAGGTTTTGTCGCCGACTCCCGGGATTTTCCTGATCGAAAGCGGATTCAGAAAAGGCTGCACCAGATCGCGTGGTACCTCTTTTTCACCATTCGGTTTGGCTTCTCCGGTAGCAATTTTTGATACGGTTTTATTCACCGACAAGCCGAACGAAATGGGCAGCCCGGTTTCGCTGATAATTCTGTTGCGCAACTCGTGTGACCATTTGTACGAACCGAAAAAACGGTCCATTCCTGAAATATCGATGTAATGCTCGTCGATTGAGGCTTTTTCGTACACTGGCGCCCGATCGGCAATCACATCGGTGACGAGCCGCGAATACTTGCTGTATAAATCCATATCTCCACGAATCACGGTGGCGTCGCGGCACAGGTTTAGCGCCATTCGCATGGGCATGGCCGAATGAACGCCGTATTTCCGCGCTTCGTAGCTGCAACTGGCTACCACGCCACGGTCCGAAAGTCCGCCAATAATAACGGGTTTTCCGATTAATCCGGAGTTTTGGAGCCGTTCAACCGACACAAAAAAAGTGTCGAGATCGAGATGTACGATGGTATTGTTTTGAAAGTTCATTGTTTTTATTGTTCCTGTATTTCGGTTTTTCCTGAATCAGGATTTTCCATTGATATCGAATATCGCGTAGCGATTTAGGTATTGTAGAAATTAGGAATGAGGAAATATTCAATACCGCATAGCGGTTAAACTGAATACGCTTTTCATTAATTTTTACATGCGGCGCATGCAACTTCCATTTTTCAATCTTCATGATCAAATGCGCCTGACATCATCACATTATCCTAACTACAATACTTCAACCGCATACGCGGTAAAATCACACCAGAAAAAAAATCCTTCAATTCTTGTATATCAATTTCAATTTTGTATTTTTGATTGTTTTTTAATCAAAAAATACGATTGTAAATTAATCAATTATTTAAAACTTCCAAATATGTATTTCGATTCGAACATTAAATTTTTGCGAAACCGAAAGAAACTTACACAGGATCTGCTGGCAATAGCTCTGGATATCAACCGGTCAACTCTGAATAATTACGAGAATGGAATTTCAGGACCTAGCATTCAGTCTCTGGTTTTGCTGTCGGATTATTTTCATGTAGCCATCGATACTTTGCTGCGGGTTGATCTGGTCAAACTGAGGGAAAGTCAACTTTACGAACTTGAACACGGACAGGATGTTTTTCTGAAAGGCAGTAATCTGCGCGTAATGGCCACCACGGTTGACCGGCTGAATCGCGACAATATTGAACTGGTTTCGGAGAAAGCCAAGGCTGGATATACCAATGGATTTGCTGATCCGGAGTACATTTCGGAACTGCCCGTATTTCAACTTCCATTTTTATCGGCCGAGCGAAAATACAGGACTTTCCAGATCAGTGGTGACTCGATGCTGCCCATTCCCGATGGCGCCTGGATTACCGGAGAATTTGTTCAGGACTGGAGCGAAATTAAAACCGGCGATTTGTATGTGGTACTCACCCTGAACGAAGGTCTGGTTTTTAAACAGCTGAAAAACGAACTGTCAGAACATGGGCATATTGAGCTGATTTCACTCAATCCTGCATACAAGACTTATCAGATGGGAGCAAGTGAAATTCGCGAAGTCTGGAAATTTGTGCATTACATCAGTCGGGACGTGGCTGAACCAACCCTGACGGACAATCAGGTGGGGCAACAATTAAAGTTACTGACCGAAGAAATCCGCGAATTGAAGCGAAGTATAGAAAATTCCGGAGGAAAGTAAAAGAGTAGGAGAGTCTGTTACTGGTAATTCAAGCAAAAATTCTACTTTTGGGTGACAGAAAAATCCAACGTTATGCCTGTAATCAATCTCGAAAGATGTACCAAATGTTTAAAATGTGAGAAGGATTGTCCTTCGAATGCCATCACCATCGAAACAGGCGAAATTTCCGATAGCTGCATTCATTGCGGACATTGTGTGGCTATTTGTCCCGAAATGGCTGTGCGGCCTGATTTTGGGGATGTCTTTCTTCTTCAGCCGCATACAGTGACTCCGAAAGATTTCAGGAATTTAACTTCAGGTATCCGGTCTTGCCGGAGTTATCTGTCAAAGGATGTTCCGGATGCTGTTTTGCTTCAGTTGGTTGATAACATGAAACATTATCCGTCGGCAAGCAATGCCCGTCCGTTGCAGATTTCGATTGTCCGCTCGAAAGAAAAAGTAAAATTACTGAATGATTTAACTGCTGAGGCTTTGATCCGTTTATTTAGCCTGGTCTGTTCCCCTTGGATTAGTCCATTCATCCGGATTTTTGCTCCTTCGATGAATATTAAAAAGCTCAAACGCTATAAAGAATTGTTCATTGAACGCCAGCAAACAAACGATTCGCAGATTTGCCACCATGCACCGGCAGTTTTGCTGTTTCATGGCGAATCTTCAAAAACCGGGATGGCTGAAGCCGATGCCAATATCTGGGCAACCTATACGTCTATTTTTGCCAATACACTTGGCTTGGGTACTTGTTTTAACGGGTTTATTGTGAAAGCGATGGGAAGAAAGAGTAAACTAAATCCGCAGTTTAAAGTACCAGCAAACCATCAGGTTTATGCTTCGCTGTTGGTTGGTTACCCCAAAGTAAAATTCAGAAACGAAACTTCGCGGCAAAGCCCAATCGTTGTTTTACTATAGATTAATCGGATCAATCATTTACCTACAGGCAAGCGATTACGTTTAAATTCTAAATTAAAAGGAAATTTTTCAGAAATTAGAGTCAATAGATATTTATGGAAAATATCGTTTCTGAAGTAAAATGAAGTTGTATTTTTTGAAATTTCAAGAATGCACTCCGCTAAGATTGCATTCTTGAAAAGTTAACTGGAATAGAAAACTCCTAAAGTTTCTTATTCTCAAGCCGTGAAAAATATCGAATTCTGGCCTCTTTTGGATCAGCACCAACTGCAATGTAGATTCTTGTCTTAACATCAATGATCACTTCCTGTAATTTGGTTAAATCCGGTGTTTTAAAATCGTGCTGTTTTTTTTCGAACATCTTGTTTTCCTTTCAATTATTGAAATCACTTTATATTAAAGTCTTATAGTGCCTTTGTGCTACAATTAACGTGTAAATTCCTGAAAAGGTTTATAAAAAAACAAATATAAACTTTAAGCTTATATATATGGGTTTATTTGATAAACTATAACATTAATTAACTTAAAATCAACATAGTCTGAAAAGGTGAAAATGAGAATGCCTTGGTTATTAGCAGTTTGCAATTTGCCGCACAATTGTGCGATAAAATGAGGCTAAATGCCAGCCAAATATTCATAATGTAAAAAATATCGTTCAGTAGATATTATTTTTATTCATATAAATCACATACATACAGTGTTTTATATTTTAGTTAAAGACTTTATTGAAAGCTTTTGAACTCCTTGGTATGCCGTTTGGATAACATATGTTATCCAAATCGGAAAAGACAGATTTCTTATGCTGTCGATTTTAAAAAGCAATTGTTATGATGGAGTTTTACCTAAGGATTGAAAAAAGAGTAAAGTATTTTTCGTGCATTATTTTTTGTCTTTTATTAAGCATTGCTTCAATAAATATACAGAAGGCGAATGCACAAACACATTTTACTACGGTATGGCAAGGTGAAAATGGCCAGAATCATATGAATTTTGTAGTAGTTTCTGCAAATCTGGAAAATATTTCGCTTGCTGTTGATGACGAAATAGCTGTGTTTAGCGGCTCTTTGTGCGTTGGAGCAAAGAAATTATCACAACCCATTAACATTGCTGTAAATACTACTTTTCTTAATATTCCGGCCTCACAAAATGATGGGACAAATAACGGTTTCACCAATAACGATACCATTACTTTTAAAATTTGGGATAATAAAAATCAGAAAGAAATTCGTGCAAATTCTGTTACCTTTAGAAATGATGTAGCAACATGGATCACAACCGGAAAATTTATTTCGGAGGCAACTTCAGTAGTTGAAATCTCATCCTATGCTGGATTTTTCTCAACAGTCTCTGCACCAAATAGCTCTGACCATATGAATATTAATTTGCTTGGAATCGGTGAATCTGGTCTTGTTGCCGGAGACGAATTAGCTGCCTTTGATGGTAAAATTTGTGTTGGAACTCTCAAGATTTCAGAAGATGTTTTATCAAGTGGAACAGCAAGCTTAATTGCATCTTCATCAAGCAGCGACAAAATGCCGGATGGATTTATCGATGGAAATACAATTGAATTAAAAGCCTGGAAACATGTTACTGGTGACGAATTAATTGTGGAGGGTGAAATTGTCAACGGGCAAATGAAATATGAAAAGAATGCCACTATTCTGGTGTCATTGAAATCAGTTTCAACAACTACAAAAAGCATTGAAAATTTGGCTGAAATAGATATTTTCCCTAATCCTTCCACAGGTAGAATCACTGTTCGCATGTCTCAAATTTCTAAAGCCAATGGCAGTATTGAAATCCTTGATATTTCAGGAAGAAAAGTTGCATCGCGAATATTTTCAGGTTTGTCTGAAGAATTTAATCTGTCGAATCAACCTAAGGGTATGTATTTTATCAAATCAACTTTTGGTTCAATTGTAACGACCCTGAAACTGATCATTACTAAATAGTTTGGCCAGATCAAGAGTCACTGGCTGCTAATGTTCCGGGGATTTTTTTAATTTAAGTGCCATGTGAAGATGCAGAAAGTAAAAATGTTTTATTTTATTGATTTTTCGTGGATTTTGGCAACAAATAGCCAACAATATTCAGTCATGCAAAAGCAACTAAAGGAAATGTTAATTCGATATTGTAACCTGTAGATCAGTATTTTAACTCTATTATTGATTTGTTTTTCGTTCGATATTTTGCTAAATGCTACCTGGAGCAGTTTAGACAGATATAATGCCTCCCAATTCTCCCATAATTCCTCAAAATTAGTGATTAGAATCGATTGGTTGAAATCTTTTTGGCTTATCTTCCGGATCTTCAAGACAGTTTTTGTCTATCGCTTTCATATATGTAGGAAACAAGATTATTTTGCTTTATAGAAATTAATTTTGTAATTCAAAATATTGCTACTAACTTTGTTGTGTAAAACAAAAACGTAAATGAGGATTATTGCACACCGAACATTGGTAGAATTTTACTCGAACAGACCGGAGGCCAAAACGGCCATTGAGAACTGGTATACCAAAACAACCTCTGCCGGTTGGCAATCTTTTGCAGACGTTAAAAAGGATTTCAATAGTGTTGATAGCGTGGGAAATCAACACTACGTTTTCAATTTAAAAGGGAACGAATACCGATTGGTTGTAGTGATCAAATTTCAGATAAAGATGGTTTACATCCGCTTTATCGGTACGCATAGCGAATATGATAAAATTGACTGTACTAATATTTAGGATATGACAAAAATAGAAAACGAACTACAGTACAAAGCCTTTATGGAGAGAATAGAGGAACTATTACCTTTGGTTACAGATAATACTCCTTTGACTGATAAGAACCTGGTGGAACTGGAATTGCTTTCGAATCTGGTTGCCGATTATGATGAGGCTCATTACCCGATAAAAACGCCATCACTTCCTGAGGTTCTAAAACTAAAGATGTATGAAAAGGATCTGACACAAAACATGTTATCTGAAATCATCGGAGTGAGTCCTTCACGCATTAGTGAATATCTCACTGGGAAAAGCGAACCAACATTGAAGGTTGCCCGTGTGATCTGTGTCAAATTGGATATTAGTCCAAATATTGTACTGGGAATTTGATTTTGTAAAATAAAAATTGTCATGTGACTGACGGTAGAAACGATATATATATTATTTCTTCAACCTTTTCCGGTCAGTTATCTCAATGGTGGTTTGAATGAAATATCATTCACATACATCATATTATTGCCTTAGTGAATGGATATTCATTCATTAAGAATTATTTGCCGATGCAGAAGTTCTTGAAAATATGCCCCAAAATCTCGTCATTTGATATCTCACCAGTGATTTCGCCAAGGTAATAAAGGCATTCACGAATGTCTTGTGCCAAAAAGTCTCCTGAAATCAGATTATCTAGTCCAAGTTGCACTCTTTCAATTGATTCATGTGCTCTTGTCAGTGCTTCGAAGTGACGCACATTGGTGACGATTACCGCATCTTCGCCGATCGAATCAAGCGAAACGGCTTTCTGCATTTCCTGAATCAGCACGTCGAGATTTGTATTTTGTTTGGCAGCGATAAAAACGAGCTTTTCATTGTCAAGGAGCTGCATTTCTTTGAGTTCTGAAATGGTTTGCGGTAAACCGCGATCTACTTTATTCGCAGCTATAATCAGGTACTGTCCAGATATTCGTTTTCTTATTTCTACTAATCGGCTGAGAACAACTTTAAATTCATTTATAGTATCAACCACCAGAATGACCACTGTTGCCTGGTCAAGCTTACTGTAACTGCGCTCAATTCCGAGAGTTTCAATTTTGTCGGTCGTTTCACGGATTCCTGCAGTATCGAAAAAACGAAATGCAGTACCATGAATATTCACCACATCTTCAATTACATCGCGTGTAGTTCCATGAATGTCGGATACAATAGCTTTTTCCTCGTTTAGCAAGGAATTCAACAGGGTAGACTTGCCTACATTGGTATCGCCAATAATTGCAACCGGAATTCCATTCTTAATCACATTTCCCAGCTGAAACGAATTTTTCAGCTTCCGGAGAATTTCTTCAATTTTAGAAACCAGTTTCCGGAGTTGATTGCGGTCGGCAAATTCAACATCTTCTTCGCTGAAATCAAGTTCCAGTTCAATCATGGCTATGAAATGCAACAATTCTTTCCGAAGGTTCGATAATTCAGATGAGAAACCACCACGCATTTGGTTGATTGCTACTTTCTGTGCTGACCGGTTGGTCGAAGAAATCAGGTCGGCAACTGCTTCGGCCTGCGAAAGGTCCATCTTTCCATTCAGGAATGCTCGCTGAGTAAATTCGCCCGGAAGAGCCATCCGTGCTCCTTGTGTGATTAAAAGCTGAAGAATCCGTTGCTGAATATATACTGAACCATGACTGGTAATCTCAATCACCTCTTCACCAGTATACGAATGTGGCGCTTTAAAGATGGATACAACTACTTCGTCAATCAGCTCATTGCCATCCGAAATGCTTCCAAAATGTAATGTATTGGGTTTTTGATCCGCCAGTTTTTTGCCATTTACTGGCGAATGAAATACAGAATCAGCAATTTCAATTGCTTTTTCTCCTGACAAGCGGATTGTGGCGATAGCTCCCATTCCCGGAGGAGTGGCGATGGCACATATGGTAATTTGGTCGAGCATTTTTCCTTTTAAATTGATTGTAAAAATAGCAAATGGCAATGGATTTCGGATGATGCCCTGATATTTTTGGAAAAAGGGAAATTGTAGAGTTAAGCTTTCTTAAGCTTTTTAAAATAGATTACCGGAAGCTCTTTGATCCGTAAATTCTGATGATACACCCAGATGGTGAGTAATCGTTCAGCAATAAAACCCATGATTCGCTGCTGATAGCCTTCATAGTCGGCTTTATTAACACGACTTTCAAATTCAAATAAGATATCGAACCACCAGGTCATAAACTCTTGATAATGTTTATCTTTAAGAATAAACATGTTGTTGGCATACAGGCGGTTGCCATTTAGAACATGATAAAATGCCGCTAAATAATCCGAATGTTTTTCCTGAATAATTTCTTTAAGTATATCCAAATCGCGAATGTCATGGTAACGACTGAAATGTTCTCTCACAGAATACCTGAATTTTCGTTTTTGCGGAAATATTGCATCATAAGTTTCCAATATTTCCGTAATCTCGTCTTTTTTCAGAATAGCATCTCTAAACCGTCCGATGTTATTCGTATAAATCAGACCATACCGTTTTTTATGCAATCCGGCTACGAAGTAAAGTAATCGCTTAATCCGGTAGGAGAGGGGTTCTTGTTTATTGGTAAGAAATCGCCGGTAATGACAGGTTCCGGTGATGTCGGCCTGTTGGTTCTTCCATGCCCAATAAATACCTGTAAGCTCGCTGTAATAATTGTTTTTACTTGAAATGTTTTCACCGGTATCATCACCAATCATATCACATGATCCTGTGAAATTGATTTTTCCTGAGAAAACCGGAATGTAAATCGATTCGCATTCAACCAGAGGACCAGGTTTATAATGAAATGAGTATATTTTTATTTCCGGATTATCCATTGGATCAAAATTTTCACTAAAGTATCACTTGATTTTCTTCTGACCAAACGATATCGACTATTTCATCATCAGCTTACTTTACAATCAATAAGGAATTTGAAATAAGAATACTTATAACAGGGACTAAGAAATTGAACGTATTTCATGAATTAGTGAAGGCATATTCCAATCATCGGTTGAATGCTTTATGATTAATTTTTCCCAGGGTTCTTGAAAACCAAGCCAGGACCTCCAACTCTTTTGGAGAACAATTTTCTTTTTCAAGAGTGGATATCCTTCCTTAATTAATTCTTTATGAAGTGAATGAGTGATGTTTTTCCCTTTACTCTTATATTTTGACAACAAGGTTTTGCTAGTGCAGAATGAGGCACTTTTTAATCCCTTATTCAGTAAAAACTGGCTTAATCCGATTTCCCATTGGTCGATAACCAGTCTTCGAAGTTTTTTGGGATCCTTTTCATTAAATATTGCATTCGTGTCAAGCGTTTCAAAATAGGCTGGCAGGCATTTAATTGCATTTTCATTAAAGACAAGAAAATGACTTTGAATATGGTAGTTATTCAGGTGAGTTGAAAACCAGGGTGCTTCGTTTGAGTCGATGAGACCCCAAAAATCAGCAGACTGTGTTGAACCCCATTGAAAAATTTCGCTTAGACTATTGAAAAGTATGTTGGAATCATTAATACACGCAATTTGATGATATTCAGACGGATTAATTGATTTGAAGGCTTTATAAAACATACCAAAATCATACCCTTCATTCATCACAAACATGATCGATACGTTTTGATTATCCGGAAAAGTACTTGTTTGTATCGACCGCTGGTTGGAAACTAATATTACCTGATCGAAAGATTTTGAAAGCTCACAGATATATGACCGCACATATTTGGGGATTTGATCATGCTTACTGTAATGCATCAAAACACATAGGCTTTTCTGAACATTCGTCATGTAAATATCTGTTTCTGCAGTTTTATTGAATCAAAAAGTGCGCGAAGTTAGTATTTTTTATATTCCAACGTTTTGTGTTTCCAATTGATATTTCAGGATCGTTTAATCACAGGTGTTTGAAATATTTCATAAAATTTGTCAGCAATAGTTTGACAATGCTCATAAAAGGAGCGTAAAACAGTTGGTTTCGCATATTTTATTACATTTGCCGTAATTTGAAAAATCATAAATCAAATATTCTAATATGAAACTTCTTTTAGGAAAAACTGCCATAATAACTGGCGCATCAAGAGGCATCGGAAAAGCAATTGCCATTAAATTTGCCGAGGAAGGTTGCAACATTGCTTTCACTGACCTTTTTGAAGATGAGAACATGAAAAATACTGAAGCTGAATTAAATGCGCTTGGTATAAAAGCCAAAGGATATGCATCGAATGCAGCTAATTTTGATGATACTGATCGGGTAGTGAATGAAATTGTTGCCGATTTTGGTGCAGTTGATGCATTGGTAAATAATGCAGGTATTACCAAAGATACCTTGTTGATGCGAATGACAGAAGACCAGTGGGATGCAGTAATTAACGTAAATCTGAAATCTGTTTTCAATTTTACAAAAGCTGTCCAGAAGATTATGCTGAAGCAAAAATCCGGTTCGATCGTTAATTTGAGTTCAGTAGTTGGAGTTAGCGGAAATGCAGGCCAATCCAACTATTCAGCATCAAAAGCCGGAATTATTGGTTTTACCAAATCAATCGCCAAAGAGCTTGGCTCACGCGGAATTCGCTCAAATGCAATTGCTCCAGGATTTATTATTACTGAAATGACTGCCAGAATTCCGGAAGATGCCCGTAAACAATGGGAAGCAAGTATTCCTTTAAAACGTGGTGGAACTCCTGAAGAAGTTGCGAAAGTTGCTTTGTTTTTGGCTTCCGACCTGTCATCCTATGTTAGCGGACAAGTTATTAACGTTTGTGGTGCAATGAACACCTAAAGCGAAAAAATATATTTTTCTGAGCCGGTAATATTTTTACCGGCTTTTTTTATGTCCATTTTTAGTAAAATTTAAAAATGACAGACCTTAACTATTTTTATCTGATTGCCTGACTTTTTGCTTTTATCTTTTCACTAAATTAGATAAGCCAAAAACTAAGCAAAATGAGTAAAAAAGGAATCTCATTTCGGTTGAATACAAACATTACCTCTCTGGCAATACTTATCATTGCTTCAATTGTTTACATCAATTATCATTTGATTAACAACGTATTGATCGAAAAAATTGAAGAAGGTGCAGTTAATCAAAGCGACCTGATTGTTTCGAGGATTTCCCGGAATACAGTTGGAACCGAAGAGCTGGCGAAAAATGTTTCATACCAGGCATTTTATTATCATAAAAATAACGACCTGGATATTTTTTTACAACAAGTTGTGAAATACAATGATATCCTCGAGGGAATCCAAGTCGAATTGTTGGACTATCAGAAAAAGCGCGTTCTTAAATTTTCCTCAGGCAAGTCCGCTCAGTTTACTGATGATCCGGAAAGTTTAAAGTTTGAGAAATTGTCATCTACGCTAAAGACAGAAACCGTAAATTTTAAACCTGGCATCTGGTCTGATCCATATTTATACTTAAACGACACTACACACATCTATGTATTGTATAAGTTTCCCATATATCTTCCTGATAAAAAGGAGTATGGAGGATTGGTTACCTGTGTTGTTTCCATGGACCGAATCAGTCAGTTGATTTCTGAAATTAAAATTGGGAAAAATGGTTATGCCTTTATCATTGATAATTCCGGCAATTTTCTGATCCATCCTAAAAGCGACCGGATTCTGAAAAGGAATTTGTTTGAAAAACCTTCAACCATTTTTCAGGATAAGATTGATGAGATTGAATCAATGATAAAAAGTGGTAGGAGAGGTTCAGGATATGGTATTTCAGAATATTTAAACAACCAAAAGTCGTGGTTTTATTTTGCCCCTTTGAACGAATCAAATTGGACTGTAATTCAGGTCATTCCTGAAAACGAATTATTTCTGGATCATCAGGCAATATTTCAGAAAATATTGCTTGTTTCTGGTCTGGGAATCCTGTTGCTTTTTTTACTTAATATGTTGATATTCAAAAAAATAATTGATCCATTAGTTCGTGTTGCACACGCCATTCAACGTTTTGCTTCACCAGATGGATATAAGAATAAATCGAGGAATGAAATAAAAATGCTTGCAGATAGTTTGGAAAATTGGCAGATAAAATATGGAATTTTAGTTGACCAACAGACTCAGACAGCCATAGAACGGCTTAAATATGAAAAAGATCTAAAGTCAGCACACGAAATCCAGTTCAATATTATTCCAACAAGCAAACCAGCTTTCCGCGATCATCCTGAAATTGATCTTTATGCTGTCCTTAAACCAGTTGAATCGGTGGGTGGAGATTTGTATGATTATTTTTTCATCGACAAGTACCATTTATTGATTGCAATTGGAGATGTTTCAGGGAAAGGAATACCTGCATCACTTTTTATGGCCATTGCAAGTACCTTGATTAAGACACACGCAAAAGTTTTATCGGCAAAGGAAATAGTCAGCCGGGTAAATAATGAATTAAGCGACAGAAATTCGAATCAGTATTTTGTGACATTGTTCATCGGAATTATTGATGTCCGGTCTGGAATTATGGATTACTGCAATGCTGCACATAATTACCCATACCTACTTCATCCTGATGGGACCATTCATACTATTTCGCAAAGTCATGGTTTGCCTTTGGGAATTTATAAAGATAAAACCTATAAAAGTGATTTTATTAAATTGGAAAGCGGCGACCTCATTATTTTATATACCGACGGTGTGATCAATTCACGAGACAATAAAAATTTGCATTTTGGAACCGAAAGGCTACAAATGAATATTCAAAAGCTAATGAATTTAACCGCTGAAGAAGCAACTTTAAGGCTGTTAAAAAGTATTTTACAGCATGAAGGGACAGAACCGCAAGCGGATGATATTACCATAATGATATTCAGATACTTGTATAAAAGAGAAAACCAAGCTTAAACCTGGTTTTCTCTTTTATTTATTTCTTTGTGAGTGTAGATAAAATCCTGATTTTTATTTTTTCAGATTTCTTATCAAATCCTACAGAGATAGTATCACCTTCAATTACAGACGCTTTAATAATAACTTCAGCCATTTCATCTTCCAGATATTTTTGGATGGCCCTTTTCAGTGGTCGTGCACCAAATTGCGTATCGAATCCTTTTTCAGCAATAAAATCTTTTGCTGCAGTAGAAATTTTTAACTTGAAATTCAAAGCGTTAATACGGTCATAGAGACCTTTCAATTCAATGTCAATAATTTCATGAATATGCTCTTTTGTCAGCGAGTTAAACATGACCACATCGTCAATCCGGTTCAGAAATTCAGGTGCGAAAGCTTTTTTAAGCGCTTTTTCCACAATGTATTTGGCATGGTCGCCTTGATCAACTGCTTGACTTTGAGTGGAAAAACCGACACCGCGTCCAAATTCAGATAATTGGCGTGAACCAATATTGGAGGTCATGATAATGATCGTATTTCTGAAATCGATATTTCGTCCTAAACTGTCAGTCAGGCGCCCTTCATCAAGAACCTGGAGCAATAAATGAAATACATCCGGATGAGCTTTTTCAATTTCGTCCAAAAGAACCACACAATATGGTTTACGACGAACCTTTTCGGTTAATTGGCCACCTTCTTCGTAACCAACATATCCCGGAGGAGCACCGACTAATCGGGAAACGGAGAATTTCTCCATATATTCGCTCATATCCACTCGTATCAGCGAGTCAACACTATCAAATAAATAAGTAGCTAAGACCTTGGCTAATTGTGTTTTCCCAACTCCGGTTGGTCCCAGAAAAACGAACGATCCAATTGGCTTATTCGGATCTTTCAATCCGGCACGGTTACGTTGAATCGATTTGACAATTTTCACAATGGCTTCCTGCTGTCCAACAACGCTTCCCATAAGCTGTTTTCCCATATCCATCAAGCGCTTTCCTTCTGCCTGGGCAATACGCTGAATTGGCACACCTGACATCATGGAAACCACTTCAGCAACTTTATCTTCAGTAACTGTTTCCCGATGACTTATCAATTCCTTTTCCCATTCTTCTTTTTCCTGATCAAGAAGTTGTAACAGACTTTTTTCTTTATCGCGGTGATTGGCTGCCAGTTCAAAATTTTGACTTTTAACTGCCTTTATTTTATCTTCTTTGGTGCGTTCAATTTTCTCTTCCAGCTTAATAATTCGTTCAGGAACATTGATGTTGGAAATATGCACTCTTGAACCGGATTCATCCAAAGCATCAATGGCTTTATCAGGAAGGAACCGATCGGGAATATATCTGGTTGTCAGCTTTACGCAGGCATCAATTGCCTCTGGTGTATAGATTACGTTGTGATGATCTTCGTACCGAGATTTAATGTTGTTTAGAATTTCAATGGTTTCGTCAATAGAAGTCGGTTCAACCATTATTTTCTGAAACCTTCTTTCGAGTGCACCATCTTTTTCAATGTGTTGACGGTATTCGTCAAGAGTAGTAGCACCAATGCATTGAATTTCGCCCCGGGCAAGTGCAGGTTTCAACATATTTGCGGCATCGAGCGATCCGGTTGCACCACCAGCACCTACAATGGTATGAATTTCGTCGATAAACAAAATCACATTGCTTACTTTCGATAACTCGTTTAAAATAGCTTTCATGCGCTCCTCAAATTGTCCACGGTATTTGGTTCCGGCAACAATGGAAGCAATATCCAGGCTGACTACTCTTTTGTCGAATAAAACCCTTGAAACTTTTTTCTGAACAATCCGAAGTGCAAGTCCTTCAGCAATAGCTGATTTACCTACTCCAGGTTCACCGATCAGAATCGGATTGTTTTTCTTACGGCGTGACAATATCTGAGCTAAACGTTCGATTTCGCGCTCACGGCCAACAATTGGATCTAAATTATTCTCTTCGGCAGCTTTGGTAATATCTACTCCGAAATTATCGAGAACAGGAGTTTCAGATTTAGGATTTGCAGGTTTCTTGGCAGAGGCTGGATTAGCCGGACCAGTGCCACTTGATTTGGAAAAACTGTCATCCGCATCATCATCTTCATCATCAAAATCCGATTTGGCTTCCGGACTTTTATAATCTTCGAGCCTTGATTTCAAAATATAGTAATTAATGTGATATTCGCTCAGAATGTTACTGATCATGCTTTCTTTATCTTTGATTAAAGCAAGTAACAGATGGCCAGTGTTGATAGTCGGACTATTAAAAGCACGGGCTTCCAGGTAAACAAGTTTAAGTGCTTTTTCTGCCGACTTGAGCAGTTGAACAGATGCCTGAGAATCAACATCTTTTCCGGTTCTAAGTTTTTCTTCAATTGATTGTTTTATTTCCCCCAGATTGATACCCAGATTCGTAAGAATTTCAATTGCAATGCCTTCTCCGTCCCTTAGGATTCCCAGAAAAATATGCTCTAATCCAATGCTCTCGTTTCCTAACCGGATAGCTTCCTCCCGGCTGTAAGAGAGAACATCTTTAATTCGTGGTGAAAATTGTGAATCCATATAACGAGTTCCCTTATTAAATTACTTCCCATAAATAACAAAAACTATTCCTAAAAGTTGGCATAGTTTATAATATTGAAAACTTCTTTCATCAAAAATACACAATTATTGTGAGGCATATCATACAATTTGCTGATTTTTTGAACATTGCATTGTTAAAATCTTCTTCGTATTTTACAAATGAAAAGCAATTAAATCGCTTGATTCAAGAAGTATTTTTGTATTTTTGTCAGTCAAATTTTTTAAGCATAATTTATTTAAAGGAGGAGTAAATGTCTGAAGGCGAAAAAATTATCAAGATAAATATTGAAGAGCAAATGAAATCAGCATACATCGATTATTCGATGTCTGTCATTGTTTCACGGGCACTTCCAGATGTAAGAGATGGTTTAAAGCCAGTACATCGCCGCGTGTTGTTTGGAATGAGCGAATTGGGAACCGGATCAAACAAGCCATATAAAAAATCAGCAAGGATAGTTGGAGAAGTATTAGGTAAGTTTCACCCGCATGGTGATTCATCGGTTTATTTTACAATGGTTCGTATGGCTCAGGAGTGGTCGTTGCGATACCCATTAGTCGACGGACAGGGAAACTTTGGATCTGTTGATGGTGATAGTCCTGCAGCAATGCGTTATACCGAAGCACGCTTATCAAAAATTGCCGAAGAAACACTTTCCGATCTGGAAAAGAATACGGTTGATTTTCAGCCAAACTTTGATGAATCGCTGAAGGAACCGACTGTTCTACCAACAAGAATTCCGAATTTATTAGTTAATGGAGCATCAGGTATTGCTGTAGGAATGGCAACCAACATGCCTCCTCACAATTTATCGGATACCATCGATGCAATTATTGCCTACATCGCTAATCCTGAAATTGATATTCAGGATCTTATATTAATTATTAAAGCTCCGGATTTTCCGACAGGAGGGATAATATACGGGTATAAGGGTGTTCAGGAAGCGTTTGAAACAGGCAGGGGACGAATTGTTGTTCGCGGAAAAGCCCATATTGAAGTGACACCGAATGGCCGAGAAAAAATTGTAATCACAGAAATTCCATACATGGTCAATAAGGCTGAGCTTATTATTAAGACTGCTGAATTGATCAATGAAAAGAAGATTGAAGGTATTTCGAACGTGAACGATGAATCGGACCGCGACGGAATGCGCATCGTTTTTGACATCAAAAAAGATGAGATATCCAATGTGGTACTGAATAAGCTGTACAAATTTACACAGTTGCAGAACAGCTTCAGCGTAAATAATATTGCTTTGGTAAAAGGCCGGCCAAAAATGCTTAACCTGAAGGATTTGATTCATTACTTTGTTGAACACCGGCACGATGTTGTTGTTCGCAGAACACAATTTGAATTGGAGCAGGCTGAAAAGAGGGCACATATTCTGGAAGGATTAATCATCGCAAGCGATAATATTGAAGAGGTAATCGCCATTATTCGTGCTGCAAAAAATCCTGATGAAGCCAGACTGAACCTGATAGAACGTTTTAGTTTATCTGACATTCAGTCACGCGCCATCGTTGAAATGCGTTTACGTCAGCTAACCGGACTGGAGCAGGATAAATTGCATCAGGAATATGAAGACATTCTGAAACAAATTGAATATCTGAAAGGAATTTTAGCTGATGTAAATCTTCGAATGGATATAATTAAGAATGAACTTCTTGAGATAAAAGAAAAATACGGCGACGGACGCCGAACCGAGATTGTTCCGAATGCAGAAGAATTCAATCCGGAAGATTTTTATGCCGACGAAGAGATGGTTATTACGATCTCGCATCTTGGATATATTAAACGGACTCCGTTAACCGACTTTAAAACCCAGGGAAGGGGAGGAGTTGGTTCAAAGGGCAGCACAACCCGCGATACTGATTTCCTTGAACATATGTTAAATGCTTCAATGCATAATACCTTGCTTCTGTTTTCAGAAAAAGGCAAGTGTTTCTGGTTGAAAGTTTATGAAATTCCTGAAGGAACAAAAACTTCAAAAGGGCGGGCAATTCAGAATGTGATTAACATTGAACAGGACGATCAGATTCTGGCTTATATTAATGTTAATAATCTAACCGATCCAGAATATATCAATAATAATTTTATTATACTTTGCACTAAAAAAGGGATTATCAAGAAAACTTCGCTGGAAGCATATTCGCGCCCTCGTCAGAATGGGGTAAATGCGATAACAATCCGGGAAGATGATAAACTTTTTGAAGCCAGGATGACAAATGGAAATCATCATATCATGATGGCAGTTCGTTCGGGTAAAGCAGTTCGTTTTGAGGACAGTAGCGTACGTCCGATTGGAAGAACTGCCTCAGGAGTGCGTGGTATTACCCTCGGACACGATCAGGATGAAGTGGTTGGCATGGTTTGTGTAGAAAACGAAAATGAAGACATTTTGGTTGTTTCTGAAAATGGTTATGGGAAACGTTCAAAAATCGGGGATTACCGGTTAACCAATAGAGGTGGAAAAGGTGTCAAAACAATTAATGTTACTGAAAAAACCGGTCAGGTAATTTCGATAAAAAGTGTTGACGACAGCAACGATTTGATGATAATTACTCAAATTGGATTAACCATCCGGATGTCCATTTCTTCACTTCGAATTATAGGTCGTACAGCTCAGGGAGTTCGACTGATAAATCTGAAAGAAGGAGATCAAATTGCTTCAATAACAATTGTACCAACGGCGGAAGATCCTGATGAAATTGTTGAGATTCCGGAAGAGAATACCGAATTAACTGATGAAAATAATGATCAATCACCTGAATAATAAACAATTAATTACAATTAGTCACATTTTACAGTAATAACAAACTTTTTATTAAAATGAAAAGAACTACAATTTTATTTGCTTTACTTATTGCCATAACAGGTGCATTCGCACAGAAAGGCAAAGTAACCAGTGCTTTAAGTTATAAAGAAGCAGGAAAACTCGACAAAGCGGTTGAAGCGATAGAAGAAACTATTAATGCGAGCAACCCAAAATCTGAAGGATCAATTTCCTGGCCAAGAACCTGGGAAGTCCGTGGTGAAATTTATCAGGCTGTGTTCCAAACAAAAGATGAGAACTTTAAGAAGCTAAACAATGATCCATTGACAGTAGCCTATGATTCTTATTTTAAAGCGTTGGAACTTGATATCAAGAATAGTTTTTCGAAAAGTGTTAAAATAAAATTTACACTTTTGATCGGAGATCTTACTAATCAAGCCGTTGCTGCCTTTAACGAAGAGAATTTCGAAAAGGCTCTTAAATCATTTGAGCAAATCATGGCAATTGAACAAAATCCTGTATATAAAGCAGACGATCCGAATGCAGTAGATACAGTGATCATGTTTAATGCTGGTTTGGCAGCTTATAATGCTAAGAACTACGACAAAGCAATTGAATATTACACGAAAACTACACAATACAAATACAACGGAGCAAAAACATTTGCTTTGATTTCGAATACATACATGCAGAAGCAAGATACAGTTGGAGCTTTGGGAGCTCTAAAACAAGGTCTGAAAGAATATCCTGAAAATGGTCCTCTGTTGGTAGACGTTATTAATATCTTCCTGAATGCAAATAAAGTAAACGATGCAATGGAGTATTTAAATATTGCCATTGAACATGACCCAAAAAATTCATCCTACTATTTTGCCAGGGGAACCCTGTATGATAAGCTTCAAAAAGTAGATCAAGCGACAGAAAGTTACCTTAAAGCAATTGAATTCAGAGACGATTATTTCGATGCGTATTACAATCTTGGCGCATTGTATTATAATAAGGGTGTTAAACAAGTGGATATTGCAAATGCTATTCCAAGCAATCAACCTTTAAAATACGAGGAAGAAAAGAACAAGGCAGATCTTGAATTCAAAAAAGCCATTCCATATATGGAAAAAGCACATGAACTGAATCCAGCGGATAAATTTACCATGGAATCACTCAAGACTTTGTACTATCGTTTAAAGATGTTAGATAAACATGCAGAGATTGTTGAGAAGATGAAAAATCTATAATAAGCAATAATTGAAGGAAGGAGTTTTTACTCCTTCTTTTTATTTGTACAAAAATAACATAATATTAATTCTAAGACAAACGTATTGAAATTGAAAACCTAAATATTATCATAATTAAGTCTGTTTCCTGTGGCTTATTCTGGACCTATGTGCATAACCTGTGAAATATGCGATTCTAATTGATTGCAGAAAATTAATCTCAATCTTGAATTTTTCGTAAATCTTCTTGAAAACTTTTTCCGCGCGGTATTTCTTTACTATTATCTGAATCAGCTAAACATTAGATTTTACTGATTCTCAGCAATTATTTCTTACTCTTAAAAAATTCCTTAGATTATTTTTCCAAATGAATATTTTAATATTCCCAAAATCCTGTAATCGCAATTTCAAACAGATACCAAATAGGTTACATATGTAATATAAAACAATATGTATTACAGTAAGGTACTGTTGTGTTGTAGTTTGCGATCATTTACAAATGTAAATACAAATCAATTTTTAAACTAATAATACCAAACTCAACTAATCCTAAGTGAATAAAACTCTTCCAAACGTTTGTCTATTATCTCATCCACTTCGTTAAGAACCTTTGATTTTGGTTTAAATTTAAACGCGTTGTCATTTTCATGTTTCTGCTTCAACACATCACGAAGTAAATACATCGTTTTGATCATTTTTTTCAATCTGTCCTCTTTCATGGCTTATAAATTTCTTCAAATCTATATAGACCTGGCTTAAAACGCTACATAAAAAGAATACTTTTTTGTTAAGAAACAGTAAAACTATTGGTTGAAATCCACGTCCCGCTTGATATACGTACTATAGTCCTTGAGGATCGGTTCATATTCCTGATGAAACAATTTGGATGAGATAATAAAGTCGGCGGTTGACCGGTTGGTTGCAGTTGGAATATTGTATAAGGTAGAAATACGGAGTAAGGCTTTTACATCTACATCATGTGGCTGAGGCTGCATCGGATCCCAGAAAAAGATCAGCATATCAACTTTTCCTTCACATATTAAAGCACCCAATTGCTGATCACCACCAAGCGGTCCTGACTTTAAACGGACAATTTCAGGTGGAATAACATCGTTTTCCTGGCATTTTTCAACAAGTGTTGCCTGAACCATACTTCCTGTAGTTCCTGTGCATATGAGGCTGTGCGAAATAAATTCCTTCCAGTTCCATGAAACCCATTCGATCATATCTTTCTTCCGGTTATCGTGGGCTACAATTGCTATTACTTTCTTTTTTTTCATTTTATGCATTCTTTTATTTCTGAACTAAATTCAATTAACAAATATCAATTGTCAACAGGCAATTGCTTAATTTGAACCTGATCGGCTTAAACAAAGATATATTTAATTTGATTTATAATGCCTGCCTCTTCAGAATGAATACCAAACAAAGCATTCAATATTTATGTAAAAAATAAAGGCATGATTTTAATAATCACGCCTTTAGTAAAATTATTAATTTGATTTATCAGGAAAACTGAGATTTCAGATCTTTAACCCAGTCGGTAATTCTGTCTTTCGATTGTCTGGCTTGTGTTTCCTGATCCAGGATTAATCCTGAAAATTTCCCATCTATTACAGCTCGCGAAGATTCATATTCATAACCTTCGATGGAGGTTAAACCAACAAGCTTTGCTCCTCTTTGTTGAACCAATTCGGCCATAATACCAACTGCATCGCCAAAGTTTTCAGGATATTCTACCTGATTTCCAAGACCATAAATCGCAATTGTTTTTCCGCTTAGATCTAAATCTTCCAAAGCAGGAACGAATTCATCCCAATAATTTGGCAATTCACCATCAAACCAGGTAGGAACACCAAGAATCAGGTTTGTAAACGAAAGAAATTTCTCTTCGGTTAATTCTTCTGCATTTACCGGAACAATTTGGTAATCTGCTCCGAATTCTTCAATTATTTTTTCAGCAGTTTTGGCTGTCTTGGTTGAATTGAAACTATAAAATATTCCTGTAATACTCATGATTTAAAAGGTTTTAATAAGCCAAAATTTCTTTGGCGGTAGTATAAATTTTTTCAGCATTTGGCAATATCATCCGTTCGAATGACCTGTGAAATCCAACCGGTGTAAAGGTCGAACCAACACGTTTTACTGGCCCGTCAAGGAATTCAAAGGCTTCTTCCATGATCATCGATGTAATTTCAGCACCAAATCCCGAATGAACCTTATCTTCATGGACAACCATTACTTTCCCAATCCGTTTTACTGAATTCAGAATGGTATCCTTATCAAGCGGAATGAGTGACCGAAGATCGATAACTTCAACAGAAACTCCTTCTTTGGAAAGCCGTTCAGCAGTCTCAAGGCACATATGTGTGGTGTTTCCATAGGTAATCATGACTAAATCTTCCCCATCCCGGCGAATTCTTGCCTTACCGAATGGAACTTCAAAATCATCAGGAATTACAGTGGCTGCTTTTGGATCGTTATACAATGCCTTTGGTTCCATGAACATGGTCAAACCCCTTGATCTTATGGCAGTTCTTAAAAGTCCGGCAGCATCATCAGCAAACGATGGATAGACAATTCGTACTCCTGGAATTGATGTCAACGAGCCTTCAATGTTCTGCGAATGGTATAGTCCGCCACCGATATAGCCGCCCGACGCAAGTCGAATGGTGACATTCGGAGTAAACTGACCATTTGACCGCCAGTAATCATGACTCGAATCAACATATTGCTCCATAGCCGGCCAGAAGTAATCTGCAAACTCTGCGCCTTCAATCACGATTCTGATTTTTTCGTCATACCGCGACATTCCGTTTGCCGTTCCTACGATAAAATCCTCTGCAATCGGCGCATTGAATATCCTTTTAGGTCCAAATTCAGCCTGTAAACCTTTGGACACATTGAAGATTCCACCTTTATCCTTGTTAGCCATATCCTGGCCCCACATAAAGGTATCCGGATTATTTCTGAATTCTGCTTTTAATGTTTCATTCAATGCTGTAATTAGCTTTTTCTTTTCACCATCTTCGTGATGAGTGCCGTCAACATATTTTTTAGGCTGATAAGGTTCCGGAAGCACAAAATCAAGATAAGTGTTCGGATCCGGATCCGGAGCTTTTAATGCCAGCTTATGTGCTTCTTTTAGCTCCATTTTAGCCTCATTTTCGATTGCTTCAAGTTCTTCAGCAGTAAAGCGCTCATAACGTATCAGCATTCGTTTAAACTTCACCAATGGGTCATATTCCTGAACATAGTTCCGTTCAGCTTCGGAACGGTACAATTCGTGCCTGTCGGAATTCGAATGTGAATGAATCCGGATGCAGTTGGCCTGAACCATTACTGGCATTCCGGTTTCAAGAGCATGACGTTTGGCTTCATACATGGCGTTCATTGAATCAAACACATCTTTGCCATTGCAATGTATGATGAGCAGATTTTTAAATCCGGTAAAATTATTGGCAACCTTCCGGTTTGCAGTCTGGTCTTTCTTTGGTACTGAAATTCCAAAACCATTATCCTGAATGGCAAATATTACAGGCAATTTCTCTTTTGATGCTCCATTAATTGCCTCATAAACGTAGCCTTCGGAAAGTGAAGATTCGCCCTGAACACTGATTGCAACAGCTTTTTCGCCGTAATATTTAATTCCACGGGCAACTCCTACTGCATGCAGGGTGTGATTTCCGGTTAATGATGATACGTTATGAATGTGCCAATCGGGTTTGGCAAAGTGATTTGACATGTGGCGTCCACCGCTTGTTGGATCGGTTGCCTTAGAAATTCCATTCAGAATAATTTCTTCGGCAGTCATACCGCATGATAAAGCGGTGAGCATATCACGGTAGTATAAAAAAATATGGTCTACTTCTTTCTCAAATATTTGTCCGATTGCAAGCTGAATTCCATCATGTCCGGCATATGGAGCATGATAAGACCAGCCAATGGCCTGTTTCAGGTAATTCGGCGCTTTTTCATCAATAGCCCTTCCCAAAGTCATCAATCGGTACCATTTTTCAAGTATTTCTTTCGGCGTTGTCTTTACCGTAAATACTTTTGGAACTGTTGTCATAGATCTGATTTAAATTTATATGATTTTATATTTCGCGATCAATACTGAATTCTTCAAGAATATCTGCTATTCGCCGAAGGAAAGCCCCGCCCAATGCGCCATCTATTATCCGGTGATCATATGATAATGAGAGGAACATTTTATGACGAACTACTATTGCATCTCCAGTTGGAGTCTCCATTACTGCTGGTTTTTTCTCTATACTTCCGGTGGCAAGAATAGCAACCTGAGGCTGACTAATTATGGGTGTACCAATTAAATTTCTGAATGATCCGAAATTGGTAATTGTAAATGTACCACCCTGGTAATCTTCTACAGTCAGTTTATTGCGACGTGCTGCATCTGCCAGTTGATTCATGGATTTGGTCAGTCCAACCAGATTTTTCTGTTCTGCATTTTTAATTACCGGAACTACCAGGTTTCCATCGGGTTTTGCTACTGCAATGGCAATGTTTACATCCTTGTGAATAATGATATTACGGCCGTCAACCGATGAATTCAATAATGGAAATTCAGTAATTGCGCGGGCTACAGCTTCAATAAACACTGGCATATAGGTGATTTTGTCACCATGTTTGGCAAGAAATTCGTCTTTTGCCTTATTTCTCCATAAAACCAGGTTGGTCACATCGGCTTCAACAACTGAAGTCACATGAGGAGAAACCTGTTTTGACATCACCATGTGATCGGCAATAATTTTACGTACGCGGTCCATTTCAATAATCTGATCGCTGGCTCCCAATGAAATTGAAACTTTTCCCTGCGCTACATTTTCTTTTGTCTTAACTTCTGCAGCAGGACTGGAAACTTTGCCCTTTTTGCGGTCATCAACATAAGCCAGAATATCATTTTTCTGAACCCGGTTATTTAATCCTGAGCCTTTTATCGATTCCAGCTCGCCTAAACTTACCTGTTCTGATTTGGCAATTGACATGACCAAAGGTGAATAAAACCGGGTTCCTTTGATTTCAGAAACTTCAGCAACAGGTTCTGGTTCAATTATCTTTACAGGAGCTCCGATTTGTACCGGTTCAATTACATCTTTTTTTGACTGAACAACAGGTTTTTCTAGTTCTGTAACAGGAACTTTGACTTCATCAATTTTTGTTGGTTCATCATCGTCTTCAGTAGTTATAATTGCCACTGTATCACCAACAGGAACCAGCGCATTGACTGCAAAAAATATTGTTTTAATAATGCCATCAACAGGCGATGGGATTTCAGAATCCACCTTATCGGTGGCAACCTCAAAAAGCGACTGATCTTCCTCTATTCGATCACCTTCTTTAACAAACCATTTGGTAATGGTAGCTTCCTGAACACTTTCGCCCAATTTTGGCATCTGGATTTTAAATTCTGACATACTTCCAATATATTATTTAACTATTATGAGCTTCACGTAAGCAAACAAACTAACAAGATAGAGATTGAAAAGTTCAATCACTCGTTAGTAAATTTAAAGTTAAAGTATATATTCTGAAAGGAAAGTCAGGAATAAAGTGTGAAAGTATAGGACACCAACTGGTCTGTTTTACAATTTCTTTGGAATAAATTTAAACAAGTCCTGTTTGGGCCAAATGGTTACCGATTTCTCAATTTTCCCCATCATATAGTTGACATAGGCAGGCAAACGCGGCCCTTTCCAGCTGCTCGAATTAATGATTACTACCCATGAAAATCCATTACTTTGTCGTTTCAAAATGGCTGAGGTGCCTGCCATACTTCCTGTCCTGATCCAATCACCATTGTCTTTGACAATTTTCCATCCAAGCGGACCTCTGAAAAACTTATTTTCTGTCATTTGATTGATCAGGCTTTGAGGTAACATATCCGGGAAAGTTCTGGATCCATCAATCATGGCCATCAATTTGGCCAATTCTACCGATGAGGAAATCCAACCACCAGCTGAACTGAGCAATTCTATTGGATTGCCGCCATAAGGTTTCGGGACCAAAGTTCCTGATCCGTCAAATGCCGGAATCATTGGACTTTCTTCTGATTCATAATATTTTACCTCATTAAACCGACGACCGGAAAGATAACTTTTACCAATGTGCATGTCCGAAATTCCGACAGGTTTTAAAACTTCATTCCGAATAAAATCTTCATATGAACGACCGGAAACAGCAGCAATTACATTTGCCAGGAACATATATCCCATATTTGAATAAGAAGAGCGTGTTCCCGGCTCAAAATGCAACCGTCTGGAAGCTACAAATCTACAATACGAATCCATTGTTGCTGCTCCGGTTTCGCCTGTTTTCTCAAGCACAATCAGGGAATTAAAAGCTGGATCTCCATAACTTAAAGACCATCCACCGGCATGTGCAAGCAGGTGACGAACGGTAATATTATAAATTCGTTTATCAGCAACGGTATTAAAAACCTGATCTTTCAGAATTGCATTAGGACCAAATACTTTTGAATCAAGTGAAATACTTTTCTTTTCAACTAATTTCATGATGGCAACAGCGGTAATCAATTTACTTACACTTGCTATCCTGAATAAGTTTCCCGGCGTAACCTGCTCTTTGGCAATTACATCAGCATATCCAAAACCATGAGCATAAACCAACTTACCATCTTTTACTATGGACATGGTCAGTCCGGCCAGATTCCATTGCTGAAGGAATTCATCCACTTCCTTCTTAATGAATTTACTACCGGAAAACTCAGATAAACTGTTGGTAATATTTGAATTAAGACTCTTTGTATCTAATTCTTCCGTATGAATTTTGAGTTCACTTGGATCCAAATGAACGGTGCATCTGGAAACAATCAATAAAAAGATGAGTAGATTTCTGAATAAATTAATGGTGCAGATATGTGTTTTAATAAAATTCAGCATTGTAAACTTCCTATTATTTCGTTAACAGACTGAATTTTATGCCGTTCCATATAAGATTTAATGCCATCGATGATATGTAATGGGATGGTCGGATCAATAAAAATTGCTGTACCAACCTGAACAGCCGATGCCCCGGCAATCATAAACTCAATGGCATCTGTCGCATTCATAATACCACCCATTCCGATAACCGGGATTTTAACAGCATTATAAACCTGCCATACCATACGCAGTGCTATGGGCTTAATTGCCGGTCCTGATAAACCTCCTGTAATAGTTGATAAAACAGGTTTTTTGGTTTCAGCATTTACCGCCATACCAAGTAATGTGTTAATCAATGAAACACTGTCGGCACCCTGACTTTCAACTGCCTTGGCAATGTCAGCAATGTTGGTAACATTGGGTGAAAGTTTTACAATTAAAGTTTTATCATACACCTTTCTGACCGCCCGAACTACAGCCTCGGCAGAAGGGCAACTGATACCAAAAGCCATTCCGCCTTCTTTGACGTTCGGACAACTTATATTTAATTCGATTGCAGGGACTTTATCCAGTTCATTGATACGTTCAGTTAATTCAACGTATTCATCAATTGTTGAACCATTTACATTAACAATGATGTGTGTATCCAGATCTTTAATATTTGGATAAATATTTCGAATGAAATTATCGACACCTTTGTTTTGAAGTCCAACTGCATTCAACATTCCTGAAGGTGTTTCAGCCATGCGTGGATAGGCATTTCCTTCGCGGTGTTTCAAGGTTGTTCCTTTTACAACAAGGCCTCCAAGAAGCGAGAGATCAATAAAATCAGCTATTTCTTCACCAAATCCACAAGTTCCTGATGCAGTCAGAACCGGATTTTTAAAAGCCAGCTCATGAATTTTTATTTCTAAATTCACCATTTCAGATCGTTTACATTAAATACAGGTCCGTCAGTACAAACACATTTGTGACCGGTTTTGGTATCTTCCACACAACACAAACAAACGCCAAAACCGCAAGCCATCATATTTTCGAGCGAAACTTCACAGAAAATGTCCTTTTCAAGTGCTGTTTTTCCAATCGCTTTCATCATCAAATCAGGTCCGCAGGTGTATATTTTATTGAATTTATCCAATTGATCTGAAAATACCGGATGATTGGTTACATAGCCCTTTTCACCCAGCGAACCATCCTCAGTGGCAAAATAAAACTGCCCGTAATTTCGGTATGAACTGACATCAATATGGTCGGAAGCGGACCGGGCACCAATTAATACTGAAACATTTGCCGGATCCAATCCACAGATTTTGGCCAGAAATAGCATGGGTGCAACTCCGCTACCACCACCAATAAGCAGAATACGATCAGATTTATCGGGTAAAGTAAATGATTTTCCTAGTGGAAATATTGCATTAATTGTCTGGCCGGCATGTGCTTCAGTCAGTTTTTTGGAACCTCTTCCAAGTATTTTTACCAACAATGAAATAGTTTGCTCCTGATAATCGACATCTAAAATTGAAAAAGGGCGCCGGAGAAAAATCTCTGAAGCTTCCTTGATTTCAACATTTATAAATTGTCCAGGGTAAATGTCGGAAATTGGAAGGGGAGATTGAAGTAATAGTTGAAAATTATCCTTATTAAGTTGCTTATTTTCAAGCAATAGAAAATCATTCACCGTCTTTTTCATGCATACGAATTTGCCGGCAAATATAGCTTAAAAAACTTATCTGGAAGGATTGTAAACTTTAAAAGTTTGGTCGTTATAGAAAATTATCAGCCGTTCGATTGGTTTTTCGGAACTAAAAATGTGATTCTGAAGCTCAGTATTCCCAACCGATTTTTCAACTGACGGAGGAATCACAGTCTCCATGGATTCGATTGCTTCCTTTGGTTCAGTTGTTTCTGGTGGTATTGATGTTTCTAATGAATTCGTGACTTGAGTGAATGGTAGTTCCTCTTTCTTTTTGGTTTTTTGCTGCGGAAGGCTAGCAGGAGCAGTCAACTGATCAAATAATGTTCTTGTTTTTAAAGGCTCATCAACCATATTGCCAGTTCCCAGTAAAAGCCATTTGGCATTTATCTCCGGATAAATTTGCAGCATTTTCTCAATAAACTGGAAACTGGGTTTGTTCCTGGCTTTTAAAACATGGGTCACGTTCGAACGCTGAACTCCGATTGAATCGGCAAGCTCAGAGGAAGAGATCCCTTTGTACTCCATGAATTTCTTGATTCTTTCTTCCATAGATATGTAAATTTGAAGATACACAAATGTAATAAAAAGTTTAATCAAACAGAATCACATATGTCAATCTGATGCAATTAGATTTGTATACAAATGTGTCTTTCATTTAATTTATTGCATGTAATTCTTTCTACTAATACTTTAGTATATACTTGCAATAAACTCACATACAGTAGTATAGTATGAATACAATAATCAAATTAGAGTGATAGTTGACAGAAGTGAATTAATTGATGAACTAATAGTATATGTTACACACACTAACTATCTAAAATATAATGCTTTAATTGATTTAATTAGTATTGTATTTTGTTCGGTATTTTCCGACACTAATGTCATTTATTAGAAGAAAATATTTACTGTAAACGTAAATTATTTCGGTTAACATTTGTGCTTACAAATCACGTGTTACATATGTGTGTCTATTTTGTCTCAATTCTTCTATTTTGATTTGTAAATAGTATAGAATAGTTACAGATTTTATTTTTCAGGTGGACTTACAGCTTACTTATTATTCATGCTTCCGAAATTTAATTTTACAGATTCAAATCTTCATTATTGAAATATCCAGGTTTGAAAGTAATTTTTCTTCAATTGGCTTTTTTAACTTCAATTTTCATGAATAATGATTTTGAGTGGACTCTAACCGCTAATCCGGTGATTATTCCCTACCCTATTTCTAAATCAAAATAAATATTGAATTCTAATGAAGTCTTTTATCTTTATTTTTTATCGTAATTATTTCATTTTTAGATCAGTAATCTTCCTTTATTTTTATTCTTAGTGGAGTTAATCTGTGCGAATTCAACTATCAATGCAACTTTGTGTTTTAAAATTGGTTCTTGATCATGTAATCGTTCACAAAATGAGTAATTTTCTATTCTGATTAATACTGAAGATCATGAGAGGTATACCAGCACAATTTTTAATTTATTTTTTTTTATTCGTTTTTCTGGTGGAGCTTATCTCCTACTTTGGAATTCGGATTCTTTTTTTGCACTTCAAAAAAACTACCCGCCGGTATATAGCTTTTATTTTAATTGTAGTTAGCATTTTAACTACTGGCTTGCTGTTGTATTCTTTTTCCAATCCTGAACTTCTCCGGCAAAGTCGTAACTACACTTTATTTTATATTGTAATCTCGGTTACCTTTCTAAATCTGTTGCCGAAGTTCTTTTTTACTGTCATGACAATTCTTTCATACCTGGCAAGAGTTATTTTGAAGCGAAATTCTCAGATACTGATGATGGCTGGTTCATTTCTACTAAGTTGCGGACTCGTTGTTGTAATCTTCTATGGTATTTTTGCAGGTCGTTTTGATATTCAAGTACAAAAGCAAAACTTGTATTTTTCAGATTTGCCGGAACAAATGAATGGATTCAAAATTGTCCAACTTTCTGATATTCATTTGGGTAGTTTTGGTAAAAATCCTGAAATATTGAAGAAAACCATTCAAATAATAGAGCAGCTTCAACCAGATATTTTATTATTTACTGGTGATATTGTCAATAATTTTGGTGTTGAAATGGTTGGTTTTGAACCCTTTTTGAAACAGCTTTCTGGCAAATACGGAAAATTTGCTATTCAGGGAAACCACGACTATGGCGATTATTTCAATTGGCCTGACACCATTAGTAAAAGGGAAAATCTTAACCTGATCAAAGCTGGTTTAATTGATGCCGGCTTTATTCTCATGCAAAACCAATGGCAAAAAGTTGCAGTAAAAGACACATCATTTTCTCTTATTGGTGTTGAAAACTGGGGACATGCTCCTTTTCCGCAATACGCTAATCTTGAGGTTGCGATGAATGGTATTGCCAAATATTCATTTAAGATTCTGATGTCACACGATCCGGCACATTGGCGGGCCAAGGTTGTTCCTGATACCGATATTCAATTAACTCTTTCGGGACATACGCATGGCGGTCAGTTTGGAATGAAGTTCGCTGGTATCGAATTCAGTCCGATATTTTTTAACCAAAAAAATTGGGGCGGTCTGTATCAGTCAGACAATCAATTACTTTATGTGAATCGAGGGCTTGGAACGGTGGGCTTTCCCGGTCGAATCGAAATGCGTCCGGAAATCACCCTACTGACTCTTTTCAGATCTAATAACCATTGAAATGTATCGAAAGTAACAGGTCAAACTTAAATGTATTAAAATCAGGAAGATATATCGTTCGGCAGCCAATTTCGAGAGGAGCAAAAAAACGAAGAAGGTGTAAATCTGCTGTTAATTCCAATCCTAAAGATTGCATTTTCAATTCATGATCATTGGGAAATATTTCACCATTTATTTCAACTGGCACCGAAAGCCACGCAAAGTCATAAAAAACTGATCCTTTCACGCGTTTAATGTATGCCAGCCTTCCAAAACTAAAATCAGGATAAAAAATTGGAAACTTGTAATCGGTTGCCAATGAGTACATTTTATTATTTTGATAGGTTTGGAATCCACGTGGAAATCGTAAGAAATTCGAAAAGCTGTTTCTACTGATAAATCTCTTTTCCTGATATCCCTGATTAATTTTTATTCCTGAATTTTTTGTCAGTCCCGGAAAATACAATGCTGACTGAATACCTGTTAATGTACCTAAATCATTGCCATTGAATGGCGTATGCCGGTATATCAGATCAAATTGCTGACCCCATTTAGGCAGGAGGTTTTGACTGGACTGATGGAGTAAATTATAACCATATAGCCGATACGTTAATGCATTGTAATCTCCGGAATAGAAGTTTACAGGTGTTGATGTGCCGTTAATGATCCGGTTGAACGAATATTTCAATTCAGGATTGAATACACGTGAATACTTACCCTTCGAAAGGTTGAGCGGCAAGCGGATATCAATATTGGCGATTATTTCCTTCCAGGTATAATGCTGAATACTTGTGTCACGCTGGATAATCTCATGAAACTGGTTCCTGGTGTTATTTACCTGTGTATAATTTGATGCTGCATTTCCTGCTGACAGTTCGGTACTGATTTCGGGAAATAACCCGGAGTAGATAAACCCCATTTTATAAAATCCGGTATGGTCAGCTATATTGTAATCGTATCCTAACCTGGTTTCTGCAGTCCCCAGTGCATTTTGCGAAAACAAAGAAAACCCGGGCTTAATTTCAGAGCTGTTTACATCGATAAATGCCGGTGCCCAACTATGGAAATTAAACATATGCCCTGCCTTTGAGTACCTCTTGGTTAAGTACTTTACCGAATCGGCATTCGAAAAGTCGGGGATACCCTTTTCCTGAGCCGCTAATTTTATTGAAAGGGAGTCCTTTTGAAGTTGTATAGTATAGATTTCCTTTGATTTAGTATTATTCTGAAATTTGAATTTGGCAAGCTCAAAACCATTGGAAGTATAATTACTGAAATACA
This sequence comes from uncultured Prolixibacteraceae bacterium, assembly GCA_903865775.1. Taxonomy (GTDB): domain Bacteria; phylum Bacteroidota; class Bacteroidia; order Bacteroidales; family Prolixibacteraceae; genus Aquipluma. The sequence continues at coordinate 27,304 of CAIPKZ010000419.1, read as the reverse complement.
TTTGATTCATAGAATTCAAAGCAGTCGGATAATTGGCACCAAACCGGACAGAAACAATTTGATTGATTTTTAGTGTTTTCAAATCCAATGAATAAAGCTGATCTATCCCTGAAAAATCGGATGTAAAAATGAGCTGTTCTTCCGAATACGTGGGATATTTTAATTCTGAAAAGGCATTCGCAGTTAATTGAACAACCTCTTTATTCCTGATATCAACTGAAGCGAGGTATTTTCCTTTTGCCGACATGCAAACTACAAACAACTTCTCCCCTTTTTTATCCCAGCATGGAGTGAAAAAGTATTGATTATCAGCAGTTTTATATCGATCTATTAACTTTCCTGATTTTAAATCAAAAACTGAAAGGAAGAAGTTATTGGCAGGATCCACTTCAACTGCTGCAAAGGTCAGTAAATCAGGAGAGATCACCGGGGCAAAGATTTTATTTTGGGTTTTAATTTCACTCCTGACCTTTTTTTCAAGATCATATATCTGTAGGACTGAACAATCGGCATGTGTCCAACGCAAATCTGCCCTTTTTTCAGCCCAAATAATCAGGTTTTTCGTCATCGAAACTGATTCGTCTAAGATCGTTCCCGGAGTATAAATTACTTTTTCGGTTTTATCCGGATAAATCAGGACGAACCGCCCAATGTTATCGAGCGAAGTCCGGTATGCAAAAAGGATAGAATCTTTATAAATTTTTGGATACAGATAGCTTGTATAATTTTTTCTGTCAGGCGAAACTATAGAAATTGAATCGGTTGTCAACAACTGTAATTTCTGTTTCCAGTCTTTAATCAGGCCATCGAAAATATCTGAATACATTTGTTTGGTGGAAAGTCCGGTTGATTTTCTCAGTAAAGAATTTAATGGCGTCAGGATAAATGGTTGTCTGCCAACCTTTTTTACGGCATCACTCCAAATTTTAGATCCGAATTTTTCTCGACTTTTCCCGACCATCCAATATCCGAGTCGGTAATAATCTGTAACATAGTCTTTATAAGATCCAAGATAGGCCTTATCAAATGAATATTTTCCTTTTTCAAGCAGTTGGGCACGGTAATCCATGCTAAAGGAAGCCAATCTTCCACGTCCTGAATTCGATAGTGCAGTTTCAGTAACGACAGCATCACCTTCCAAAAACCAAAATGGCAGGAAAGCTCCAACCACAATTGCAGCTGCCTGCTGCCCAAGTATTGCTGTCACAAGACCTGGTAATTCACTCTGGATTCTATCCATTTGTACCAGGTGTCTGAATTCATGCAAACCCAATTGCTCAAGCCAGTCCTGAGCGTAAATTTGCTGGTTTGGAGTGGTAAAAAGCTCAATTCGTTTGGGTGCCCAGGCCACTAATCCATTCGAATTGACCGTCCTGGTATGCAAAATGACCGAAACTTTTCGCGGATGATAATTTAATGACATTGAGCCGTAATCGTAAACGTTCTCAAGTATGTATGAAACTCGTTGTGCTTGTTTTTCAAACTCTTCCGGATAAACTACCTGAAAATTCGATGTATTTATTTGTCTCCACCTGACGGACGAAGGGTCTTGCCCGGTTTGAAAATACTGCGCATTCGCAGCAAAAATGAAACTATGAGCCAAAATGAAAAGAATCAAAAATTTATTCATGCAACCTAAAGAATTAATTATGCTGAATACCGCACTTCCCTACCCTGTTTTTTAATTTTCTGAACCAAATAATTCCAGAAATATAACTTTTAAAACTAATCAAATTATTCCAATAAGGTCAAAAATAGATGCGCCTGCACAATCTGAAAGAATCCAGGCTAGTCATAAAATATACGTTAATAAATCAAACGTAATAAAGTTTGATTTATTAAACAGAAAGTATTCAACATGGATGCCTGATTAAGCCAAGTTTGTTAATTTTGGATGTTCCTAAAACATGAAGCGCATTGGAAATTAGTTTTGACCACAGTTTTGCCGGATTATATATTTTGTTGGCCATCGTATTGGCAGCAGGTATAAGTTATTTGCTATACTTTCGGAATTCTGAGACGAAGAGCCTGTCACGGCCTCAGATTGGATTCCTTGCATTTTTACGTTTTCTATCACTTTGTCTGATATTCATTTTTTTGCTTTCACCTTTAATGGAGAGTACAAAAAAGATTAAGCAACTTCCAATTCTTGCAGTTGCAGTGGATAATTCTCAATCAGTTAGCACCTTTTTGACTTCAATCGCTCAATTTAATCAATCCATTCAGGATCAGCTCAAAGAAGATTACCAGCTCGAATTTTGGTCGTTTGGCGAGAAAGTTGAGAATACCGAAAAATTTTCCGGAACTGATCGCAGATCGGATTACGGGCAGATGCTTAAATCGTTGAAAAATAATTACATCAATAAAAATATCGGTGCTTTAATCTTATTTGGTGACGGAATATATAATCAAGGTCAAAATCCGGAAAATCTGGCTGCTGACTTAAAATTTCCTGTTTATACACTCGGTGTTGGAGATACAACCCGAAGAACAGATGCACTGATTGGAAAAGTTAAAACCAATAAAATCGCATTTCTAAAAAATAAATTTCCGGTTGAGATCGAAATGAAGTTCTCGAAACTGAACAACAAAATCGCGTTTATTGATATTGAGCACAACCATAAACTGATCAATTCGAGCACCTTACCTATTAATTCTGATGACGACTTTAAATTACAACTTGTAAATCTGGAAGCTGACGAAACCGGTCTGCAACATTATAAAGTTAAAATCAGGTCGTTTGAAGGTGAGATTAATTTAAAGAATAATGAATTTGAGTTTGTGATTCAGGTTCTGGAAAACAAACAAAAAATTCTGATGCTGAGTGATGGACCACATCCCGATTTGGGAGCTATCAGCAACAGTCTTTCTGAACTCCAAAACTATGATGTAAAGCTTCTTACCGGCAATGATTTTCCGGATAGTCTTTCTTTATACAGTTTAATCATAATCAATCAATTACCTTCCCAAAAGAATTCGGCCAGCAAACTTCTGTCCAAAATAAAAGAGAGCAGAATACCCGTTTTATTCCTGATAGGTCCGAACACTATACTTGATCAGCTGAATTCGCTTGAATTGGGTTTAAAGATCACCACCAGTAATAATACGGAAGAAGTGCAGGCATTGATCGACAATAACTTTTCCTTGTTCATACTTTTGGATGATACAAAAAAGATGATGGAAACTGCTCCACCATTAGTTTCTCCATTCGGTAATACCGAATTGGCACCAATGATGCAAAATCTAGCACATCAGACCATCAGGAATATTCAGACCAGTAAAACATTGATTGCTTTTGGTTCTAATAAAGGCCGGAAAATTGGATTTATTGCAGGCGAAGGACTTTGGCGGTGGCGTTTGTACGATTATCAGACAAGCAGAAATAACGATGCATTCAATGAATTAGTTCAAAAATCGATGCAATACCTGGCTTTGAAGCAAAACGAAGATAACTTTAATATTTTCCATCCGGCACTTTTTCAGGAAACCGATGCGATAGAATTGATTGCCGAATTGTACAATGATAGCTATGAATTGGTTAACACTCCGGACGTAAATATCCGGATTAAGAACGACAGCCTTCGTGAATTCACTTACCAATTCGACCGCTCCAGCGATGCTTACCGCTTAAATGCCGGTAATTTACGGACCGGAGATTATACCTACGAAGCTGAAACAAATATTGGCGATCAGCATTTTACTGAAAGAGGAAGTTTCAGTATTGTGAAAAACGAACTTGAAATTCAAAATACAAGAGCCGATTTCGGTGTTTTATATCAATTGTCTGAAATTACTGGCGGAAAGTTTTTCCCCTTAAGCGATTATGGCACATTACTTGATACAATCAGGGCGAACAAACAGATTGCCGTTCAGCAACATCAACAAACCTTTCAAACCGAATGGATTAATTTGAAATCACTGTTTATACTGCTTATTTTGCTGGTAGGCGTTGAGTGGTTTTTTAGAAAATATTGGGGGATTTATTAACTAAAACATACGATGTTTCTGGTCAACAAAATCATATTCAACCGGATTATTCTATTTTTCATTGCTGCAACGATTGCGGTTTCGTGTAAAAGTAATTTTGCAGTACTCAGCATCGAAAATGCACGACCAGCAAATGAGGAGCTTCCTTCCGATATACAAAGTATAACTTTGATGAATCGAAGCATGACGAATCAGTTTGAGAATTATCGTGAAGATTCGCTCCAAAAGTATTTTTACCGGAAAGGATATCAGCTTTCAAAAATCATTTTGGATAGCGCTGCGTCCGATACAACAATCCGGGCTTTGGCTGCATTATTATTTGAATCCGGACGGTATGATATAGTGGTTCCGTTAAAACGAAATATGAACCGATACCTTCCCTATGAAATGCTTCCGGATACCTTAACTCCTGAACGAATCAAGGCCATTTGTGCCGACTACAACACGGATGCCCTAATGGTTTTGGAAAGGTTTTCAACCAAAGCAATGGCTGACTACACTTCAGAAAAATTTATTGATCCCAATACCGGCGCGAACTATAATTATTATGCTTCGCTTGATTTGAAATACGATGCTTTTTTCAGAATATATAAACCGGGTCTTAAAACTCTGGTGAAGGAAATCGAACTGATTGACACCATTAATTGGGAAAGCGCTGATTACACGCAGGAAAGATTGTTCCGAAAATTACCTTCAATCAAACAGGCAATGCTTAATGCTGGAATTAAAATAGCCCTCGACTTGGATCAAAAGCTCTCTCCTACCTGGATTCCTGAAAAGAGAGGATACTTTTTATTCCAGAGCAAAGATGATCGGGGACAGCAATTGATGAATGAAAATAACTATGAAGAGGCCGGTAAACTCTGGAACGAGATGGCTCAGTCGACGAATATAAAAGTGAAAAGTAAAGCTGAATTTAACCTGGCCCTTATCCGGGAATTAAATGGTGATCTTGATGGTGCAATTGAATTGGGCCTGAAATCGTTTTATACCTATTACCGTTTTCAGACAGAAACATACCTTAAAAAGCTTAATGTCCGCAAAGAAACCTTGCAAAAAACAAAATAACATGAAACGAAATTCCGGATTACTTTGGCTTGCATTGTTGTTGATTTTGAGTTCATGCCTGAGTTATGAAAAATTTTCGATTGAAGTCATGCAACCTTCCAAGCTGGTTCTTCCTCCGGAAATTAAAAAGATTGCCATTGTTTCAAGGAACCTGAAGTATGCGAACGACACCTTGCAAAACTATCGGGTAAAAAATCATAAATTGGTAAAGGACAAAGTAAAGTTATGCATCGAAAGTATGGCATTGGAAACTTGTCTGGATAGTCTTTCAGTTAAGTTATTGGCTCAAAATCGTTTCGATAGCATCAGGATTTTACCCTCTTCTACATTCCCTGAATATCGTGTAAAAGAGATCCGGCCTGCAAAAGGTGAATGGTACCAAAATCTGGCCGATAAAACAGGTGCCGACGGGATTATTCTTTTGGATATGTTCTCTTATTTTTATAGTCAATCCGATGAATTCTCGGATGCGAAAGTGGTAACTTCCAATATATGGTCGTTTTATGCCAGTAAACAGCAAAAAATAATTGATCGGTTTGTTCATATTGACACTTTGTACTGGGATGGAAAAGATGAAGCCGGAAACTATAAAAAAAGCCTGATACCTGAAAAGCAAGCTGCAATACCTATTGCCGCTGGTGTAATTGGATCAAATTACGCAAAACACGTTCTGCCTTCATGGATCATGGTTTACCGCGATATCATGACATCCCATGATGCCGGATTTCAGAAGGCTGCAAAGCTTGCGAAGGATAATAAATGGGACGAAGCAAGTTCCATCTGGCAGAAAGGTGCAGAAAGCAGAAACAAACAAAAGAAAACTATTTCGTTATACAATCTGGCTTTGGCAAGCGAAATGAATGGAGATGTTGACCGGGCCTTAAAGTTGACGAGCCAGGCTGCAACTGCCAGTTCAGGTGTTTTTATGTCGTCCGAAAACGAGGCTGTTCGGAAATATTCGGCTATTCTGTACCGAAGGAAGAATGAGCTTAACAAGCTAAGTACTCAGTATGAGATTCCTTAAAACTTTCATCTCTATTCTATTCATTGTGATTGGGTTATCTGGCTGTAAGATAACCAGTCAATTAAAGCTTTTTCAGATCGAAATCCTGAAGCCTGGAATTTTTAATATTCCAAAGGACCTCACGGTGGCTGTTATAAACCGTGATTTGTTCAAATCGGATACCTGTACTTTTTATTATTCTACCGGTTATTTTAAGGTTCAGGATACTACTTTATTAACAAAAAGGGATACCACGATTAAATACCATTCATTGTATGAAATGGTTAAGGATACCTCAATCAAATATCAGAATCTATCGGACACCTGTGTGAATGCGCTGACTACCTATTTAAAAGAGGAAAGTTATTTTAAAAAAGTGATCCCGTCCGGCGACAGTTTGAAATGGCTTTTTAAAGTTGCCGGAAGTATTGAAAGTCGTGATGAAATGTTTGAAAAAACAAAATCGGATGTTTGTATTTTTCTTGATTTTTTCTATTTAAACCCCACTTATAACAAGTATTTTGCATTTCCTTTCACAGCCCGGGCAAACCTGCTATGGACTGTTGTATTTAAAACCGACAGTCTGGCGTACTCCTATAATCTTACAGATACACTTTTTTTTGATCAGGAACAGGTTAATAGTTATTCGAGGTATAAGGAGAAAACATTGGGTATGTTATTGAATAATTCGTCCAATTATCTGGGAAAATCTTTCGGTCCGAAAGTTATTCCTACCTGGACACGGGTTGACCGGATGTACTACAACTCGCGGAATATTGAAATGCTCAAGGCAGAAAAACTGGCGCATAATCAGGACTGGCTGAAAGCTGCGGAAATCTGGAACAGGGAAACGAAGAATAAAAACAAGAAAATAGCGGCCAAGGCATCTTACAACATGGCCGTGGCGTGTGAGATGGAAGGCAAACCGGATGCTGCGATTGACTGGCTGGTCAAGTCATATACATACCTGCAGAAAAACAATGATGAACATCGGAAGAATTGTCAGCGGTACGTGAATATTCTGGTCAATCGTAAAAAAGAAATTGATCGATTGGACAAACAAATGAAGAGAACAATGAATAGCACAGAAAACTGAAAACTATCTTATAAGAACCTAATATGACTTCAAACAGAATAGTTTTACCTCTTCTACTGGCCTTGATAAGCCTGACTTCATGCAAATTAACCGATAGCTTAAAAACTATCCGGATTGAGATTATGAAACCCGTAGATTTCGCTATTCCTGAGAATGTTAAAACTGTTGCCATCTTCAAACGGGATTTTAAGAATTATACCCGTTCTGTGGACGATTTATGCAAAAGCAATTTTGTGTGTGATACAATGCTCAATAACGAAGAACTTTCGAATTGCTGTGTTGATGGTCTGACCAGTTTTTTCGAAAAAGAAGCTTATTTTCAAAAAGTGAGTAATTATCGTGATAGCCTGAACAACAGACCGGAAGATCCTTATTTGATGCAAAAATCTTCGGATCTAATTGAAATGACCAAAGCAGATGCTTTAATTTTTCTTGATCTTTTTCAATTCGAAAATGGAGTGTATAGCTTCTTCGATGGCACATTCCGTACCAAGGCAGTTCTATCCTGGACAATAACCTATCGAGGTAATACATCTTCACCAACCATTTATAATCAAATAGATACATTGTTTTTCAGCAAATCTCAATTAAAGGATATCCAGCAGAAGAACCCCCACTCGCAACAAATCTACAAGGATGCTTCGAACCATCTTGGAAAATGCTTTGGAACAAAAATAATTCCTTCATGGGTTCCGGTTGAACGAATATATTATCAGTCTAAAAATTCTGAAATGCTTAAGGCAGAGAAATATGCAATCAGTAAGGATTGGCTCAAAGCCGGAGAAATCTGGAATCGGCAAACGAAGAATATAAATGAGGAAATTGCCGCCAAAGCATGTTACAACATGGCACTTGTTTGCGAAATGGAAGGAAAATATGATTTGGCAATCGAATGGTTAAATCATAAGGTTTTGACCAAATATAATGAGCCATATGAAGTCAACTGCGAGCAATACATAAGGGTTTTAACCTTAAGGAAATATGAGATTGAAAAGCTGGAAAAACAGATCGGAAATTGATTTTAAGGTCTATTTCTTGCCTGTTACTGTCTGGTTTTGGATGATCTTAGGGCCTTTCTTTAATGCCAAAATAATGAGGATTGTTCCTGTTAGAATAAATGGAATACTCAGCCATTGCCCCATATCCAGACTCATTCCCTTTTCAAAGGATTCCTGAACCTCTTTGATAAATTCGATACAGAAACGGGTTCCAAAAACGAACAGAAAAAACACCCCGGTTAAAAGTCCCTGATACGATTTGGCTTTGGTTTTCCAGTACATAAACCACAGAACTCCAAAAGTAAACAGGTAACTCAGCGATTCATAAATCTGGGTTGGATGTTTGGCAACCGTTTCATGGTTCCGTTCGAAGATAAAACCCCAGGGCAAAGTGGTTGGATTGCCATAAATTTCTGAATTCATCAGGTTTCCAAAACGAATTAATGCCCCGACTAATACTGATGGAACCACAATCCGATCGAGAACCCATAGTAAATTGCGTTTCGAAATCTTTACACTCCAAAGAATCATGGCCACAATAATTCCAAGAACGCCGCCATGACTGGCTAAACCTCCTTGCCAAACGTACAGTATTTCAATCGGATGCTGCGAATAGTATTCCCATCCGTAGAAAAAAACATGACCCAAACGGGCGCCAACAACGGTAGCAACAATCAGATAAATGAACAGACTTTCAAGCCATTTCAGGTCTTCATTTTCGTGTTTGAACATCTTTTCGACATGATGGTATCCGAACAGAAAACCAAGTGCAAACATTAGTCCGTACCAACGAACATGAATAGATCCCATTGAAATAATTTCAGGGCTAACGTTCCAGTGAATAAATGAAAGAATGTCCATATAGTTGTTCGGTTTTCAGTTTGTTTATTTGAATAAATCAGAATGTGTACCTTTACGGGTTAACCAAATTTGGTTTTCATCCACCAAAAATTTCCAGATGATTAGCCAGTCTGGTTTTATATGTGCCTCCCAATATCCGGAGTAATTTCCTGATAATTTATGTGGAGAATAGTCTGAAGAAAGGCTCCCATTTTCTTCAAGCAATAAAATTGAATTTTTTACCAATTCCATATTAAAACCCCTTTTCTAAAGGAGTTTAATGTCTTTTTTAATTCTGTTTGTGAAAACGAGTTGAAACATTCTTCGGCTAATTTGACAAAAAAGAAATTTTAATATAACCTGTTAAAATTATATTCCCAGTTTGGTGAAAAGTTCTTTTGAATCTTTTACCGAAGTTCCTTTTCTGAGCTCAACATCCTCAATGGCTTTTCGGGATTCAAAATTAGGAACTGGTTCTTCAACAAATTGTGTATCAATATTCATTTTCTTTAAAAGACGACTGAGAAGATTTTCTTCCGCCTTATTTTTTGGTCTGATTACTATTGTTGTCATAGTTATACTGTTTTATTCAAATATATGAAAATGCCACCTTAAAATTCAGCTTTTTTAATCTACCAAATCTTTGCCATGGCACGATTTGAATTTTTTACCACTTCCGCATGGACAAGGATCGTTTCGTCCTACCTTTTTTTCAACCCGAATTGGTTGTACCGGCCGCTGTTCGCGTGGTTCCTCTGCTATGCGGTTAGGATTGATTGAGCTGCCAGGCAATTCCTGTTTTGAAGTAGATAACTTGCTCATATCAAGTCCGCGACGTTCCTGAGCTTCCCTTACTTGCTGTTGTTCGCTGATCGGGATGTGACCTTTAGAAAGTATTGAAATGATCGACCGGTTCACCTTGCTGATCATGATTTTAAACAAATTGAACGATTCAAATTTGAAGATCAGCAGCGGGTCTTTTTGCTCGTAAGTGGCATTCTGAACCGATTGTTTCAGATCGTCCAGTTCGCGTAGTTGTTCTTTCCATGAATCGTCGATGGTCGACAAAACAGTTTGTTTCTGGTATGATTTTACCAGTTCTTTTCCCTGGTTTTTGTATGCCTTTTCCAAATTAGTTATAATCTGGAAAATGTGTTTTCCATCCGAAATTGGAACAACAATATTGGTGTATAGGTGAGATTTTGTCTCATAAACATCACGAATTACCGGATAGGCTTGTTTGGCAATAATGTCCATTCTTCGCGAATAGCTTGCAACCATTTCCTGATAAATCTGATCGACCAGGTCATCGGCCTTCATGTTCATAAAATCTTTTTCGGAAACAGGCGATTCCATCGACATCAGGCGGATCAGTTCGTTGTTAAACTCATCGAACATTCCGTTTTCCTGATATTCGCTGACCAAATTTTCGATCACATCGTACATGGTATTTAGGATATCAACTTCGAGTCGGTCGCCAAACAAGGCATGACGACGCTTTTTATAGATTACCTCACGCTGAGAGTTCATCACATCATCATACTCCAGCAAGCGTTTACGAATTCCGAAGTTATTCTCTTCAACCTTTTTCTGTGCCCGCTCAATCGACTTGGTAATCATGGAATGCTGAATCATTTCGCCTTCCTTCAAACCAATTTTATCCATGATTCCGGTAATTCGGTCGGAACCAAACAAACGCATTAGATCGTCTTCAAGCGAAACAAAGAACTGAGAAGAACCCGGGTCTCCCTGTCGACCGGAACGTCCGCGCAACTGGCGGTCGACACGACGCGACTCATGGCGTTCGGTACCGATAATGGCCAAACCACCCAATGACTTCACTTCAGCAGTTAATTTGATGTCGGTACCACGACCAGCCATGTTGGTCGCGATGGTCACCATGCCATTTACCCCGGCATCGGCAACTATTTCAGCTTCACGGGCATGCATTTTGGCATTCAGCACGTTGTGTTTGATGCCACGCATTTTCAGGTAACGACTCAGTAATTCCGAGATTTCAACCGAGGTTGTTCCTACCAAAACCGGTCTTCCTATCTTATTCAGCTCAACGATTTCGTCAACAACGGCGCTGTATTTTTCGCGTTTGGTTTTATAAACCAAATCTTCGCGGTCCTGACGGATAACTTTCCGGTTGGTCGGGATAACCACCACATCCAGCTTGTAGATGTCCCACAACTCACCTGCTTCAGTTTCGGCAGTACCAGTCATACCGGCCAGTTTGTGATACATCCTGAAGTAATTCTGAAGTGTAATGGTGGCAAAGGTTTGCGTAGCGGCTTCAACTTTCACATGCTCTTTGGCTTCAATAGCCTGGTGTAAACCGTCAGAATAACGACGACCTTCCATGATACGGCCGGTTTGTTCGTCCACAATTTTCACCTTATTTTCAATCACTACATATTCCACATCCTTTTCGAACATGGCGTAGGCTTTCAACAGCTGGTTGATGGTATGAACACGTTCCGATTTGATCGAATAACTGGTCAGTAATTCATCTTTCTTTTCCAGAACCTGCTCTTTGGTCAATTCTTTATTTTGTTCAATTTCAGCAATTTCAGAGCCAACGTCAGGCAGAACGAAGAATGTTGGGTCATCATTATCATCCGAAATCAGGTCAATTCCCTTATCGGTCAATTCTACCGAATTTTGCTTTTCTTCGATCACAAAAAACAGATCATCAGTAACAATATGCATGAGCTTGTTATTGTCCTGCATATGGTAATTTTCTGTTTTGGTCATCATGGCCTTTATTCCTTCTTCACTCAGGAATTTGATGATGGCCTTATTTTTTGGCAAACCCTTGTGTGCACGCAAAAGCAGAATCGAACCGGCTTCTTTCTCATCCTTGGTTGCATTGGGATTATTCAGGATACGTTTGGCATCCGAAAGACACTGATTGACCTGGTTTCGCTGTGCTGCATATAGTTTTTCAACCTTTGGCTTAAGTTCTTCAAATTTCTGAATTTCGCCTTTAGGAATTGGTCCTGAAATAATCAGAGGAGTACGGGCATCATCGATCAAAACCGAATCGACCTCATCGACGATTGAATAATGATGTTTGCGTTGTACCAGATCGCGCGGGCTGATTGCCATATTATCGCGCAAATAATCGAACCCGAATTCGTTATTGGTTCCGTAAGTGACATCGGCAAGATATGCTTTGCGGCGGCCTTCGGAGTTTGGCTGATGTTTGTCGATACAATCCACGCTCAGACCATGAAATTCGAAGATCGGCCCCATCCACTCCGAGTCACGTTTCGACAGGTAATCGTTTACTGTAACCAGGTGAACACCTCTTCCGGCCAATGCATTCAGGAATACAGCCAAAGTTGCAACCAGTGTTTTTCCTTCACCAGTGCCCATTTCAGCAACTTTACCCTGATGCAGAACAATACCTCCGATGAGCTGAACATCGTAATGAACCATATCCCAGGTGATTTGGTTTCCGCCGGCCATCCATTTATTGAACCAGACCGCGTTTTCTCCTTCAATTTCAATACTATTTCGTACAGCAGCCAGATCACGGTCGAAATCAGTTGCTTTTGCAACAATCCGCTCATTTTCAAAAAAGAGTTTTGCAGTAGCTTTCACAACCGAGAAAGCTGCCGGCAAGATTTCGTTCAAAACCGCTTCCAACTTATCTGTAATTTTTTCTTCCAATTTGTCGATTTCCTGGTAAAGCTTTTCACTTTCCTGAATTTCAACGGTTTCCACCAGTTCATTGAGTTCTTTGATCCGGTCTTCCTCTGGTTTGATCCTTTCCTGGATTACTGCTTTTAACCGGGCCGATTCGTCCCGAAGTTCATCAGTTGACAAAAGTTTAATACGTTCGTATTCTTTTTTGATAAGTTCAAGCATTGGCGCAATTTCAGCCATATCTTTGTCTGCTTTATTGCCCAGAAATTTGCCCAGAATTTTATTTAAAAATGCCATTATTCAGTTTTTAATTGATCAAAATTTGAAGTTTCAAAGGTAGTTATATTGTTTAAATCTGAAATTGCTTTTTACGATTATCGTGCCAGTGGATAAAACGGTCAAAGTACGGTCAGAATTGCATTTTTCAAGCCAATAACTGCCATTAAATCAGTAAAAGTACAAATAGGCATCAGTTCAGGATGTCATTTCAGGTAGGACCAGGTCTTTTAGTTTCTGAATTAATGGAGTACATTTGAATGAATAATTGCAAATTTTAAGTCATGGAATTTAGTAAACTCATTGCCAGCCGGTTTTCTGTCAGATCATATACAAAAAAACCGGTTGAGAGAAGTTTGATTTTTGAAATTCTGGAAGCAGCCCGCTTGGCTCCATCGGCATGTAATTACCAGCCATGGCATTTTCTGGTTCTTACTGAACCGGATAATTTATCTGATTTTCAGGAAGTTTATCCAAGAAATTGGTTCAGGGAAGCGCCGGTTTGTATTGTAATCTGTTCAGACCACTCGCAATCATGGAAGCGGAAATCGGACGGAAAAGATTTTGCCGATGTTGATGTGGCCATTGTAACCGATCATCTGATTTTAAAAGCAACAGAGCTGGGACTTGGAACTTGCTGGGTAAGTAATTTTGATGCAACTCTGGTGAGAAAAAAGCTCAGACTTCCAGATCACCTCGAACCAATGGTTTTGGTTCCGATCGGGTACACGAACTCTGAAATACCGGTAAAAATCAGAAAATCTCTGTCGGAAATAGTACATTGGGAGAAATTCACTGATCATTAGATCCAATAGGAACATTCTGTAAAATAATGACTGATATTTGAGTTTTAAGATTGAAAACAATTATTTTTACTGAGAAACCCGGAGATATTATAGGCGTGACTATGAAAAACAAATTGCTTATCGTTGTTTTGGCTTTATTGGTAGGTCTGTCGGCCTATTCGCAGATGAAGGTAAAACCAATCATTTCGTCACATAATTTTGACAGCAAATCAGAATTGTGGGAATCAATCGGAAATGGAATTCTTAACTACCAGGCTGATGTAATGTACATCTACGGAAAGCTGTATGTAACTTCACTGATGCCGGATAGTGCCGCCCATAAATTGCCTACTCTGACGGAAGCTTACCTCTACCCGCTCTACAATCAGTTTAAAAAGAATAGTGGAGAAATTATTCCGGGCTATTCCGGAGATGTATTTCTGATCTTAAATTTCACGACCCAACCCGTTCAGATATATAAACATTTAGCCAGCGAAATGCGCCCGTTTTCGGAAATGCTTAGCTCAAAAGCAGAAGGGAATGAACATCAGGGAAAAATCCGAATCCTGATCAAAGACAAAAATCAATTGAACCAGATTAATGGTATTAAATCCAGTTTCCTCGGATTGGTTGGCAGTTTGAGTGATATGGAAAAAAATGTGGATTCAGGCCAAATGCCTTTAATTGAGATCGATTTCAGTAAAATTACAAGCTGGAAAGGAACCGGGAACATTCCGTTTGAGGACTTTGTGAAAATCAAGGATTTGGTAACCAAAATTCATGCGCAGAATAAGAAAATCAGTTTTACGAATTGTCCAAACAACAAAACTGTTGCTGATATAATAAAAACTTCAAAGGCCGATTTCATCAATTCTCAGGAAGCTACCCAGATGGCTGGTTACTTTGAAGGAACAAAGTAATCATTCGCCATTCAACTAATCTCCCATTAATTTAGGGCATATAGGCAATTTTCCCAGTGATTGTTCGTCCTCCGGCATCCAGATGAATCAGGTAAATGCCAGGGCTTTTGCCGGAAAAAATCAGGCTCAGACTGTTTGAACCGGTTAAAATGTATTGCACATCCAGTTTCTTTCCAAGTAAATTGTAAACTGCAATTTCTTCTTCACAATCAATAGGATCAGCGGTCTGAATAGTTAAAACTGAATTTCCGGTCAGCGGATTTGGAAAGAAACGTGCCCCGGGTAAATCAGTCTTAAATTCATCGATTCCTACGGGATCATCAATATTACAGGCTATTAATTCGAACAGTAAAGCTGAGCCATTGCCGCTTGGATTATTCGCATTATAAGTTGACCATCCGGTTTGATTTTTGAGGTAAAAGCTGTTGGTAACATCCGACTTGCGGTTTGCCATATAAACGACCAGGGTATCGCTTTGCTGCAACTGTGAAATGTTGTAAGAGACGAAAAAATTTCGTTCTGTTTTTACCGGATTTTTGAATGACAGGTAATTCATAGCATCAACGGTAAATTTGCTGATGTCGAACATCTCAGAGTAAATCAAAGTTTCCGGATTATCTTTTCCTTGGTATACCTGAATTTCGATTAATGGCTTCGTGTTTGAAGGATTGATTTTCTTTTTCGCAATACCGATCGTAATTCCCTGAACTTCACAATTTCTGGAGAACGTGAACTTTTCGGCAAAATCGGTAAATCCGGCATTGTTCGACCCACTCCAATAACCTTTTTTTGTTAATCCATTCGTAATCGGAATGACTGCCTGAGTCTCACCATTCTTGAAATTTGTGAAAGGTATACAGAGTGTTTTGCCTGAATTTGAAGCCATTCCAGCAAGTTTTTCAACATTCGAATTGAGCGGATCGAGCCAATATTGAAGTTGTTTATTTGTTTCATTCCGGTGGCTCCAGCTTAAAGTGAATTTTTCATAAAAGTCATTTTTCTTCGATGTACAGTTCGAAGAACCACCGGTCAGTGATCCGATCAGTTGCTTGTTTTGGTCGAATAATCCCCCACCTGAGGAACCTGCTTCGGTAACGCCATATTCCCAGGTCAGAATATTCCAAAATCCCTTGGAAAGGTAACTGCCATTGAAATTGGCCGTAGTTGCAGCATCCAGGTCAATAGATACTTTTTTAATATCGCCTTCCGGATGGTGAATTGACATGGAAGAAATTGGTGCTATGTTTAACCTGTTCCAGCCAGCCAGATAGGTCCGGTAATTATAGGGTGGAATTGTATTTAGCCGGACCAGGGCAAAATCAAGACTGTCAAACGAAGCTTTCAACGAACTTCCGGACATCGAACGGCTCACATCGCCATCAATAGCAGGACTATTGTAATAGGAACAATACGGCGCTTCGTAATTGAAAAGAAATACCGAAGCCTCGGCTTTTTTCTCTGTTCCGATACAATGATTAGCTGTCAAAATATACGGAATTCCATCGAGTGCGGTATTATTTAGCATGGTTCCTGAACAAATTTCAGCTCCCTCGATAATAATCCGGCAAACTGCATCCCTGATATTCTCCGATCCATTGGCAACATCACAATTTACATTGACATTACAGGTACCTGAAACTCCAAGTGGACGGTGGACTCCATCACCAGTAATGCCAATAAAATCGTGGGCCACCTTGGTGATTAGAAATTCGCCGGGGAAATCTGCCAGAACTGGTTCTTCATACTGAACCAGAATCTCATCGCCTTCAACTGGTTCAATGGCAAGCACCTTGCTGTCTGAATTATTAGCCGAGGTATATGCACCTTTAATCTGACCTGTTTTCATGCTGATCAGAAACAACCGGGCATGATCGGGCAATTTAAAATGTTCTAAAATAAGGTTCAATGAATAGGCGCTGGTTGACCGGATATACAGTTGCCACACATTGACCTTGGTAGTATTGAACCATTTTCCTGAATTTTTTAAAGAAAGCAGTACCGGAAATGAATAAGCAAACCGAAATGGCTTCAAATGTTTTTGATCAGTTTCGCTGTTCATCATCCGCATTTTCCGGTTGTCAACCGAAGGCATAACAATCCAGTCATTATCCGAAGAAGCCGATTTAAGTTTTTGTATTTCAATAGGAACCCCTCCTTCGGAAATCTGTCCTATCACCAGTGTTGGCAGTAGAATTGAGAGGAATAGTGTTATTCTGTATATCGTTTTTATACTCATGTTTTTATACCGGTGACCATCAAAAGTAGATAAAATAATTAAACGGAAACTAATTTCAGTAAAAGCCACTATTTTTGAAAGAATAAACGATCCGATAGTAAAATGATTGCATATAAAATATTCTGCAACCGGAAATTATTCAACCGATGAAACATATTGATTTACATACCCATCGATTAACCGAGGATGATGACATCCAAATCCTGAATTTTTTTGCTCAGGATATTCCAAAAGCTGAACCGGAGTTTCTTTTTTCTGCCGGACTTCATCCATGGCACATCGGACAGGTGAATCCTGAGGATTGTATCAGTGCAGTTGAACGCATTTCAGAAATGAAAAACATGATCGCGATCGGCGAATGCGGTCTTGATCGATCAATCTCAACCGACTTCGCAATCCAGGAAATGATCTTCAGAGAACAAATAAGAATAGCTAAAAATCAATCCAAATGCCTGATTATCCATTGTGTAAGAGCTTATTCTGATGTCATCAATCTAAAAATTAAAACAAAGTCAGAGGTTCCCTGGATACTTCATGGTTACCATGGAAATCTGGAAACAACACGGAGCCTTGTAAAACATGGATTCTATTTTTCCGTAGGTGAACGACTCCTGAAAAATGTTTCCAGTCACTCTGTTTTTCGAACGATTCCTACCGAACGGCTATTTTTGGAAACTGATGACAGTGAAATTTCCATCCGGCAAATCTATTTGTCAGCATCGCAAATTCTGAAAATAGAAAAAGAAATACTTATTAATTTAATTTTCAGCAACTTCAAGTCCATCTTCGGAAACGAAACTGGCAATTAACAAATATTTAATCGGATTTTACCTGAACATTTCCGATAAAACATTGTCTATTTTGAAAAACTGTTTATGTTTGCACTCAATTGTAATAGATTATCAACAATGAATCATTCAGCAAAATATTCCGCTTTCAGTGTTTCCCGGCCAATGGGATTCCATGATTCTTTGATGTCCGTCATGCCTATGATAATGCACTAGCCTTTAGGCGGTGTGATTAATCATGTTGTTTGAAGGCTAAAGCTCGGTTTTTTTTCCAATTATCACTTTAATTTTTTATCATGTCAAATTGTACCGTACGATTTGGCGGAAACAGTTTATCCAAATTTACTGCTTTAGAAGCTTTTGCAAGTCTTCTTTCTGAATCAGAAAATAAAATAACTGTGGTGGTTTCCGCCGTTCCTGAAATACAACAAGCCATTGAGCAAGGCATCGAATTGCTGATTAACAATGCTGCTACTTCTGATCTGATTATTAATCAGATAAACAATATTATTGGCCATAAATTGCAGGTTTTTCAACAGTACGAACCCGCTGAAAGCCTCAAAAATGAACTTATAAACCTTCAGAATTTGCTTAAAGGCATCGAGTTCACCGGTGATTTTTCGCTTGCTTTAAAAGATCAGGTGATTAGTTTTTCTGAACGGATTACGGCAGGCGTGCTTCACCAATTCCTGATTTATAAGCAAATCGCTGCCAGCCTGATTTTTCCTGAAGATATTGGCCTAATAGCAACCGAAGAATTCGGAAATGCTTCCATTTTGTATAGTGAATCAAAGGAGCTGAAAAATTCAATTCCCGATGGAATTAGCCTCATTCCAGGTTCTTATGGAATCACTTCAGCAGGAAAGATTGTGCGTCTCGGAAAACGGTCGGCTGATTATTCGGCTGCCGGAATTGCACGACTCATTGAATCGGATTCACTTCAATTATGGGAACTCGATAAGGAATTCAGAACTTCAGACTCGGACTTTATTCCTGAATCCAAACTGATTCCACGTTTGACATACGACGAGGCTTCTGAACTTTCTTATTTCAGCGAACTTTCCATTCACCCGCGAATTGTTGAGCCATTAATGAGCAAACACATTCCAATTCAGGTCTTTCGTCTTGCCAATGGAGGTAAGGAGCTAACGACAATCATCAATTCCGAATCATTTGTATCGCCCAATGTAGTTAAGAGTGTAGTTCATACTGAAGATATCGCCATTTTAAAATTAAATGGTCCCGGAGTTGGATTTAAACCCGGAATTCTGGCCAATGTGACTACAGCCTTTCATCATTCCGGAATCAATATCCGTTCGGTGATCACCTCACAGGTGAGTATAAACATCATCCTGAATAAAAATGAAATTGAACAGGCATGGCAAATATGCCAGCACTTGCAACTCAGTTCTGTGAGCGAAATCACTATTGAAGATCAGGTTTCGCTCATCGCGGTGGTTGGACATGGAATGCAGCAGCATCACGGAGTTTCAGCAAAATTGTTTACCGCCGTTGCTCAGCACCGAATCAATGTTTTACTGAGTGGCTCGGGAGCTTCCGACCTGGTCAGTTACCTGATCGTCGATCGGAAGGACACCCGAAAAGCCATCACCGAAATACATCGTATTTTTTTTAACGAGAACTTTTAACCCTTAAAAATAGAGATAATGACTGAACGGAAATTACATTTTGAAACGCTGCAATTACATGCAGGACAACAGGTTGATCCGACGACACAATCACGTGCAGTGCCGATTTACCAAACTTCGTCGTATGTTTTCAAGAACGCTGAACATGCTGCAAATCTGTTTGCGCTGAAAGAGTTCGGAAACATTTATACCCGGATCATGAATCCGACAACCGATGTATTCGAGCAGCGAATTGCTGCACTGGAAGGCGGAGTTGCTGCTCTGGGTGTGGCTTCAGGCCATTCAGCTCAGTTTTTAACCTTTACCAACATCATGGGTATTGGTGATAATTTTGTGAGTTCGCCGTTTCTTTACGGAGGTTCTTACAACCAGTTTACTGTAACTTTCAAAAAACTTGGCATCGAAGCCCGTTTGGCTAAAGATTTGAGTATCGAAGCGTTCGAAAAACTGATTGACGAAAACACCAAAGCCATTTATTTGGAAACCATTGGCAATCCGGGTTATGTGATACCCGATTTTGATGCTTTTGGCGCATTGGCAAAGAAATATGACATTCCGTTTATTGTTGACAATACCTTTGGTGCGGCAGGATACCTGTTTCGCCCGATCGAACATGGTGCAAATATCGTGGTTGAATCGGCTACCAAATGGATTGGCGGACACGGAACAAGTATTGGTGGTGTAATTGTGGATGCGGGAAATTTCAATTGGGGCAATGGTAAATTCCCTGGTTTTACTGAACCATCTGACGGTTATCACGGATTAAAATACTGGGATATCTTCAATTTCGACGGACCTTTCGGCAACATTGCGTTCATCATCAAAGCCCGTGTGGAAGGATTACGTGACATTGGAGCATCACAAAGTCCGTTTAACTCATTCCTGTTGCTGCAAGGCCTTGAAACGCTTTCATTGCGCATGGAACGTCACATTCAGAATACTGTAGCTTTGGCTCATTGGCTCGAAAAACATCCGAAAGTGGCAAGTGTCAATTATCCGGGACTTAAAAGTAGTTCTTCTTATGCCTTGGCTCAGAAATATTTACTGAACGGTGCAGGTGGTGTTCTTTCGTTTGAAGTAAAAGGCGACAAGGAAGCAGGAAGCAAAGTTGTTGACAGCCTGAAAATGGTGAGCCATTTGGCCAATGTGGGCGATGCCAAAACATTGATCATACAACCGGCAGCTACAACGCACCAGCAATTATCTGATGAAGCACAGCTTTCTGCAGGTGTTTTCCCAAATTCATTGCGGGTTTCGGTCGGATTGGAACACATCGATGACATCATCGCTGATTTCGAGCAAGCTTTCGGTCAAATTAATTAGTTTTACAATCCATATTCCGGTGAGGCTGTCTTAATAGTTAAAACACTCGTAGAACCCGTCACCCCGAATTTATTTCGGGGTCTGTCGAACTGAGTATTGCGATCCTGAAACAAGTTCAGGATGACGGGGAAAGTACCTTTTGAAACAGCTTCACCGGAATTTCTAATAAACTGCTGAATTATGCCAATAAATGTCCCTGATCAATTGCCTGCAATTGAATTGCTGCAAAAGGAAAATATCTTTATCATGGACGAATCGCGTGCGGCGCACCAGGATATTCGTCCGTTAAAGATTGTAATAGTCAATTTGATGCCGATCAAAATTACTACGGAAACCGATTTGATCCGTTTGCTTTCGAACAGTCCGTTGCAGGTGGAGATTGAGTTTTTGAGGATGTCTGGTCATGAGTCAAAAAATACTCCGGAAGTTCACATGAAGGCCTTTTATAAAACCTTTAATCAGCTAAAATCCAGAAATTACGATGGCATGATTATCACAGGAGCACCAGTTGAGATGCTTCCATTTGAGGAAGTTACCTATTGGAAAGAACTTACCGCAATTTTTGACTGGTCGCAAAAACACGTGACTTCTACCCTATTCATCTGTTGGGCAGCACAAGCCGGTATGTTTCATTTTTACGGCGTTCCGAAGTACACTCTGGATAAAAAAATGTTTGGCGTTTTCAAACATAAGAATGTAAATAACGCCTTGCCTATCTACAGAGGTTTTGACGATGAGTATTTTGTTCCTCATTCAAGACATACTGAAGTGTTGGAAGAAGATATCCGGAAAGTGTCTGAATTGAATATTATTTCCAAATCTGATGAATCAGGGGTAAATATGGTCATGGCACAGGAAGGGCGTCAGTTTTTCATTACCGGGCATTCTGAATATTCCAGATTTACGCTGGATACTGAATACAAACGGGATGTAAAGAAAAAACTGCCAATTGAAATTCCGGTAAATTATTATCCTAATGATAATCCGGAAAATGAACCCGTCATGCGATGGAGAGGTCACGCCAACCTGATGATTACCAATTGGCTGAATTACTATGTATATCAGCAAACCCCTTTCAATCTTGAAGCGATGGATTTTGAAATTTAAATACGATTTAACTGCATTGATTTCGTAAAAGTTAGCTGGCTACTTCTTTTTCACTAAATATAAAATGATTTCTGATGTACATTTGGGAAAAAAAATACAGTGTTGGAGTTCAATCTATTGACATTCAGCACGAAAAGATATTCAGGTTGTTAAGTAGTTTGCTTGAGGCGATGAAAGAGGGACAAGCCAATAGTGTAACTACTCAAATCATTCTGGAATTGGAACAATATGCGGTCACTCATTTCCAAAAAGAGGAATACTTTTTTCATCGGTTCAATTATTCCGGTGCTGAAAAGCATATCAGCGAACATCAGTTATTTAAACAAAAAATTGCTGAACTAAAAGCTGAGTTAAATAGAGGAGCCATTGCTGTATCTTTTGAATTGCTGAACTTTTTGAAAGGCTGGATAGAACATCATATTCTGGAAGTAGACAAAGAGTATTCGGAATGTTTTCTCCAGAATGGATTGAAATGATTACTTTTTAATTATCCTGAATTCGGTACGCCGGTTTAACGACCTTCCTTCAGCCGAATCGTTCGAACTGACCGGTTTCGTAAAACCATATCCGGTGTATTTCATTCTGGACTCATCTATTCCGCTACTAACCATATATTTAAATACTTCTTTGGCTCTCGACTCAGAAAGTTTTTGATTCATTTCCTCATTACCGACATTGTCGGTATGGCCATTAATTTCAATAAAAACAGTATTATTCTGGTTAAGAAAATCAGTCAGTTTTTGAAGCTCGATCTTTGATTCCGGCAAAAGTTCATACGATGCAGTATCAAAGAATACGTTTCGCAGAATCACTGATCCGCCCACCTTTATCTTTTTCATTTTAATTTGAAGAATATACGGATCGATAATATCTTTCTTTTCTTTCAACTGGAAATTGTCGGAATAAAACAAATAACCTTCTTTTGAAACATTAAAAGCATATTCCTTTCCAAGAGGCAAACACATCAGAAATTCACCTTTCTCCCAGCATGATTCACCTTGAATAACCGATTTTGAATTTCCCAGATCTGTTAATTCTACTATGGCACAAACCGGAGCCCCTGTTTCTTCGTCAACGACCTTACCTTTAATGTATGAAACCGGATTTGGCCGTGCTTCTTTATATAGTTCAAACGAATAAATATCCATTCCTCGTGAGCCTGGGCGGTCTGATGAATAATAGGCGTTCTTTCCGGAAGCGTCAACAACAAGTCCCTGCTCATCTTTGTAGGAGTTAATCGGGTAACCAATATTCTGAGGTCTTGACCAAACCGAATCGTTCTTCTGTCTGCAGTAGAAAATATCATATCCGCCCATTCCCGGCCAAAAATCGGAGGCAAAATAAAGCGTCTTTCCATCTGAATGTATAAATGGAGACATTTCATTGCCGGGGGTATTCACCGAATCACCCAAATTCACCGGATTTCCCCAAATTGGACTTCCTAAAAATGAAAAGCCTCTCAAATTGCATTTCCAAATGTCCATGCCACCTCTGCCACTTTCACGGTTGCTCACAAAATACAAGATTTCACCATTGGCCGAAATGGAAGGTTGAGATTCCCACGACGGCGAATTTACCGGGTCACCGGCATTTTGTGGAACCGACCAGCTTCCTGCTTTATTACGTGAATAATAGATATCGCAACTTCCTTTTCCGTCAATTCGGGTACATGCTGTGTAAAACAGCAATTTCCCATCGGTTGAAATTGATTGTGCTCCTTCGTTATAAATGGTGTTGATTGATGATAAAGGTTCGCTGGGCTGCCAGACATTATCCACGAGTTGTGAAGTATAGAAGTCCTCCTGGGCCATGACCTGTTTATCACCGGAGGCAGTTTTTGATCCAACAAGTTTGGTGAAAATCATTGTGTTACCGTCAACAGTGATGCTGGGCCAGTATTCATCATCCACCGAATTAATGTTTTCGCCCATATTAACCGATTTGAATGGCACCGGGTGTTTCAGCAATATGGACGCTCCATTGCATTTTATGATACTTTTCCGGGCGCGACTCACAAATGGGGCATTTTCGTCAACCATTTGTAAATAAGTACTGAATGCAGCAGTTGCCTCCAGGTATTTTCCTGAACGGTAAAAAGCATTTCCTAATGAAAAATACAACTTTGCATTCTTGTCAGGAGAAATTTTTAAAGCTTTTTCAAGTGATTTGATTTGTAAAGCAACGGAATCTTCTTCCTGGTAAATATCTGACTTCATCAGATATACTTCCAGAAAACCTGGATCTAAAACCAGTACTTCATCCAGTAAACTTAATGATTTATTGAAGAAATTACTTTGGTAGGCCTGTTTTGCCTGCTCAAATATTTTAATTGCCTTCTTATTATCAGATGAATAACTCTGACAAAAGGAAATTTTATATAGAAGAATAAAAATAAGAGATAAATATTTTTTCATGAAATCAGGTCATAATAATCACTAATCTAAAAAATGAGCAATACAAATTTCATTCATCCTGGCGGATATTAATTCTCCTTTTTTTTTTCTGGTACTTCGATCGGTACATATTGAACGAAATAATACAGCATCGTCGAAGTTAAACAATATTTTTAAAACGGGCAGAAACTTATAAAAGTATAAAGTGAATACATTTTTCATAATTAATACAATTATCAGATAATCAGGATTTCAAAAAAACAGCAAAAAAAATAATCAGGAAAAGTTAGGGAAATATTTATTTTTTTTTCATAGTTTAACAATCAGAATCAAATACGTGTTATAAACTTTTAAAAATTTAATTATCAATCTTTTAGATTTTCGAGATGAAAACAAACATGAATCTGAAAATTACAAAAAAAGGTGTCGATCCTTTAAAAACAGACGGTGATGCTATAAAAAACACCAAGTTGCACAAGGATAAGAGCTCTAAAAGAAGATTATCTATTTACGATGATTTTGCTGATGAAAACAATGACGAACTTGAATATAAATATCGGGATGACCAATTTGATGAAGAATAATCCATAGATCATTATAAATGCTGCCCAAGGGGTTTCGCATTTAGATATTATAATTTAAAGGACCAGATGAGCTGGTCCTTTTTAATTTATTTCATTTTTGATGTGTAGAAATTTTCTCAATAATTCCATAATAACTGATCAATTCCCGATTGCTGAAGGTAATTTTCAGTTTACCAAAACCATTCAAGCCCGCAGTAAAATCAATCGAATAGTTTTCCAGATTATTTGAGACGTCAAATCTAATAATGTAAATTTTCTTTCTTTCATGCCACGATTTATCAATCCTTTTAGCACTATAATCAAACTTCACACCACCTGTAAATTGGTAAAGTGATGCATATGACCTGCCATAATATGGAAGATTTACCTTGAAATTCAGCGAATCAAAAACCATTTCGTAACCGGATTCTATATTATTAATATTTCCTATGCTTGAACTGGCAGAATTGGGTATAAACCTAAATCGGCCATTATGAATCAGTTTAGCCATTTCAAGTTGATGTTTGGCTTTCTTCCCTTTTTTATCGGATAAACAGTATCCTGTATTCAATAAAACAGAAGTAAATAGAAATAATGCAATTATTTTTTTCATTTTGACCTGATTTTGTAGTTTAATATTCTCGGGTTAAACTGACACTGCAAAAAATGAGAATTTAGGCCTTAACCACATTCTGTGGATTACCTGATTGGAATTGCTTCAAATTATCAACTGTAATATTCATCAACCGCTGCCGTGCTTCAAATGTTGCCCATGCAATATGTGGTGTGATGAAACAATTTCTTGCCGAAATCAGCGGATTATCAGATGAAGGTGGTTCTGTTGAAAGCACATCCAGGCAAGCTGCTGCAATTACCCCGGAATTCAATGCATTGGCCAGATTATCTTCATGGATTAATCCTCCCCTGCCCGTGTTGATTAAAACTGCGCTTGCCTTCATACTCATAAGCAGTTTCCGGTTCACAAATGCATTGTTTTCATTCGTGAGCGGACAATTCAGACTAATAAAATCACTCTCAGAAAAAACTTCTTCAAGGCTTTTTTGAATCCATCCTTTCGAAATATTATTTTTAGGAGAACGATTCTGAAAAATGACTTTCATTCCAAAAGCTTCAGCTATATCAGCTACTTTTTGACCAATTCGACCCAAACCAATAATTCCAAGGGTTTTTCCCGCAATTTCCATTTGGGGAGTTTTCCAATATGCAAAATCAGGATTGACTATCCAATCGCCGGATTTAACTGAATTCGTATGGAGTTCGAGCCGGTTAGCGATATTCAGGATATGCGAAAAAACCAGTTGGGCAACCGAGTCTGTGCTGTATGCAGGGATATTGGTTACAACAATATTTCGCTCTTCTGCAGCCTGAACATCAACTACATTGTATCCGGTGGCGGTAACTCCAATGTATTTTAAATCAGGCAACCAGTCTATCAGTGATTTGCCGATTAAAACCTTGTTGGTAATAATCGCTTCCGCATGTTGGATGCGGTCGAAAATTTCTTCTGGTTTAGTTCGGTCAAAAATCAGGCATTCGCCCAAGGTTTTCATATTTTCCCATGACAGATCGCCCGGATTGAGGGCAAAACCATCTAAAACAACAATCTTCAAAATGTAAAAATTTAAAAGGTATGTAACGAAAATTTAAAAATAACTGTTAAACAAGATGGATTCATTTTTCTTTTTGCCGGGTTCGATAAAAGCAATCAGTAAGGTTGCATAAATCACAGGTATATTGCCTGTATTTGACTTTTTTACCCATGCCAATAATTCCGCTGATTGATTTAATCGGGTACATCAAAGCTGAGTCGGTCAAACTAATCCCGCAGCAATTCTCCGGAAAAAATGAAAACAACTTATGTTGGTCAGCTACACTCCATTGACAATATCCCGGACTGTACCGATTGGTAATTAATTCTCCGGAATAATTCGCCATTTCTCTTATTTTTTCGTGAATCCGGATCGAAACAGCTTCAACGGCAACTGATCCCAAAACATCGTAAACATATCCCAAAACAGGATTTTCTCCAATCAGTAAATTTTGAGCAAGATCACTGATTTCTTTTCCGGCAGTGCAGGCAAACAGAACCACAGACTCTGAATTCCGAAGCTCATGAGCAACGGTTTTTCCCACAGTAAAAACAGTATCCTGAACAGTTAAAAGACCAACTTCCTCCGGAAAATGGACATCTTTTACAAAGTCAACAACTCCACGAAGATCACTGAAGTTTTCAGCCTTCTTCATTGCCTCTGAAAGGTATTCAGCAAAAGGCTCCGGAAGTAATCCATCCGGATACCCCAAAAGGATAGCAACATCAGCCGGATTGATCTTCAGTTCACTGAAGGAAAAGGAATATTCGATTATTTTATTGTCGGGATTCACAAGCTTTTAACTACATGATGAACTTCACGAATATGATCAGGAGTCGTTCCGCAGCATCCGCCAATGATATTTGCTCCTGCCTCAATAATTTCCTTTACCCGTCCGGCCATATCAGCAGGCGATTCAGGGAAAGTCGTTTCACCGTCACAATACTGCGGCATTCCTGCATTTGCATGAATCAGGATTGGAATAGTGGCATTTACCTGCCTGAT
>CAIPKZ010000418.1 GCA_903865775.1 uncultured Prolixibacteraceae bacterium | reverse complement strand
GGCGATGCTACCATGATGATTCACATTGGTTATGAAGCTGAAAAAAATCCTTCTATTCTGGATCAGCCTGTTGAAGCTGAAGATGAAAAGGAACTGTATTCTGCTTTAAAAGAAGTTTTGGCTTTCGATCCGCAACGCTGGACTCGTCAGGTACCATTGATTAAAGGCGTTTCAGAAGAAACTACCACAGGAGTTCATCGTCTTTATCAGATGATGAATGAAGGAAAATTGCTTTTCCCTGCCTTCAACGTAAACGATTCGGTGACCAAATCAAAATTCGATAACCTGTATGGTTGCCGCGAATCTTTAGCCGATGGAATCAAACGTGCCACTGATGTGATGATTGCCGGAAAAGTTGTAGTTGTTGCCGGATACGGCGATGTGGGCAAAGGTTGTGCCCATTCAATGCGCAGCTACGGAGCACGCGTCATTGTGACCGAGATCGATCCGATTTGTGCCCTTCAGGCTGCCATGGAAGGTTTCGAAGTAAAAACCATGGAAGACGCTGTTCCGGAAGGAAATATCTTTGTGACCACCACCGGGAACAAGGACATTATTACTGCTGAACATTTAGCTGGAATGAAGGATCAGGCTATCGTATGCAACATCGGACATTTCGACAATGAAATTCAGGTTGTTCGCCTCGAAAACTGGCCGGGAATTCACAAAACCAATATCAAACCACAGGTTGATAAATATACATATGCCGATGGCCATTCTATTTTTCTGCTTGCTGAAGGCCGTTTGGTGAATCTGGGTTGTGCAACGGGCCATCCATCGTTTGTGATGTCGAACTCGTTTACCAATCAGACCCTGGCACAAATCGAACTTTGGGAAAAAGAATACGCTGTTAACGTATATCGTTTACCAAAATACCTCGATGAAGAAGTTGCCCGTTTGCATCTGGAACAATTGGGTGTTAAACTGACTGTTCTGACTCCTGATCAGGCAAGTTATCTTGGAATTTCGGCTGAAGGACCATACAAACCGGAACATTACCGGTACTAAAAGCCGCTCCCCAACCCTCTCCAAATGAGAGGGAGCTAGAAAAGCATTGAAATATTTCAACGGAAAAAGGAACTGATTCAGTTCCTTTTTCCGTTTCAGGAACAAATGTTATTTTCGTTTCATTAAAAGTGAATATATGAGCTTTAATCAGTTTTCGCAGGCATTGGAAGAAACGCATATCATGGAGCAATTCAGGAACAGGTATGATGAATTTCCAAAAGGGAAACTGATCAAGTCAGAATCGCCTGATCTTCTTATCCGGAATACATCTAAAATTTCCATTGGGATTGAACTCACGAAGCTGCACGGACCAAGAGTTCTCAAATTAAAAACGCATTATCCCCGCCAAATCAGCGGATATCAGCCACCTGAACTGAACCGTGAGAACATCGAATTCACCATTCTTGCTAAAAACGAAAAGCTTCCCCTTTATCAAAAGAAAAAGCTAAGCCAGATTTGGCTACTCATTACGGCTGATCTGGATGAAAGCCCGGTATCTTTCAATCTGTCGAACAAATTGGAATGCTGGAATTTCTGTTCTGAATTTCAGAAAGTATTCTTATTCGAACTGAAAACGCGGAAAGTATATGAGCTAAATACCGGGGCTTAGTTTAATGAATTTTCTTCCGGAATAAAAAAGGTAAAAAATCGGCTAATTTGAGTTCAGTCCTGAAGGGACGGCAGGTAACAGCACAGGGTGAAATGGAATCGAACCCTGTGGATGATTGATATTTGTTTGGGCTTAGTTTTTCACG
The DNA here is from genome assembly GCA_903865775.1 of uncultured Prolixibacteraceae bacterium. Classification (GTDB taxonomy): domain Bacteria; phylum Bacteroidota; class Bacteroidia; order Bacteroidales; family Prolixibacteraceae; genus Aquipluma. The sequence continues at coordinate 1,088 of CAIPKZ010000418.1, read as the reverse complement.
AAGATTCGCCCGTTGCTGTAGAATGCCTGATACTGTTTTAATGGCTCAAAGGCAGGTCCAGTTACCGGACTACCGCCACCACCAAACAAAATGAACTGAGATTTGCATTTCGGACAAATCGCCACTCCGCTCCCATCAACAGCCACCCTGGTTGTTGATGAAATTTCGTGCGTGCAGGCAGCATCGAACGCAAGCAACGGAGTGGAACTTCCTTCAAAGTCTTTAAAAACGATTAACCCACCGAACCCATATTGGGGGAAAAACACCGATCCGCCCGGGATATTTAACTCGATATAACTGGCTGGATTAAATGAAAAGTCGACATAAACAAATGGGATCACCGATGTATAATCTTTCTTGCATCCATTGATTCCAATGGAAATAAAAAAGCAAATTAAAATTGCCTTGGAAATATGTCGGGATAATTGAACCATTTTTAGTACCTTTAATTTCTGAACGAACAAAGAAAAGCACAAAATTTTTTATTCGGAATAAAAAAAGTAAAAGATGGACGATTATATTTTTCTGATTATCGCAATAGCGCTTTCAATTTTCGGGGCAATCAATCAGAACAAGAAGAAAAAGGCGATGGATGATCCTGCTGAACAAGGTGCCAGACCAAGAAATTCTTTCCTGGATCAGTTACTGGGGGAAGATTTTCTGGCCGAGCCCAAAGTGGAGATTCAGCCAAAAGTATTGGTTAAACCCGTATTGAAAAAAGAACCGTTGGTTATGCCAGCTCCGGCAGGTAAATCAGGACTTTATCATACCAGTTTCGTTAGTACACTTCCTGAACGGTCGAAAAAACCGCTCCAGCCAAGTACACGAAAATCGTTGGTTGAAGCAGCGAAACCTGATCCTGAAGAAGAAGAGACACTTGGCTATTTAGAAGATTTCTCGTTGCGCAAAGCATTTGTTTATTCCGAAATCATGCAACGAAAATATTGACTGATTGTATTATAAAACATTAGATTCGAAAAGATTAAAAAAATTGTATAAGTTTGTGTCAAGAAAGAGTTCCGCAATGGGCGGAATTCTTTTTTGTTTTTAATATCGTTAAAAAAAAGGAGAATCCAATGGGAACGGTT
>CAIPKZ010000417.1 GCA_903865775.1 uncultured Prolixibacteraceae bacterium | reverse complement strand
CCAATCAAAAAGCATGGGAACAAAGCGAAAAGTCTATTCAAATATGGGCTGACTTACATTGCTTCTGTGCTGTTAAACGCTTTCTTTCAAGATGATATCGATATATTCAAATTTTTGTCATGTACTTAGTAAAAACCTAATGAAAAACTCAAATTACTTTTAATTGACATCAGAGATATCATACGTAAATTCCTCCGGAATTTCCCGGTTCAATTTCAACTTTCCTCATTTTAAGTTTTCATTGCAGGTATATCTTGACTGTCCATAAAGAGCGCTCCAACCATGAAAAACATCAGCGACAACAGCATCAATGGTTTGTATTGGTGTTTCATCCGAAGGTATTTTGTATGTGGATTAACAATCTATATACAAAAGAAGAAAAACGCTGGCCTGAAAACTTCAGTTATTTTATTCAAATCATGTTCTATTTTAACCATTTCACAAGCATCTCCGAAACTTTTTCAATTGAATTGGTTAATATTCTTTGGTTGGTTCATTAATCCTGAAGTACATTCATACTGCGGAATACCGGATTCAAAAGTCAATTCAGGAAATTTACTTTGATTTCGACTATAATGCAACAAAAAGAACCATTTTTGCAACTCAATCAATCAATCGAACAATGGCCTGGATTTATTTACTTATTGCCGGAATTCTGGAAGTCGTTTGGGCGGTCGGGATGAAATATTCTGAAGGCTGGACCCGCCTCTACCCAAGTATTTTTTCCATTGTTTCCATGGTTATTGGCTTTTATTTTCTTTCACTGGCAGTAAAAACTTTGCCACTTGGGACAGCCTATGCGGTCTGGACCGGAATCGGGACGATCGGAACGGTCATCTTTAGCTTCGTATTCTTCAAAGAACCAATGGATCTCATTAAGATTGTCTGCATACTGCTTATCCTTACCGGTATTGTTGGATTAAAGCTGTTTCATAAGGCGTAGAAAAAAGGAAAGAGTCATTAGTAAATAGTCAACAGTAAAGTGATTAAGCCTTTTCTAATTACTAATGACCCTTTCCTAATTTGGTATGATTCCCATCTTTTTCATCAGGAAAGTGGCATTCATGGTTCGGGTCACTCCATCGGTCAGTTTGTAATCGAAGTTTAAATCATCATTGTGCAACTGAACTTCGAAGCATTGATTTTTGATTGAACCCGGATAAATCTCTGCAAGTTCGGTCAGACCCAGATCATGCGTGGCAACAATTCCATGCGTTTTTAAAGCAATCAGCTGGCGGATTAATTCCTTGGAGCCATTTAATTTATCCACCGAGTTGGTGCCTTTCAGCATTTCATCCACAATCACAAACAATTTTTCCCCATTTCGCAGCAAATTAAGCATCGCTTGAAGCCGCAACAGTTCGGCATAGAAATAGGATTCATCGTTCATCAGGTTATCTGATGTGCGCATATTGGTAAAAACACGAACCGGACTAAATTCGAAGCGGACTGCACAAACCTTGCAACCATTCGCCGCCAAAATCAGATTGATGCCTACCGTTCGCAGAAATGTACTTTTCCCGGCCATATTGGCTCCGGTGATGATTGCAATTTGTTCAGTACCAGCAATTGTAAATGAGTTTCTGACACATCGGGCTTCGTCAATTAACGGATGACCCAATCCGACTGCATCAACCTGAAATCCGGAATCAGTCAGCATGGGCGTATTCCATTCCGGATGATTGTAATTGCAGTTTGCCAGACTGATCAGGGCATCCATTTCTGCAATCACCTTGAACCAAACCGGCAATTCTTCCGAATATTTTTGCTGCCACCGGAACATCCTGTATATGCACCGAAGATCCCAGAGAAAAACGGAGTTAAGCACAAATCCAACCAGAATATTCTGACGGTAATCGAATTCATTCAGTGTTTTCTGAAGTTCTGCGGTAATCGAGCTGGCTGTTTTTCCATCTTTAGTCAGCTTTTCTTTCATGAGAACCAGATAGCTACTTTGAAAATGCTTCATTTCAATTTGCTGAAGCAAATTTGAATAGCGCCCCAGACGCTTAGCCTGACTTTCGAACTGCTTCTGAAATTTGGAAATGGTTTTGCTGTACAGGATGAAAATGATCCACTGAGAAAAGATGGCAACGAGGAAAAAGGCATTGATTAAAAGTCCTGCTAGGCTTAATCCGACGAGCAGAAGAGTCAGTATTGGCAATGTTTTCAACAAATATTTTACAGCTTTTGCAGACTTTAACCCGATGAATTGACCCAGAGATTCATCCGTCCGTTTCGGATTTTTCTGATCTTCAGTTTCTTTCCCTCTGGCCAGAAACTGCTGCCTCCAATCCAGTTCTTCAGCAAGTTCCTGAATGGCAATTTGTTTCTCAATGATTTCCTCAACCGGCCGCTGACTCTGGTTCAAAAGAGCTGCCAGATAAACCTTGCCACGATTGGTAACTGTTCGGTTCAGAAATTGAAACATAGATCCGATTCCAAACAAATCCAGGTCAAAACTGTAATCGTGATGCGGATCCGAAAATTCATTTCCGGGATCAAACGGACTGAAATTGCGGTGAAGGGCTTCGACTTCGTTTTGGTTAATTTCAACCAGCCGCAGATAATACGATAATTGTTTTTCAGTTCGAACGAATAGTTTTATCAGGAACAAAAATGTGCCAAACAATAGCAATGATGCGGCTATCGCCAGAATATCACTTGCCGGATTGATATAAAAATAAGCCGGAAAAATTCCAATAAAACTGATGAAACGTCCAACAGAAATAAGTTTGATTTGCTTCTTTTTGGAGTTATAAAGCGTTTGATATTGAATGGAAAGTGTTTGGTAATTCGAAGCTAATACGTTGTTCATGAACTGAGAAAATGGAATTTGGTTAACCTGTTTATGGTAACAAGTATGGTTGCAACATAGATTGTCAGGAATAAAAACAAATATCTTAAATCTTCACGCGTGATGCTTGCTTTTGAAATTTCGGGAAAATTTGCATTGAAATACCTTTTCTGAACGATGACCATCAGTTGGTAAAATCCCCAGCCGGCCAGAAAACCCCAAATCCAACCGGTTAAAATATCGCCCGGAAAATGAAGCCCGATATAAATCCGCGTGTAGGATACCAGAATGGCCCAGGTAAATATCAGAACGGTATAAATGTAATTTTTAAAGAGTTTAGCCGTAATTATAGCGAGGGTAAATGTGTTGGCTGCATGGGCCGAGAAGAATCCGTATGCCCCGCCACGGTTGTAAACATTGTGAACCATACTTCCCAAAACCGGATCCTGCGTGGGGCGAAAACGCTGCACGGTTTCTTTAATCAGTCCCGAAAACTGATCGCTAACAACAATCGAAAGACCGATCAGAATGAGGATATATACCGCATTCTTTTTGTAGGTTTTAATGATGAAGTAAATAATCAGCAAATAGAAAGGAATCCAGATTTCGATGCTGGTAAAAATGGTGACTGCCTTGTCCCAGAAATCATTGTGGAAGCTGTTCAGAAACAACAGTAGCGATTGATCGATGTGTTTAAGTGTTTCCATAAAAATTGCCTAAACAGGAATAAATAAAATTTACCATTAACCGATTTACAATTTACATATAGTTCCCTGAGTCATTCCTGAAATCGTAAATAGTAAATATCTAGATTGTAAATGTATGGATTACTCCGGACTTTTTGTATTCAGAATTTGCCAGATTTTATCTTTCAATTGGGTGATTCCCTGCCCGGTGATGGAGGAAATAAAAAGATGCGGAATGTCTTTCAGGTCTTTGCTGATTTCAACCATCAGTTCCTCATCCAGAAAATCACTTTTGCTGATGACCAGAAAACGTTCTTTATCCAGTAATTCCGGATTAAACTGCTGCAATTCATTCATCAAAATTCCGAATTCCTTCCGGTAATCTTTTGCATCAGCCGGAACCATAAATAAAAGCATCGAATTTCGCTCGATATGACGCAGGAAGCGAAGTCCAAGTCCTTTTCCTTCATGTGCTCCTTCAATAATCCCGGGAATATCCGCCATTACAAACGACTGATTGTCGCGGTAGGCAACAATTCCCAGATTAGGAACCAAAGTAGTAAACGGATAATCGGCGATTTTAGGTTTGGCAGCTGAAACGACCGATAGCAATGTCGATTTTCCGGCACTTGGAAAACCAACCAATCCGACATCGGCCAGAATTTTCAGTTCCAATGTAAACCAACCTTCGGTAAATTCTTCACCCGGCTGGGCAAAACGAGGCGTTTGCTGGGTCGACGATTTGAAATGTACATTCCCAAGTCCGCCTCTTCCGCCTTGTGCTATAATGTGGGTTTCACCCTCTTTGGTAATTTCGAAAAGAAATTCGCCGGTTTCGGCATCTTTGGCGACCGTTCCAAGCGGAACATCCAGATAAACATCCTCGCCATCAGCGCCGCTGCTTTGCTGTTTTCCTCCCGATTCGCCATGGCCGGCAAAAATATGTTTGCGGTATTTTAAATGCAGAAGCGTCCACATTTGCTCATTTCCCGTCAGGATAACATGCCCTCCGCGACCACCATCGCCTCCATCCGGACCACCTTTCGGTTCCGATTTTTCTCTCCTGAAATGCGCGGATCCGGGACCGCCGTTTCCTGATTTGCAGTAAATTTTAACGTAATCAACAAAATTAGTATCAGCCATCTAAAAAGTTCCAAATTTAAAGTTCCAAGTGCAAGTCATTGATTGTCATTTAATGGTCATTGATTGTCATTGATTGTCATTTGAAGTAAAGACGACAAGGAATGACTATTTAATGACGTGAAGCAAATGACTACTGCGACTGATCACTGACCATTTTTCAGTGGCGCAAGATAACAAAAAAAGACGAATGGCCGGATAACCATTCGTCTTTGATGTTAAAAATCAGAATCTTATAATGCAGAAACGGTTTCGATCAGTCGTTCTGCAATTTCTTCGACAGAACCCATGCCACGGATCCGGTGAAATTTATTTTGTGCTGCGTAATAATCTTTGATTGGTCTGGTCTTCTCGTCATATTCATGAATTCTGTTTTCGATGATTTCAGTACCCTGATCATCGGGACGCCCTGAAGTTTTTGCTCTGGTAAGTAATCGCTTGATGAGTTCATCCTTTTCGACCGACAGCAATAACATACCTGCGATCTCAGTTCCATTTTTACTCAGCATTTCATCGAGAGCTTTTGCCTGTTCCACAGTTCTCGGAAAACCATCAAAAACAAAACCGATCACATCCTTGTGTTCAAGAAGTTCAGCTTTAAGCATTTCGATCACCAATGAATCAGGAACTAAGAATCCTTTATCCATGTATAGTTCAGCTTGCTTGCCAAGCTCAGTTCGTTCAGCAATCTGATCTCTCAGCAGTTCACCAGTTGAAAGATGCGTCAGATGAAACTTCTCAATCAGGAAATCAGCCTGTGTGCCTTTTCCGGCACCGGGAGGTCCAAATAAAACAAGGTTTAACATTTAAGGAATGATTACTTATTGATTACTTTATAAATATCAATCAAATTGCGGCCTTTTCGATCGTAATCCAAACCGTATCCAACGATAAAGTCATTCGGTATTTCGAGTCCGATATAGTCCAGCTGGACTTTTATCTGAAGAGCTTCTGGTTTAAGGAGCAACGTGGCAATCTTTATTTCAGCAGGATTTCTGGCTTTTATTTGTTCAATAGTATTATTCATGGTAATTCCTGAATCAACAATGTCTTCAAGAACAACAACTGTGCGACCGGTCAAATCTTCGTTGAGACCAATCAGTTGCTTTACTGAACCGGTGGTTTGTGTTCCTGAATAAGATGCCAGTTTAATGAATGAAATCTCAGCATCGAGCAGTGAAATCCGTTTGAAAATTTCAGCGGCAAACATAAAGGAACCATTCAGAATGCAGAGAAACAATGGATTTTTACCTTCGAAATCCTTATTCATTTTTTCGGCCATATCTTCGACAATAGATCTGATCTTTTCGTAAGGAATGAAAATTTCGAATTCCCGGTCATTAATAGTTACGTTCTTCATTAGGCTTTAAGTTGAATTTTTCTATGTTTACAGTGAAATTTATCTTCTTTGTTTTTCAATTCCTTACGCGAAAAATGAAGCTACAAAGTAACAAAACTAATTTGCATTGAAAAAATTAATTTCGGAAAAGATGGAAGCAAAAGTAAGTATTATCATGGGCAGTACTTCCGATTTAGGTGTTATGGAAGCAGCAGCAAGGATACTGGACGAGTTTGAAATACCTTTTGAAATCAATGCATTGTCGGCTCACCGAACTCCTGATGCGGTTGAAGTTTTTGCAAAAGGAGCAAGAGCCCGTGGCATTCAGGTCATTATTGCTGCAGCTGGCATGGCCGCGCATTTGCCGGGTGTGATTGCAGCAATGACTACCTTACCTGTTATAGGTGTGCCGATTAACGCTTCATTAAGCGGATTGGATTCTCTTTTGGCCATCGTGCAGATGCCTCCAGGGATTCCGGTTGCCACTGTCGCTGTAAATGGCGCACAAAACGCTGGCATACTGGCAGTTCAAATGATGGCTCTGGGCGATCCGGTTCTGGCTGACAAACTCGATTTGTTTAAGGAAAATTTAAAGCTTAAAATCGAAAAAGCCAACAACGACCTGGCCGAGATAAAATTCAGATTTAAAACAAATTAGACTTGACTCGCTTACATATTAGTTGTAACTTGTAGGGAAAGAACCGTGTTCCTGCACTTCTCTTCAGGAACTTTTTTTCCTGAAGGTTATGAAATTGTTACCTGCTATATTATTTGGGTCGATCTTGTTTTCGGCACTCGGGGTCAGATCACAGGAAATATTCTCATCCGGAGCACGAATTCAGGCGCTTGCAGGGGCTTCTGTTGGATTATCGGATATCTGGTCGGTTTACGGAAACCAGGCAGGTCTGGCAAACATCAGCCGAGCCGAAATCGGAGGTTCTTTTCAGAATCGCTTCCTGATCAGCGAATTATCAAGCCGTTCACTGGTTTTCTCATTCCCTGTTCAAACCTCAGTTTTTGCATTAACAGTCTCGCAATTCGGGAAAAACAATTTCCGGCAGGAAAAGTATGGTTTAGCCTATGCGAGGCAAATCTTTCCAAAGCTAAATTTTGGTGTCCAATTTAATTATTACCGGATCTATCTGCCTGAAGATAACCGCAGCGCTGGTTCTTCAGGCATTGAGCTTGGCGTTCAATATTTACTTTCACACCAGCTGATTCTGGGCATTCATGTCATGAATCCATACCAAACAGGAATCGCCACCATGTCGGGAACCTATCAGTTCCCCGGACGATTTAATTTTGGTGCAGTCTTCCGCCTTTCAAACGATTTCAGTTTGTCTTCCGAACTCGAACATGATTTGAGGAGTCATCTCACGATCAGGTCCGGAATGGAATACACGATACTTGAAAAACTCTATTTGCGGGCAGGTTTCTCCGGAAAACCATATCAGTTATCGGCTGGACTGGGCTTTCAGGTTAAGAAAATCATCGTGGATCTGGCCGGTTCCTGCAATCAGTATTTAGGGAATTCTCCTTCGGTAAGCTTTCAATATCAATTTTGAAAATGAAGACAATCTTGCTTTTCATATTGGTTTTTGTCAATGCAAATTTGTTGTTTGCCCAGGATCCTGCGTTGCAAAAGATAGTTGAAGATTTGCTGGAATCGACCGGAGAAAACATGAGCGATGAAACGGATTTTCAGGAAATACTGGATGATCTGATCCGGCTGAAGCAAAATCCTGTCCCGATAAATACAGGAACGAGTGAAGAACTCATGCGATTGCATTTTTTATCTGGTCTGCAAATTGACAACCTGATCAGTTTCAGACAGAAAACGGGGACAATATACAGCATTTACGAAATGGCTTCAATTGATGATTTTACTCCGGATATATTGCAGAAGATTGAGCCATTTATCAGTTTCGGAAGTGAGGCGAAAACTCCGGCAAAGAAAGGTGCTTCCAACGATTTATTTCTTCGGTCTTCCAGGTCGTTCTCTTATAAAAGCCAATCTGGATCAACGGACAATGAAGGTTCACCCGAGAGGTATTACCTTCGTTTCAGGTACAAGTCGGCCAAACTTGAATATGGATTTACAGGTGAGAAAGATCCAGGCGAATCATTTCTCAGCCAATCGAACAGGTTGGGATTCGATTATAACAGTGGGTTTGTAAATTTCAAGGTAGGAAAAGCGGATAACCACATTTTTGCCGGTGATTTTCATGTCCGTTTTGGTCAGGGATTGGTTGCCTGGCAGGGTTTTTCGATGGGCAAATCAGTTGAAACAACACAGATTTTTCGCTCAGATCAGGCAATCAGTTCTTATTCGTCGTCCGACGAAAACCTGTTTTTCAGAGGATTAGCCGGAAAATTTAAATACCGGAATCTTACATTCTCGCCTTTTATTTCATTGCACCAAATAGATGCCAGTTTGGATACGCTGGACAGAAAGCCATATTTTGGCGCTTTTCAGACCAGCGGGTATCACCGGACCGAATCGGAGATTTCAGGCGAAAATGCCATCAGCCAGTTTACTACCGGAGGGCATGTGAGTTATACTTATGAACGCTGGGTATTTGGAGTTACAACGGTTTATAACCGTTTTAATGTAGAAATGATTCGCGACGCTGAACCTTACAATCAGTTTTTAACCAATGGAAAAGAGAATCTTGTGGCTGGTTTCGACTGGAAGGGATCAATCAACAAAATTTACTTTTATGGAGAAGCCGCTGCAAGTGCAAATTCAGGAAAGGCACTAATTGCCGGCCTTATGCTGAAACCCGCTCCAAATGCCGAATTGTCGGTGGTTTACCGGAACATCAATAAAACATATTTCAGCTATTTCTCCAATGCGTTCACCGAATCTTCACGCATCAACGACGAACACGCACTCTATTTTGGCCTGAAATTTTTCCCCGCTCCGAAATGGATTGTTTGTGCATATGCCGATTTATTCAAAACCAAATGGATTAAATATACCACAGCAGCTCCTTCAATCGGAACGGAATTCATGTCGCAGGTTTCATACATTCCAAGCCGGCAAACCAGCTTCTATCTGAGATTTTTTCAGGAAGAGAAAGACCAGAAGGAAATATCCGGAATATTAAAATACAATACAAACCAGATAATTAACCGGATTCGGCTCAATTATGCACAGATTTTAGACGAGCAAATAAGTTTGAAAAGCAGGGTGGAACTTTCCTCCTATTCAAAATTGAACAGCGAAAAGGGATTTCTGGTACTTCAGGATATTGTGTATAAACCGCTCAACAAACCATACACAATGAATGGCCGATTGTCATATTTCAATACCGAAGGATACAATTCGAGGCTGTATGCCTTTGAAAATGATGTTCTCTATTCATTTTCAATTCCGGCTCTTTACGGACACGGAATCCGGACCTTTTTCAACATTCAGTATAAATTCACAAGCAGTTTCTGTCTTTGGATCAAATTTGCCACGACACACCAGTTTGCTCCAAAAGAAACAGTTGAAAGTGCCGACTCACCTACCCGATCGGAACTGAAAATACAACTCCGATACCAGTTTTAACTGTTTTTAACTCTGCTTGTTTTCCTCCGGTTCTGACTTGCCAAACAAAACATTTATCACCATGCTGTTTAATTAAATGTTTCAAGACGTACCAAATCAGCATGTTAGGAGTCCTTTGAAAAAATAAAATAATAGCTAATTCTGTTACTTGTTTGATCTCAATTATTATCTTTGCCCGACAAAAAAACAGAAATGCTTCACAAAATTAACTTCGACGATATTCGACCTTTCAATGATTCGGAGGTAAATCATTATGTGAATTTACTGATTCATGATGAAGGATTTCAACGCATCTTATTTTATATTTTTAAAGATCAGGCAAAAATTGATCGGGTCAAATTGCTGCTTTCAGGTTTGACAACTGTGAAAGAATTACAGCATGAATTCGTTTACAATCTGATAAACGACCTGATACTGAAGCCATCAACCGATGGCTTGACATCAAGCGGAATGGAAAGTCTCGACAAGCACACGAGTTACCTGTTCATTTCTAATCACCGCGATATTATTCTTGATTCGGCCATCATAAATTTTTTGATTGTACTCGAAGGTATGAATACCACCGAAATTGCCATCGGGGATAATTTGCTAATCGAAAATTGGATTGAATATGCGGTCAAACTGAATCGTGCTTTTGTTGTTCGAAGAGGCCTACCGGTCCGTGAATTACTGATGGCATCCAAAAAACTTTCAGAATATATTCGTCGTGGTATTACCATGCATCATACTTCGGTTTGGCTTGCGCAACGCGAAGGAAGGACAAAAGACGGAAACGATAAAACACAACAGGCATTGCTAAAAATGCTGAATCTGAGTAACCACAAGGAATTTAAAGAAGGCTTTAATGAACTGAGGATTGTTCCGATTTCAATTTCGTATGAGATTGAACCTTGCGGTATTTCAAAAGTTGACGAACTCTACCGGAAACAGACTGAAGGCTTCGAAAAAACACAAAGTGATGATTTGCGAAGTATGGGTCATGGCTTGGTTAATCCCAAAGGACATGTTCATTTTGCTTTTGGTGAGCCGATTTCCAATCAACTTGAGTTAATTTCAAGTGAAGAAACCACATCAGCTCAGATTGAAAAACTTGCCGATTACATTGACCGGCAGATCTACCGCAATTTCAGGCTTTGGCCAAACAATTATATTGCCGAAGATTTACTCAATCATACCAGTACCAATACCGAACATTACACCAAAGAGCAGTTTCAAAAATTTGTGACTTTGGTTGAAGAAGCCGTTGCCAAGATATCTGGCGATCCGGAGACTATTCGCATGATGTTCCTGCAAATGTATGTCAATCCGCTCATCAATCAACGCAATTCGCTGATATAGAAAATGCTCAGTCAGATCCGATGCATCATCTGGGATTGGAACGGCACCTTGCTTGATGACGTTGAGCTTTGTGTGCAGACCATCAATGAAATGCTCGAAAAACGTGATCTCCAAACACTTTCGCTTTCCGGTTACAAAGACGTCTTTTCTTTCCCTGTGAAAAATTATTATCAAAAGATTGGCTTTGATTTCCGGAATGAACCTTTTGAAATTCCGGCTCTCGAATTTACTGAACGATATAACGATCAGGTTATTGGCTGCCAACTTCATGAGGATTCATTCAGGATTTTAAGTTATTTCCATTCAATCGGAATACGCCAGTTCATTCTTTCGGCCATGAAACAGGATATCCTGGAAGAATGCCTGAATCATTTTCGGATCAGCCACTTTTTTGAGCACGTCTCAGGCTTGGATAATCATTATGCAGTTTCCAAACTCGAAAACGGACATCGCCTGATTTCTGATTTGAAACTGGATGTGGCCGATCTGGTTTTAATTGGCGATACCGTTCACGATTTTGAAGTTGCAAATGCATTGGGCTGTCCGTGCATTTTACTCGCCAACGGACATCAATCTAAAGAAGTGCTTCAGGCAACCGGTGCTGCAGTTATCGACCGACTGAGTCAATTGACTGATTAGCAACACTACCCGGCAATATACCATGAAAACAGAGCAAGGTGGCTTACGGTTCAAGTTGACTTTGCTAACAATTTTTGTGCATATCTATTCCCTCGACTACAATCCTGACTTAAAAACAATGATTACATTCATGGCGGTTTTGAACAAACCGACAAATCTTATGTAAAAAACCCAAACTAATTAAAAAAGGAGAACTAAAAAATGGCGAGACGAATTATTGGTATTCATGAAAAACTTCCCCTGGTAGAGAGCCTGCCTCTCAGTTTTCAGCATTTAACAGCAATGTTTGGTGCTACAATCCTGGTTCCTATTTTGCTTGGCGTTGACCCTGCAATTGCTTTGCTTATGAATGGTATTGGAACCTTAATTTACACCTGGGTTACCAAAGGTGGTATTCCGGCATATCTGGGATCCAGTTTTGCTTTTATTGCACCGGCCATGCTGGTTATCAGCACTTATGGTGGCTTTACTCATGCACAATCCGGATTTATCTTCTTTGGGTTATTTTTTATCCTGATTTCGTTTGTAGTCAAATTCTGGGGAATTAAATGGATTGACATTGTAATGCCTCCTGCCGTTATGGGTGCTGTGGTTGCCATCATCGGACTCGAACTGGCTCCGGTTGCTGCTCAGCAGGCTGGTCTGGCTCCATGGCCGGCCAATGTTGGTCAGGTGGTTCAGCCATTTGTAATGAGCTCCAATGTGGTATTTGTTTCGATGTTTACCTTGATTGTGGGTATCGCAGGTTCAGTTCTTTTTAAAGGATTTATGCAGGTTATTCCAATTTTGTTTGCAGTGGTTGCCGGTTACCTTTTGGCTCTCGGAATGGGCATGGTGGACACCGCTGTAATCGGAAATGCCGCCTGGTTTGCATTTCCTAAATTTCAAACTCCTGTTTTTGATATCAACGCGATTGTCATTATAGCTCCGGCCTGTATTGTCGTCCTGGCCGAACACATCAGCCACCTGATTGTAACCGGTAAAATTACCGAAACGGATTTGATGAAAGATCCGGGATTGCATAAATCCTTGCTTGGCGATGGAATCAGTAATGTTTTATCCGGATTTGCAGGTTCGCCTCCAAATACAACCTATGGCGAAAACATTGGCGTAATGGCCATCACCCGTGTTTATTCAGTCTGGATTATCCGCGGAGCAGCTTTGCTTGCCATTGCGTTTTCGTTAATCGGAAAAGTTTCAGCCGCTATTTCAACCATTCCAAGTGCCGTAATGGGCGGGATTACCATGTTACTTTATGGTGTAATTGCAGTACAGGGATTCCGCATGTTCGTGGAACAAAAGGTTGATTTCAGCAAAAACAGCAACATGGTTCTGGGTGCAATCACTTTTGTTGTCGGTGTCAGCGGTGCCAGCATTCAAATTGGATCAGTACAGTTGAAAGGAATGGCTTTTGCAGCCATCATCGGTGTGGTACTTTCATTAATTTTCTGGATATTAGGAAAATTAAACATCATGGGAAAAGAAGTTTAACCTTTATTTTCAATCTTTAAAAACCTGCTTTCGATCGTTTACACGGTTGAAAGCAGGTTTTTCATTTTGGCGAAAGAACCTGATGTTAAAAGGTATAATGAATTTACAGATAGTCTTGTAATGAAAGCCTCCACTTTTCTTGTTTAAGAACGGTCGCTATACAGTGTGTTGTTTGCCATGTCTTTTTAACTTCAATTCAGCCAATTGATTTTTGACATATTCCCTTTCCTGCTCAAAAGTCATATCCATGATCTCAATACTGAATTTATCGCGTATCTCACGCATTTTTTTTACTAAATCCGTCTTATTGGTTGTCGTTTTCATAATTAAATATCTCTTTTGGTGTCCGAATTTCTGTCATCTGATAACCTTCTCTAAAGTTAACAGAATTATATCCTCTTATTCGTTCAAGATTCACAATGTGTTTAAAATTCCAGCTAGCCAGCACATCAGCTTTATTTATTGTTGCCAATGCTATATGCTGACAATCTGCACGACTGGTCTTTCCAACAACCTTTTCCAGGATGTACTTTTCGGCAAGATCTCTTGCTTCGTCAGTCAGTTCAACCCTTTCAATCAACTCAAAGGGAATTGATTCAAAGAAATCCTGAATATAACTTGGTGCTCGATAAAGCTCCAGTTCCAATATCTCTGAAACAAGAATCTTAATCCGTTTTTCCAGTATTCTCTCAAAAAAAGGTTTAGTTTCTTTGTCAAACTCCTTGTCAAAATATCCTCCAAAAACAGAAGTATCTATATAAATTCGTTTTATCATAGTAGCAAATTTATAATTTTTTAATCATTTTAGCTTATCGTTTTTTTTAATATGCTGATGCAGATTTGTATTCTGCATTTCATTTCTCTATTCCAATTGAATTATAAATTCCAACTTTAACGAGGTGTGGATTGCATATCTACACCAGCAGGTTTTTCATTTTTATTTCACTGATAACAGATCTCAACCAGCAACTATTTAAACATTGCCTGATGATTGGTTGTTAACTGAAAAAATAAATATTCCTGAAGAGAAATTTCAGGCTGGAAATAACCACCAAATCTAATACTATAAAAAAAAATGAAATTTAAAGTTACACTGCTTTTGCTGGCTGGACTTTTGCAGGGTTCTGGTTTAATCGCACAACAAACAGGCAAAGATTCTGCTATCTGGGTAAGAGATGGTTTTACACTTACCATTGCTGAAGATTTGGTTGATTTTCCGCGTTTTATGGCTTTCGACGATCGGGGTACTCTGTATGTTTCACTTCCCGGGAGCGGCGAAATCAAATCACTGAGAGATACAAACAACGATGGTTATTACGAAACTGTAAAAACATTTGTAAGTGATTATCCGACCGTTCATGGTATGTTTTTTTACGACGGCTGGCTTTGGTTCACCCAATCAGGAGCAATATACAAAGCCATGGACAGCGATCATGATGGCGTGGCAGACCAGACGGTAACTGTTTTAGCCAAAGGGGAACTTCCTGAAGGCGGCGGTCATTGGTGGCGTCCGGTGGTGATCAATAACAACAGAATTTACACGTCAATCGGATGTTCCGGAAATATTGCCATTGATGAAGGAACCGAAAGACAAAAAATCTGGTCGTTCGACCTGAATGGCAAAGACAAAAAACTGTTTGCTTCGGGAATCCGCAACACTGAAAAGCTTTTGGTTCGACCGGGAACCGACGAAATCTGGGGAATGGATCATGGCAGCGACTCGTTTGGAGAATATTTTGAAAAGAAAATTCCAAATGGCGGGCAGCCCATTACTGATGTTTACCCTCCCTGCGAGATGAATCGTTATGTACAGGATGGTTTTTACGGACATCCTTTTATTGTGGGCAACCGCATTCCGCGTTATGAATTCATGAACCGGCCCGACATTGTTGAACTTGCTGCCAAAACCATCGTACCCGAATGGGCAACCGGCGCGCACTGGGCCCCTTGTGCAATGGCTTTTTATACAGGCAATCAGTTTCCTTCGGAATTCAAAAATGATGCATTTGTTGCTTTTCACGGATCGTGGAACAGAAGTACCAAGGCCGGATATTGCGTGAGCAGGGTTTTGTTCGACAATGGTCATCCTTACGGAGAACTTAAAATTGTTGATTTTCTTACCCATGACGGAAAGGTGCTGGGAAGACCGGTTGATGTAGTAGTTGCCCCGGATGGTTCACTGCTGATTTCTGACGATTTTAAAGGCAAGATTTACAGGCTCAGCTGGAAAGGAAAAAAATAATTGAGGCTCTGGATTCAGGAAGCTTTTTATACCGATGACTTTGCTAATGCGGATTTATAACTTTGCTAATGCGGATTTATAATCCGCATTTCACACCACTATTACATTTGGTTTATAAATCCCAACTTTTACGAGGTGTGCATACAAATCCACATCAGCGAGTGTTTTAAAATTGAAAAGGTATTGGTTTCCGGAAAGGATTCGCTCCTAATAAGCCTTCGATTTGATATCGCGAATGAGCAGTTGCAGATTGGTTTTCCCCCTGAATTCGTTTTCGGTTACCGAATAACAAATATCGAAGGGCAGTCCCTGGCTGATGGCATCAAAATGATGTGCCTGGTTGAAGGCAATCCCGGCAAATTTAGATGAATGGCTGGTCGGCTCGATTAATTCCAGTTTTAAATGCTCCTGATTTTTACCAACCGTCCGGCTGCTGCCACTATCGAGGACATTTTCAGAAATAAAAACAGGCATCATGTTGTGCGGGCCAAATGGAGCAAACTGTTTGAGCAGCCGGTAAAGTTTTGGGGTGATATCCGAAAGGTAAATTTTAGCTTCAGCTTCAATCGATTCGGTTTGTTGTTGGTTGGTAATCTGTTTGGTTACAATGTCTTCGAAGCGTTTCGAAAACTCGTAGATATTTTCGATTTTCAAGGTCAAACCTGCCGCATACATATGCCCACCATACGATTCAAGCAAATCGCTGCATGCACCAATGGCTTCGTATAAATCAAAGTCGCGCACAGAACGTGCCGAGCCGGTAGCCAGACCATTCGATTCGGTCAAAACAACTGTTGGGCGATAGAAATATTCGGTGAGCCGTGAAGCTACAATACCGACAACTCCTTTATGCCAGTCGCGGTTATAAAGTACGGTTGCATTTTTTGCCTCATGACCGGGGTCACGCTGAATCATCTCGAGCGCCTCCAAAGTGATGTCGCGGTCGAGTGTTTTTCGGATTTCATTGTACGAGTTGATTTCGTCACCAAGCAAGAGCGCTGCATCCTCGTTGGTAGAAGTTAGAATAGCCACCGATTTTTTGCCGTGTTCAATTCTTCCGGAGGCATTCAGGCGAGGTCCAATCTTGAAAACGATATCACTGACCGATATTTCTTCGGAGTTCAAACCTGAATATTGCATGATTGTCTTCAACCCAATGCTGGGAGAGGAATTGAGCTTTTTTAAGCCATAATGAGCTAAAACCCTGTTTTCGCCTGTGACCGGAACAATGTCAGAGGCAATACTCACGACCAGCAAATCGAGCAGTTCTGCCAATTCTGAAAATGGAATATTGTTCTTGGAAGAAAATGCCTGAAGAAATTTAAATCCAACTCCGCAGCCCGAAAGCTCTTTGTATGGATAGCTGCAATCGGGCCGTTTAGGATCCAGAACGGCGATTGCATCGGGTATGATATCATCCGGATTGTGGTGATCGCAAATAATAAAATCGACACCCAGATCTTTGGCCATCTTAATTTTATCGACTGCTTTTATTCCGCAATCGAGCACAATTACAAGCGATATTTTTTGTTCTGCGGCATAAAGGATGCTGGTTTTCGAAATGCCATATCCTTCTGAATAGCGGTCAGGAATATAATAATCCAGGTTTTTTAGCCGGGTCCGGAGAAACTGGTACATCATGGCTACCGAGGTTGTGCCATCCACATCATAGTCGCCATAAATCAGTACTTTTTCCTGATTATCAATGGCACGTTCCAATCTTTCCACGGCTTTGTCCATGTCCTTCATCAGAAACGGATCGTGGAGGTCGGTTAATTTTGGCCTGAAAAAAGCCTGAGCTTCGGCAAATGAAGTAATGCCTCTTTGCGCTAAAAGATTGGCAACAATCATATTAACATTTAACGCTACCGATAAATGCTTGATGATATTTAAATCGCCTTCTTTTTTGATATTCCAGACCTTATCCATTCGTTGATTTTCAGAACCGATGCGTTTTGCGCAAAAATTTCTCAAAGATAAAAAATGAAGTCAGAACTTGAAAGTAAATCCGGTTCATTAATTCATATTTTGTTAACAATTCCAATATGCAATACTTTGCTATCTTTGTCGGGATTTTTTTTGAATTTTTAACTGTTGATTTTTATGAGCATATCTGAATTAAGCGAACAGGAAATAGTAAGGAGAAATTCCTTACAGAAAATGAAGGACTTAGGTATTGATCCTTATCCAGCAGCTGAATTCCCGGTAAATGTTTCCACTTCAGAAATCAAAGAAAAGTACAATCCTGAATTGAATAACTTTCAGGAAGTAGTGCTGGCAGGGCGTATCATGAGCCGACGCATCATGGGAAAAGCCTCGTTCGCCGAATTGCAGGATTCTACCGGAAGGTTACAACTCTACATCAATCGCGACGAAATATGCCCGGACGAAGATAAAACCCTTTACAACGATGTGTTTAAGAAACTGCTCGACATTGGCGATGTGGTTGGCGTAAAGGGATTTGCTTTTATTACTCAGGTTGGTGAACTGTCGGTTCACGTGAAAGAACTTTTTGTACTCAGCAAGTCGCTCCGTCCCTTGCCCATCGTGAAAGAAAAAGACGGTCAGTTGTTTGACGCTGTTACCGATCCTGAAATGCGTTACCGTCAGCGTTATGTCGACCTGATTGTGAATCCTCAGGTGAAAGACACTTTTATCAAACGATCGAAAATCATCAATACCATGCGCCAGTTTTTCAACGAACAAGGTTACCTTGAAGTTGAAACTCCGATTTTACAATCCATCGCTGGTGGGGCAACTGCCCGGCCTTTTATCACGCATCATAATGCCTTAAATATTCCGCTCTATTTACGTGTAGCCAACGAACTTTACCTGAAACGACTGATTGTAGGTGGATTTGATGGAGTTTACGAGTTTGCCAAAGACTTCCGAAACGAAGGAATGGACCGCACGCACAATCCGGAATTTACCGTCATGGAAATTTATGTAGCCTATAAGGATTACCTCTGGATGATGAATTTCACCGAAGAAATGATTGAGCGGGTTGCCATTGCGCTGCATGGGACAACTCAGGTTCAGCTCGGCGAAACTGTGATCAATTACCAAAAGCCATTCAAACGGGTGACCATGTACGATTCAATCAAGGAATACACCGGTTTTGATATTGCCGGAAAATCCGAATCCGAACTCCGTGATATTTGCAAACAGTTGGGTATCGAAACTGATGCCAGCATGGGAAAAGGAAAGATGATTGACGAGATTTTTGGTGAAAAATGCGAACATCATTACATACAGCCGACATTCATCATCGATTACCCTGTCGAAATGTCGCCGCTGACCAAGAAGCACCGCACCGTTGAAGGCTTGACCGAACGTTTTGAATTAATGGTCAACGGAAAAGAAGTGGCCAATGCCTATTCGGAATTGAATGATCCGATCGACCAGCGCGAACGCTTTGAAGATCAGATGAAATTATCGGAAAAAGGCGACGACGAAGCCATGTTTATCGATCAGGATTTCCTTCGCGCACTGGAATATGGAATGCCGCCAACTTCAGGAATGGGGATTGGAATCGACCGACTGACCATGTTCATGACCAATAATTTATCAATTCAGGATGTACTTTTCTTTCCACAGATGAAACCCGAAAAGGCTGCTGAAACCAACGATCCGGATGAAAAATTCATCGAATTGGGAATTCCTGCCGAATGGATTGAAGTGATCCGGAAAATAGGGTTAAAAAAAGTTAAAGATTTAAAAGAAATTAAAGCCGGAAAATTTTTTAACGACATTTGCGGATTCAACAAAAAGAACAAACTGGGTCTGGACAACCCATCGTTGGAAGATGTAAACAAATGGTTGTCATAATTCAGAAAATCTAAAAATGTTTGCAAACTCAAAAATAGCAATAATAGGAAGTGGCAGTTGGGCTACCGCGCTTGCAAAAATCCTTATGCATAATGTGGATTCCATTAATTGGTATTTCCGGAATCCGGACAATATTGAACAATTCAGAAAATTTAAGCATAACCCCAGTTATTTAAGGAGTGTTGAGTTCGATGTAAGCAAACTGAATTTCTGCACCGATATTAATCAGGCCATTGAAGGAGTTGATATCGTAATTCTTGCCATCCCGTCTGCCTTCCTGAAAGATGCAATGTCCGAACTGACTGTTGATCTGTCTCAAAAGTTTGTGGTCTCGGCTATCAAAGGAATTGTTCCTGAAGACAACCTGATTGTCGGGCAATATCTGCATCAGTATTATAGCATTCCCTACGACCGGATTGGCGTAATTGCAGGACCTTGCCACGCTGAGGAAGTTGCTCTGGAACGATTGTCGTATCTTACAATTGCCTGTCCTGATGTGAAAAAGGCCCGGGCATTTGCTTTCCGCCTCGAATGTCCATACATCCGCACACACGTTTCCGATGATATCTTTGGAACCGAATATGCCTCAGTTCTTAAAAACATTGTGGCCATTGCCTCCGGAATTGTGCATGGATTACGCTACGGCGATAATTTTCAGGCGGTGCTGATCTCCAATGCCATTCAGGAAATCAAACGATTTGTCGATAAAGTTCACCCGATTACCCGCGATATTAAAAGCTCAGCCTATCTGGGTGATTTGCTGGTCACCGCATATTCTCAATTTTCACGAAACCGCACTTTTGGAACTATGATCGGAAAAGGCTATTCGGTTCGTTCTGCGCAACTCGAAATGCACATGGTTGCCGAAGGTTATTATGCCGCCAAGTCAATCAAAGAGATCAACGAAGAATTCAGGGTGAATATGCCCATTGCGGAAGCTGTCTATAATATCTTATACGAAAATATTTCCCCCGCCATCGAAATCAGATTGTTAACCGAAAATCTTAGATAAAAACATAAAATAAAACAACCACATAGACACAAAGGTCACTTAGAAAAAAAACAGGTGTACTTTGTGGTTTAAAAAATTAACAAATGAAGAATATTACTTTAAATTTTGACAAGACTTTTGATTTTATTTCAAAAGACTCGATATACTCATATCGGGAAGAGATCGGGAATCATAGTCGTGCGCTTTTCAACAAGACCGGAAAAGGAAACGACTTTTTGGGTTGGACGAATTTGCCAACTTCAATTTCTGAAGCCGAACTGTCCGACTACGAAGCGACCGCTGCTAAACTGCTTGCCAAAAACATCGATATACTTGTTGTAATTGGCATTGGCGGCTCCTACCTTGGAGCAAAAGCCGTGGTTGATGCACTTTCCGACAGTTTTGCTCACCTGAAAGAGCGCAAAAATCCGTTCATCCTGTTTGCCGGACAAAACATCAGTGAAGATTACCTGTTCGAAATCCGCGACTTGCTGAAAAACAAAGAATACGCGCTGGCTGTGATCTCTAAATCGGGAACAACAACCGAACCTGCACTGGCTTTTCGCCTCCTGAAACAGGATATCGAAGACAAATACGGAAAGACAGAAGCCAACGAGCGAATCATAGCAATTACTGATGCCAGCAAAGGCGCTTTGCGATCCTTGGCAACCATTGAAGGCTACAAAACATTTGTAATTCCGGACGATATTGGTGGCCGTTATTCTGTGCTGACTCCTGTCGGTCTGCTTGCAATTGCAGTTGCCGGCTTCGACATCCGTGCTCTGGTAAAAGGTGCTGTCGATATGCAACATGCTACCGGAGTTGATGTTCCGTTCGAAGATAATCTGGCTGCACAATATGCTGCTGTTCGAAATGAACTGTACAAAAACGGGAAGAAAGTTGAAATTTTGGTGAACTTCAATCCAAAACTTCATTTTTTAGCCGAATGGTGGAAACAGCTTTACGGCGAAAGCGAAGGAAAAGATGGTTTGGGAATTTTCCCTGCTTCGGTCGATTTTTCTTCTGACCTGCACTCCATGGGACAATACATTCAGGAAGGCGAACGCACTTTGTTCGAAACGGTTCTTTCAATTGCCAGTCCCGACCGCGAAGTCCGCATCCCAACTGATGCCGCTGATTTGGACGGCTTGAATTTCCTCGCCGGAAAACGCGTGGATGAAGTGAATAAAATGGCTGAATTGGGAACCATGCTGGCGCATGTCGATGGTGGGGTTCCAAACATACAGATCGTTCTTCCAAAGCTGAATGAATATTATCTTGGCCAGTTGATCCAGTTCTTCGAAGTAGCTTGCGGTTTAAGTGGATACACTTTGGGCGTAAATCCATTCGATCAACCCGGAGTTGAAGCATACAAAAAGAACATGTTTGCACTGCTCGAAAAACCTGGTTTTGAAGAAGCAACAAAAGCGATTAAGAAACGGTTGTAGTTTTTAAAAATATCAATGCAAAAAGCGAAATCTCAGGTTTGGGGTTTCGCTTTTTTATTTTTTAAAAGGTTGAAATAATTTCAACTGATACTGGTTGTGAGGCTATATGCATCTAAAGCTTATCAGAAGGATTAGGTTTTAAAGGCTCAATTTCCTTGATCCTTTTGGGGTTCTGCCTGCAATCAAAGATGGATGCTATGGTAATCAGGTTTTCCTTTTTCCAGTAAATGATCTTATAGTTGCTTTCAATAAGGTATCTAAAATCTTCCAGGTAATCACTCAAAAGTACTTCCTGCTGACCAGCTAACGGATTGTTTTCAAGAATTGATACCCTGTCAATAATTCGATTCATTATTTTTCGGGCTATTCTTGCATTAACTTCAAGCGAGTAGTAATCAAATATGTCTTTGAGCTGCCTTTCGGACAACTCCGACCATTCAATTTTTATCTCCATGTTTTAACCTTTTTCTTAAGCTCCTCGTGAGAAATGACCCGGCCCGCATCATGATCCTGTTTGGCCTGGTCGATCATTTCATGGAGATGGCTCATTGACATGGGCTTTAATTTCGACAATTCCTTCTTTGTTTCTTCTTGTGTAACAAAACCTCCATCTTCAACCCGGTCAACATCTTCGTCAATTTCCATATTATATTTTTTTCGGGAAATTCGTTTATTATCAGTATCAATGTTTAAAAAACTTTTAACTAATTCTAAAATCAAAGCCTGCTGCTTGTCGGATAATAATGGTAAATATTCGTCAAATTGTTTTTTTAATGCTTTCGAAGTCATCAGGTTCCATTTTAATTCTTTCAACAAATATAAATATTTCTGAAAGTAAAAAACCGCGTTTGGTCAATTTTCGTGTGCTCATGTCGTTGGTGGGGTTCCAAACATACAGATCGTTCTTCCAAAACTGAATGAATATTATCTGGGTCAGTTAATCCAGTTCTTCGAAGTGGCCTGTGGTTTAAGTGGATACACTTTGCGTGTAAATCCATTCGATCAGCCGGGAGTGGAGGCTTACAAAAAGAACATGTTTGCACTCCTCGAAAAACCGGGTTTTGAAGAAGCAACAAAAGCGATAAAAAACCGATTGTAGTTAAAAAATAACATAACTTGCATAAGCGAAATCTCAATTAAGGTTTCGCTTTTTTTTAATTCAAATATGGCAGCAAATCAATCGGAAGAATGGAAAGGATATGTCTGGGCTTTGGTAGGAACCATTTCCTTTTCGAGTTTGTATGTTTTTAGCAAGGCGGGACTGAATCAGATTGATCTGGCGCAATTTGGAATCTATTATTTTGGAATTGGATTCCTTCTGAATTTAATTCTTGCGGTTTCTTCGGGAAAGATCAGTCAGATAAAAAGTCTGCCGCGAAAAGTTTTAGGACTGTTGCTGCTGTTGGCCGCGATTGATCTGGCATCGAATATTACATTTTTTATGGCGATCCGGGCCATTCCCGACCCTTCGGTCACTTCCTTTTTAGGTAATCTGTTCCCTGTGTTCCTGACTTCTTTGGGTATTATTTTCCTGAAAGAACGTTTTACCTGGCTCGAAGCTTTGGGCGGATTGCTTGCCATTGCCGGAGCTTTTGTAATCAGTTACTCCGGAGAGCTCGACTGGAATAAACTCTTCATTCCCGGCACCGGACTGGTTGTTATCAATACCTTGCTGGCCGCAATTTTTTCGGTCATCGTTAAAAAGAACGTGCATAAAGCAAGTCCAGTGGTTTTCAACCTGAATTCAAACGCTTGGATTTTTCTGTTCTTTCTGGGTTATTTTTTATGGAGCGGACAGTCGCTTGCAATTCCGGTTACGGCCTTCCGAAATATTGCGCTTGGTGCATTTTTCGGCTCCTTTCTGGGATTGTTGTCGTTTTACTATTCGTACAGGTACATCGCGGCTTCCCGTTCGTCCATTATTCAAAGCCTGAAAGGTATTTTCGTACTGATCATCGCTTTTTTTTACTTCGGAAATTTCCCGCTTTCCATCCAGTTGTGGGGTGGCGGAATCACGATTCTTGGAGTGATCGTAATGACAATGTCCCAGGGAGGAATGATCAGGGTCGGTAAAAACAAACAATAAGCATCATTCGATTGTCATTAAGTTGTCATTAAGTTGTCATTAAAATGACGCGAAGCAAATGACTACAATTGACAATCAATGACAAAAAGTAAATGACTACTATTAACCTAGATTACAACAATGTCAGCACTGAATTTCTTTTGTTATTGCCAAGCATGAAATTAAGAATATCCCCTTTGAAGATCGGGACTGTGGCTCCTGTAGTGGTTGCCACCATAGCTCCGGCAGCATTTCCAAAACGAAGCGCTTCATCAATCGTATGACCATTCATGTAATAGTGGACAAACCCAGCCGAAAATGCATCGCCCGAGCCAACTGTATCACCCAATTCAATCTGATACCCGGGATCGTAATAAAATTCATTTTTGCGGGTCAGGCAGAAAGCCCCGTTTTCGCCAAGCGTACACAGAATTATTTCAATCTGGTATTTTTCAGCCACTTCCGCAGCAAGGTTTTTCAGGTTATCATTCTTCAATCCCAGCAATTCTTTGGTGATCAGCAATTCTTCGTCATTGGTTTTCAAAATGGTTGCCATGTGAAGGTTTTCTTCGATTGAAGCGGCAGTATAACAATT
>CAIPKZ010000416.1 GCA_903865775.1 uncultured Prolixibacteraceae bacterium | reverse complement strand
CCGGATAAACAACTCGCCACCTTCCGATTGGATTTGAATCTTTCCTTTGGTGAGCGGAACCTTCAGCCCGTTTTCGATTTTGCTGCAATTGGTATTAACCATGACAACTTGCCCGTTAACCATATGAACACTGGTTTGCCCGAAACAATACAAATCAACGGTATTCCATTCACCGATTGGCTTTTCGGCATCTATGGATTTTTTTACCGAACGGCCATTCTCTTTTTCGGAGAATGCTGTTGTCTGGCCTTCCGGAGAGAAATTGTAATTTTTATTGTCACTACTTTTCACAGTTTTGGAATAGCAGGCCGTATTACACATCAGGTAGGTGTCACCCAGGTTGTCGTGCATCAGTTGATGTTCGATGTTAGCCATCCAGGTTCCAAAAGCTGCACCAAACGGGCCAAAACTGTGATAAAGTAATCCACTGTTTCGGGTTCCGTAAACATTTGTCCCCCATTTAAATTCCAGATGAAGGTGATAGTTTTCGTATTCAGCTTT
Organism: uncultured Prolixibacteraceae bacterium; assembly: GCA_903865775.1. Lineage (GTDB taxonomy): Bacteria > Bacteroidota > Bacteroidia > Bacteroidales > Prolixibacteraceae > Aquipluma. The sequence goes on along the minus strand of CAIPKZ010000416.1, from coordinate 3,990 downwards.
TGTGGCTAATGAAGCAAAGATATCACCTGAGACATGGATCATTTTCTGGCCATCCACTTCGACAACCTGATAAGTTGATTCCGGAGTTGCTTTTTTAGCCAGTTCTTCGAACCCGCTGATCGGGCTTCCAAGATAAATGTTCCAGTTCTTGAGGTTCTTGCCGTTGAAAAGTTGTTTTTGTGCGCTTGCTGTGTAAGAAAGAAGGCAAATGGACAGGATGAAGATTTGATTTTTCATGCTTGTGGGTTTAGGTTAGTTGGTTCAAAAAAAAACTGCCCTATAAAGATAAGGCAGTCTATTGAAATAATAATATTGATTTTGAATTTTAATGCATTTGAAGTAATTGCTGAGCCCGGTCTAAAATGGCACTGTCGTCAAGTAAAACTACGCCACCGTCTGGTCCTGGTTCAATGTGTAAGCCTACAGATTTTCCTCTGTCATAGTTTGCGCCTCCAAAATAATTCCTGACGGTTTCAACTTCGATCCCAAATTCCTGCGCAATTTGATGGATTGAACCGGCAGGCAAACTGTCTTTGATGTGACGTAATTCGTTAAAAGTGATTTTTCTTTCCATGAGAATTAGTTTTATGGTTGTACATTACTTTCATTTAAACGCACTTTAAAGTTATCATTTATATAGAAATAACAATGGACAAAATATCATGTTTTAAGGACAGGTTTTGAAATACACCGAAAAAAATTCTATTTAACAGTTGCAAAATTCATCATTTCCTGTTGGTTGATAAGCAATTTAGAAAAAGTAATTATTACAATTAGGTAAATAATCGATTAAAAAATTAACAAAAATTAAGGGTTAAGCTGACCTTTTTTTATCGCTTCATAAATTGCCTGCTGCATTTTTGGCCGGAAACTCAGATCGCTAAGGCCTGAATTTCTTCTGGTTGGATACACCCGGTTCGAAAGGAATATAAAAAGCAGCTGATTTTCCGGATCAGCCCAAACGAAGGTTCCGGTAAATCCGGTATGTCCGTAGCTTTGTATACTTGCGTCAGCAGCCGGAAATTTGTTTTTTTGCCCCTGAATGCCTGGATTGGGCTTGTCGAATCCGAGTGCTCGCCGGTTTTCAGTCATTGGAAATTGAACCCGGGTAAATTCACGGATTGTTTCAGGCGAAATATATTGTTTTCCACCGTAATAGCCCATTTGCAGATACATCTGCATTACCTTGGCCAAGTCGTTGGCGTTACTGAATAGGCCTGCATTCCCCGAAACTCCGCCCATCAGGGCTGCTGTTTCGTCGTGAACAAATCCATGTAGCAATTCCTTTCGAAAATCCTGATCGTTTTCAGTTGGAGTAATTTGCTGGATAGGATATCGTTCGTAGGGCTTGAATCCGGTTGAAACTGCCCCGAGCGATTGGTAAAATTCTTTATTTAAAAACTCCTGAAAAGGTTCATTTGTTAGCCGTTCAGTCACAATCGGAACTAAACTGAAGCCTAAATCGGAATAATGAAATTCTTTTTTGGCACGCAGCGGCGATTTAATGATATCGCTGATCATCTGATTTTTAAAGTCATTCCGTTCGTACATTCCGGAAGAAATTCGTACCTGAAATTTCTCGGATGGTTTACTTCGAAACGTACCGTTTAGGAGTTTGGTGGTGCTCCCAGGTTCGATCCAGAATGGAATTCCACTCTGTAATCGGGACTGATGGGTTAACACATCACGAACCGTCATTTCTGCTTTGCTGGTCTTTTTAAATTCAGAAAAATAATTGGAAAAAGGGTCGTCCAGTTTGATCTTTTTTTCATCGTAAAGTTTCATGATTGCTGGTAGCGCTGCAGTAACTTTTGTCACTGAAGCCAGATCGTACAGGTTTTCGTTTTTTACCGGAAGAATCTTTTCATAAGTAAAAAAGCCGTAGCTTTTATTGAGAATGACCTTTCCTTCTTTTGCTACCAAAAGCTGGCATCCGGGAAAGGCTTGTTCCCTGATGCCCAATTCAGCCAGCGAATCCAGTGGTGAAAAAAGATCGACCGAATTGATATTCACTTCTTCCGGAAGTGTATATTTCAAGCGCTGAATCGATTTAATTTCAATTCCGGAGAACACCGGAAACTGATCAACACTGACAGGTAGTTTGCCGTTTGCATTTGTTGCCCCGAAAATGAGCTGAGCTGCCAATTCCTCAGTGTACTGATCGTCCTGATAGCCGACTATTAAACTCATGGCATCAGGAAAGGATTTGAACTGAGGCAAAGCATAAGGATTTCCGAAGAAACAGACTACTACGTTTCGGTTACGAAGTTTTTCCATGATACTGATTTGCTGATCGGATATTCCGAATCGTTTGGAAGGATACATACCCATTCCTTTTATTCCAACGATCAGCAAATTGTATCGATTTAACTGGTTCAACAGGTTATTTATTTCTGTTTCAGAGGGAGTTTTGCTGATATTAAAATGATCGAGAGCGGCATAGTTTCCCAACATCTTTTGAAACGGATCAGTTTGCTCAGAACCAATAAGCAAACTGGCTATTTTAAGCGTGTCAAGCTGTTTTAAGGGAAGAATATTTTGCTGATTTCGCAAAACGGTCAAAGATTGTTCCTGAAGCAACCTTTTAGTCAGGTAATATTTATTCTCATTTAGTTTTTGAGTCAGATTGTTCAGATCAATCAATTTTTGCCGATCAAGTTCCATCCACTTTTTTACCATCAAAATCTTGCGGCATTTTTCATTGATTTCGGCTTCTGTTAATTCTCCGCTGGCGACAGCTTTTTTTACAGCTTCAATGGCACGGTCGAGGCGCGGAACGATTTCAATCATATCATTGCCGGCTTTCAGCGCTTTTACCGAAGATTCGGCCGACGAAAACTGATTGCTTACGCCTTTCATGTTCATGGCATCAGTTATAACCAACCCGTTGAATCCCATTTCATTTTTCAACTTTTTGGTAATGATCTTAGATGAAAGGCTAGAAGGGATTTTCGAATCCGATTCGAGTGCAGGAACCTGTAAATGTCCGGTCATGATAGCCCCGATTCCTCTGGAAATCAGGTATGAAAATGGAAACAATTCCAGCGAATCAAGTTCCTTTTTTGTTTGCGTAACCACAGGCAGGTCAAGGTGCGAATCGGTCTGGGTATCGCCATGCCCTGGGAAATGTTTGGCGGTGGCCAAAATTCCGGCAGCCTGCATTCCGCTTGCATATAACCACGATTTACGGGCGACTTGCAGTCGATTCTCTCCAAATGACCGGACGTTGATTACCGGATTTTCAGGGTTCATATTGATGTCAGAAACAGGAGCCATATTCATATGGATTCCCAGAAGGCGGCACTGCTGTCCGATTTCATATCCCATCTGATAAATAAGGGTGTCGCTGGTTATTGCGCCAAGTGCCAGTTGTACCGGATATTTTATGGTGGAATCGAGCCTGAATCCCAACCCATTTTCAGCATCTATGGCGACAAGTAATGGAATATTAGATGCCTGCTGAAGAAGATTGCAAATTTTAGCCTGGGCAACCGGACTTCCCTGCATGAAAATAACACCTCCAACCTGGAACATATTTATTAGTTCCAAAAGCTCTTCCGTTTGCTCTGGTTTTTTATTTGAATAAGCCTGAATCATAAATAGTTGACCGATTTTCTGATCCAGGGTGAGTTTAATCATCATCGAATCCACCCATGAATCACCGGCATATTTCAGAAAATTCGGATCCACTTTTACAGCAGAAAAGCCCAAATAAACAGAAAGTAGGATGAAAAGGGTGATTAAATATTTCATTTGAGAATAGAGGAACATTCGTTTCATTCCTCAAAATTAAGATGGTTATGATTAAAAACAATAGAATAGGTCACTATCTGATCGCGGTCAATCAAAATATTTTTGAGTTTTCTGAAGGGCTATTTAAAAATTGGTTGAAAGGTTCTTTAAATAACTGAACTGGTGTAGTTTTAAAGTTTAGAAATATTGATTTGTTAATATGATGGAATTTTCGTTGACCTTATTTTTAGTTGATTG
>CAIPKZ010000415.1 GCA_903865775.1 uncultured Prolixibacteraceae bacterium | reverse complement strand
CATAACTTCAGCTACCCGTCAAGTGCGGCCCCGAGTACTCGGGGTGGTTTTCGGAGGTTATCTTTCCGCTCAGGCAGTTTTTCGGCTTGATCCCGAGTACTCGGGACCCGCAATCCGTCCTGCGTGTAGCTTCCTACTTTATTTCTTCGCTCTTGAAAGCATTTCATTAAAGACTTTCATTTGCTCAATCATTGCAACAACCTTATCGGCAGGTTCGGTTCGGGCTTCAAGTAAAATCCAGTCGTGGTAATTAATTTGGGTGAATAAATCCATGAGTTGCTGGTATGGATATTCACCCACATTCAGTTCACGAACATGCACGGTATCTCCAAACCATTTTTTTACGGAATTAAAGTTGGCTTCCAATCCCGGTGGAAGTAGATCCTGATCGTTGCAATTCCAGCACATTTTCACATTCTTTTCGGTTACCTGCTCGAAAACAGCCCGCATGTTTGGTATCTCCTGAGAAAGGTTTCCGTGAACTTCAACTCGTACCAATTGGTCGTAATCTCTGGCAAACCGGCCTATTTCATTGAACGAAGCTGCTATTTGCGCAATTGTTTTTTCCTTCGGAACTTCCGGCGGTAATCCATTGGGTTTTACTTTTATTCCGGTAGCTCCGATATCCTTGCAAAGTTTGATGTATTCCTTGGTCTGATCGATATTCTTCCGCAGAATGGCCTGATCCGGACTGTGAAATTCGAAATTCGATCCGTAGCCAATACACTGAACCGGACTATCGGCGAAGCGTTTTTTCACATCAGCCCGTTCACTGGCTGAAAGGCTGGTTTCCACGCCATGTTTATGATCACACCGAAGTTCCACTCCAAGGTATCCGGTTTTCTCGCAATTGGCTATGAGCGTAGGCAAATCCCAATCCTTGCCCCACAAATAGGTAACCAGTCCAAGCTTCATTTCCTGTTTTTTGGCTGCTGCAAACACCGAAAACGGATCGAGCAGCGAAAGGCCAATACCGGTAATTAAACTTTTTTGAAGAAAAATGCGGCGCGAGAAATTCTTTTCCATGATTTACAATTCAGGTTATTTGTTGGGTACAATACAGATGCTGTATTAACCATGCTAAATATAGGAAAAGTTCAGTGAGATATGAAAAGCAGGCAACAGTATGGGCGTAAAAAATCACTCTGCCAAATCTTTTTCTATATTTTGGCTGATAATTCCAAAGACTTCCTACATTTACATTGACCATTCCTAAATAATACACTTTCAATGATATACGACTACATTGTTATCGGATCAGGTTTCGGAGGAAGCGTGGCCAGTCTGCGCCTTGCGGAGAAAGGATATTCTGTACTTATCCTTGAACAGGGAAAACGATATCATCCGGAAGATTTCCCGAAGACCAACTGGAACCTTCGAAAATACCTTTGGGTGCCATCTTTGCGATTATTCGGATTTCAGAAACTTTCCTTTTATTCAACGGCAAGCATCATGAGCGGAGTTGGCGTTGGAGGAGGAAGCCTTGTATATGGCAACACCTTATTTATTCCCACCAACGGATTTTTCAATAACCTGTCGTGGCAACGCTTCGGCGAATGGAAGAAAATTCTGGAGCCTTTTTACGACCGGGCTTCATTCATGCTTGGGCGAAAAAAATACTCCAAACTGAATATTGAAGACCTTTTACTGGAGGAAGTAGCGAAAGAGATGAATGCGCACGACACTTTTGAATCGGTTTATGTAGGCGTAAATATTGACGGCGTGGAGCAGGAAACGGATCCGTATTTTAACGGATTGGGGCCACTCCGGAAAGGCTGTATTGAATGTGGCGGATGCATGGTTGGTTGCCGTGAGAATGCAAAGAATACCCTGGACCGGAATTATTTATGGTTTGCCGAAAAACTGGGCGTTGAAATACTTCCGGAAACAAAGGCCGAAAAGATCTCCTTCGACGGAGAATTCTATGAAATTGAAACCAGCAGTTCAACTTCATTCTTTCCGCAGAAACGGAAAGTTTTTACAGCAAAGGGAATTGTAGTTGCTGCAGGAGCATTGGGAACGCTCAGTTTGCTGCTCAAACAGAAATACAAATATGATACGCTTCCGCTTTTATCCGATACACTTGGACACGAACTACGGACCAATGCTGAAACACTTTGTGCCGTTTCAGGAGCAAAAGAGAAACTGAATAACGGGCTTGCAATTACTTCGGTTTTCAGCCCCGATCCACTGACTCATGTTGAAGTGGTCAAATATCCCGACAACTCGAATGCAATGAAGTGGTTCTTCGGGTTAGCAGTAGCCGGTGCTGATTCATCAATCAAAAGATCCGGAATGTTTTTATGGAAGACCATTTCTCACCCGCAACTTTTCCTGAAGACTGTTTTTAATTTCACCTGGTCAACTCAGGCAGTCATTTTTCTGGTGATGCAATCGGCTGATAATGCCATGAAAATGATCTGGAAAAAGAACTTTTGGGGAGGAAAAATGAAAATCGAGAACAGTGGAAATAAAAAAGTTCCTGCCTTTATTCCAATCGGACAGGAAGTTATGGAACGATATGCCCGGAAGGTTTCGGGTGTCGCTCAGAATATTCTTCTCGAAGTATTTTTCAACCGGCCTACAACCGCTCATATTCTTGGAGGTTGCCCGATGTCGGAAACTGCCGAATCGGGTGTCGTCAATAAAAATCTGAAAGTACACGGATATCCGGATTTTTTCATCACGGACGGATCAGTTATTCAGGGCAATATTGGTGTTAATCCAAGCCTGACAATAACCGCAATGGCAGAGTATTGCATGAGTGGCATTCCGGCAAAAGAGGGAGCTCATGTCACAGATATTTCCAAACAATTAATCGAACTCGAAGAAGAATGGAAAAAGAAAAAATCAGTCGTGTAATTGAAGAGCAACGCAGGTTTTTTGCTTCCGGCAAAACATTCGATATCGGCTACCGGATTGAAATCCTGAAGAAATTGCGAGCACTCATTATTCAGAACGAGCAACAAATCGTTGATGCCTTGTGGAAAGATTTTCACAAACCTGAATTTGAGGTGATTGCCACCGAATCGAGGTTTGTTATCAAAGAGCTGAACCATTCCATCAGCAAACTCAGATGCTGGGCGAAGCAAAAACGTGTGCGGACTCCGATCGTCCATTTTTTGTCGCACAGTTATGTGGTTCCCCAGCCATACGGACAGGTTCTGGTTTTATCACCCTGGAATTTTCCGTTTCAGCTGGCTTTTATGCCTTTGGTTGGTGCCCTTGCTGCGGGCAATTGCGTTATCCTGAAAGTTTCCAGGCAGGTGCCTAATATCGCTCTTGTCATGGAAGAAATACTCAGCCAATTCCCTCCGGAATTGGTTGCCATGATTGATGGAGATCATTCAACCAGCGACTTTCTGCTTGACCAGAAATTTGACTATATCTTTTTCACCGGTAGCCCGAACGTCGGGAAATACGTGATGCAAAAAGCATCAGTCAATTTAACACCTTGTTCGCTTGAACTGGGCGGAAAAAATCCATGTGTGGTGGCAGCCGATGCCCGGCTTGATTATGCGGCGAAACGAATTGCCTGGGGAAAACTTATCAATTGCGGACAAACCTGTGTGAGTCCGGATTATGTGTTGATCGACCGAAAAGTGAAAGATCAGTTTCTGGAGCTTTTAGCAAAGGAAATCAGTTCGTTTTATGGTGGTGATCCGGAGAAAAGCAATGATTTTGCAAGGGTAATCAGCCCGGAAAGTGTTGTGCGACTTGCCGCTTTGATGAAATGCGGTGAGATTGTTATAGGAGGAAAAACCGACCCGGCAAGCAGGTATGTTGAACCGACAGTTATTAAAGATGTAAATCCTGACGATCCGATTATGCAGGAAGAAATTTTCGGACCCGTTCTTCCGGTGATCGATTTTGAGAACTTCGACGAAGTTTATGGCATCATCGAACAGCATCCCAAGCCACTTGCGACCTATATCTTTTCAGGAAGTAAAAAACTCATTCGCGAATTCCTGATGAAAACTCAGTCGGGCAATGCCAGCGTGAATGAGACCGTGATGCAAATTGCCTCACCATATCTGCCTTACGGAGGTATTGGCCCAAGTGGAATTGGCAGGTATCATGGCAAAAAATCGTTTGAAACTTTTTCGAATATGCGGTCTGTCCTTGTGAAATCGAATCTCCTTGATATTTGGCTGAGGTATCCGCCTTACTCGAAATTCAAAACCAGCATTGTAAGTTTTCTAATGAAATAACCTGAGAAACTAATCCGAGGATTTCCGGAAGCTCGAAAACAAAATCAGGACATGAAAGAGTAATTCTACTTTTTCATGCCCTGATTTGTCGTTTAGTTTAGCCGCCGACAGGGTTTTCAACCACTGACGGGGCCATCAGGAAACCCTTTCGGTGGTTGAAAACCCCGAAAGTGGTTAAACAAAAACCTTATATTATACTTTCACTTTCGGTACAATTCCAAAGGTAAATCCGGCTTTCACGCGTTCAATCAGTTCAGGTAAAATGTCCTGATATTCACCACAGATTCCAAAATCGGCATTGTGGAAAATATTTGCTTTCGGATTGTGATCGATGGCAATTACTTTTTCGGCTTCTTTCATTCCGGCAATGTGCTGAATAGCGCCTGAAATACCCACGGCAACATATACTTTCGGGCGAATGGTTTTACCGGTTTGTCCAATCTGGCGTGCATATTCAGCTACACCTTCGTCAACTACCGGACGGCTGCATGCCCATTCAGAATTAATACCCTGATCTCTCAAGGCATCAGAAAGTCCTTTGATCAGGCCTAAACTATCGTTTGTGGTACCTCTTCCGCCTGAAATGATAATGTCGGCTTCGAAAAGATTTTGCAATCCACCTTCTCCGCGAACTGTTTTCAGGATTTCAACCACGAAGTCTTTATCATGCAATACCGGTGTGAAACTGGAAACAATTCCTTGTTTTCCTTCAACACGTTTTGGAACTTCGAATGTTCCGGCACGGGCAGTAGAAACCTGTGGGCAAACAAAACCAAGAATAGTGGCCAGTTTACTTTCGCCATAGGTAGGACGACGTGATTCAAGTATCGGTGTATAAATTACTTTTTCCTTTTTATTGATGTATTCTCCGATTTCAAGTCCGGTACAGTCAGCCGTTACACCACTGTCGGTTTTCATACCAATCCGGGGAGCCAATTCGCGTCCGGAGGTGGTTGCAGCAAAAAGTGCAATTTCAGGTTTTCTTGCTTTGATAACTTGTTCGAAAATGGATGAGAAAGGAAGAACCAGATATTCTTCAAGCTTCGCATCGTCAACCAGAATAACTTCATCCGAACCATGTTCAATCAGGATTTGAGCCAGAGGCTGTACATTTTTTCCGATAATCAATGTCAATACCTTGGTATCGTTGCCCAACTGGTTGGCCAGATTTCTGGCAGGAGTCAACAGTTCGAGCGAAGGTCTGGAAACATTCCCGTTGGTGATTTCAGCCCAGGTGAGAATTCCCCGTGAGCCATCGCGAAAGTCTTTTTCAGGAAAATCAGGACGATCGGTTTCTTTTTTAGCTTCGGCGTCCTTTTTCACCAAAACATTTCCACCTTTTTTCAGGTTGGCAATCAAACTATCCACCAGAGAGGCATCATTTTGACCCTGCGACATGGTAATAGGAGGACGTTCGCTGACCATATTCATTACTTTTGCAACAATAGTTGGCGATCCGTTAATCCCGATTTTTTCAGTACCCAATCCAATATCATCAATTCCGAAAGTAGTAATTTGCAGTTTGCGCGCGTTGATGGCTCCGCTTAATGAAGGTTTCCTTGGAGGGATTCCGGTTGGAGTTAACGAAATTACGCATGGCATGGGCAATTTCATCATCTGGTATCCACCTTCGATAATCCGTTTGGCAATCACGTTGCCCAAACCGTCGGCTTTTACGCTCTCAACAAATGTAGCCTGAGGAATTCCAATGGCCTCGGCTACCTGAGATGGTACGTGAGCGGTATCTCCATCGCTGGTCTGACGGCCAGCCAGAATAATAAATGGATCTTTTGAATCTTTGGTAAAGCCCAAGTGCTTAATCATGGTCGAAATTGCAAGACCGGTTGCATACGTGTCGCTGCCACCCAATTTACGGTCAGACAAAAGATATGCTTCGTCATAGCCCATCGAAATGGCTGTGCGGAGCGCAACATCAAATGAACCCGGACCCATGGAGCAAACAATCAATCGTGCATCAGGATTCTGTTTTTTTAGTTGTAAGCCTGCTTCCAATCCAAAAGTACAATCGATATTAATGATTGATTTTGCTTTGGTCCGGTCCATCAACCCGTCTTCACCCATGCGCATTTCGCTGGGTACCGGGACTTGTTTTATTAAACTTATTATCGTTAAAGCCATTGTTACCTTTTCTTTTAATTGTTACATATTCTGAAAATCCGGACCATTGCCACCATTGGGTATAACCCAGGTAATCCGTTCTCCGGGAGTTTTGATGTCACAGGTTTTGCAATGCATGCAATTTTCGGCATGAATCCGAAGTTCTTTCTTGCCGTCCTTGTTGACATGAAGTTCATAGACTTCCGACGAACAGAAGAATTGTTCCATTGCTCCGTATTGCTCTATGTTTATGGCATTAAATTTTTCCTGTTCATGAATATGAAGATGCACAACCTGTTGCTCATCATGGTAAACTCCTGAATGATAAATATCGGTCGCTTTATCGAAAGTCAATACTTTGTCGAATTCCAGTTTTCCCTTGAAGCGTTCTTTGAACGGTTTCTTTTTAAGTTCGCTAAGTTTTGAGGTAGTCTCAAAGTCGGCATGTGTTCTAAGTCTGCCAAAAAATCCAGCACCACCGGTGATTAATTGAGTTCCAAAATGAAATCCTCCAACAAACAGCCCTTTAGCAAAACCTTGTCTGGTATTGCGGACAGCATACATTTCCTTATATATGAAACTGTTCTTCATCAAAGTCTCATATAGCTGAAGGCTTTTTTCTGAGGTGTCGTTTTTAGATAATGCATCGGCAGCAGTTTCAGCGGCCAGCATTCCGGATTTGATTGCCAAATGAACACCTTTCAAGGCGGGCATCGTTACAAAACCAGCGGAATCGCCAACAATTAAAGCGTTGTCAACATAGAGTTTGGGTAGAGCATAATAGCCTCCTTCGGGCAGTGTTTTGGCACCATATTCAACTAATTTGCCACCTTTTAATATTTTGGATACAAATGCGCTGGTTTTCCAAATCTGCATGGCATCATGAACATCGAAAGACGGGTCTTTATAGTCGAGTCCAACCACAATACCAATAGCGACCCGGTTGTCGTTCAATCCGTAAATGAAACCTCCACCGAATTCATCATTCTGGAGTGGATAGCCCATGGTATGAAAGACTTGTCCGGCCTCAATATTTCCTTGCGGAACCGACCATAATTCTTTACAGCCCAATGAGTAGATCTGTTCGTTTTTGCCCTCGTCCAGGTTAAACTTATTAATCAACATTTTGGCCAAACTGCCGCGTGTACCTTCAGCAAAAATCGTGATTTTAGCTTCGATGCGTGTACCAGCCTGAAAATTGTCGAGTTGATTTCCGTGATGATCAATGCCAGTATCCTTGGTTTTGGCACCAATGACTTTTCCGTCCTGATACAAAATCTCATCTACGGCAAAACCGGAATATATTTCCACACCTTTTTCCTCTGCTTTTTTTGCCAGATATTTACAAATCTGACCTAAGGAAGCCGTATAGTTCCCGAGGTTGTTCATATAGGGAATATGAAATGGAAATGTTATGGAACCCTTTTCTGTTAGCCATACGGTACTGTCCTTGACTACTTTAGCATTGAATGGAATCTCTGAGATGTCCACATCAGGTAATAATTCTTTAAAAACATCAGCTTTAATAACTGCACCTGACAAGATATGGCTACCAATTGAGCTTCCTTTATCGATTAGCAATATTCGGTGGCTCAGTCCTTTTTGTTTCAACGTATCCGCTAAGTGAATTGCCGTAGCTAAGCCAGATGGCCCACCACCGATTATTAACACATCTGTTGATACGGTATCAACATTATTCATTTTTCGTCCTCCTATAAGTTATGGTGATTCCTAAAGATTGATTTTTTTCTTCAAGTTCAGATAAACATTCTGAACTTTGATTTGTCTTTTTATGGACGGTGCAAACATACAAAATTGTTATCATCAAGACCAGAAAAAACAGTTCGTATTTTAT
>CAIPKZ010000414.1 GCA_903865775.1 uncultured Prolixibacteraceae bacterium | reverse complement strand
GTCCGGTCGAGTGAAAGATAATTGAGACCAACATCTTCCAAAAATCGAATCCGGTCGCGGATTTCCTTGATCACCTCAACGGCTATTTTTTTCTGTCGATCGGTCAGCCGGTCTTCCAGATTAACCAGCCATCCGCTAAGTTCCGAAATATCAAGCCGGGCAAGTTCCGAAATATTCTTTCCATCGATCCGGAAAAAGAGCGATTCCTTTTTGAGCCGTTGTCCATTGCACTCCGGACAGGGCGTTTCACGCACAAACTGATTGGCCCATTTCTGTGCTTTCTGCGAAGGATTATCATCTTTCTGCGCATCGATGTATTTGATCACACCTTCGTAAGTCATCATGTAATTCATGGAAGTTCCGAGCGGTGAATTCTTTAGATGAATTCGTTCGCTGGTTCCAAAAAGGATTGCATTCAATCCATCTTCCGGAATATCTTTGATGGGCGTTTTCAATGTAAAGCCGAACATTTCGCCCAAAGCTTCGATCTGCCAGAAAACCAGCGTATTTTTATGTGCACCCAGAGCTGCTATTCCACCGTTTTGGATGTTTTTTGTATTGTCCGGAACGATTTTCTCCAGATCAATTTCACTGATCATTCCCAATCCATTGCATTTTGGACAGGCACCTTGCGGCGAGTTAAACGAAAAATTATGCGGGGCAGGTTCATTGTATGATATTCCGGTTGTCGGGCACATCAACTGCCGGCTGTAATACTTGGCTTCTTGTGTATCGTGATCAAGAATCATGCAGATTCCGTGACCATTTTTCATTGCAATCTGAAGTGAATCGTGCAGGCGTTTATCACTGGCTTCGTCAACCAGCAAACGGTCGATTACTATTTCGATGAAGTGATTTTTGTACCGATCGAGCCGCATGGCAGCCTTCAGTTCGGTTACAACCCCATCGATCCGCGCATTCAGAAAGCCTTTTTTCAGGATTTGCTCAAACAGTTCGCGGTAATGCCCTTTCCGTCCTTTGACCATTGGAGCCAGAATCAGGATTTTTTTTCCGGAGAAAGAAGATTTGATCAGCGACAAAATCTGATCGTCGGTATATTTTACCATTTTTTCGCCGGTGTTGTACGAAAAAGCTTCTCCAGCCCTGGCGTACAGCAACCGTAGGAAATCGTAGATTTCGGTTACTGTGCCAACTGTAGAACGTGGATTTTTATTGGTGGTTTTCTGTTCAATGGCAATAACAGGACTCAGTCCTGAAATCAGATCCACATCCGGACGCTCCATGTTACCCAGAAAGGATCGGGCATAGGCCGAAAAAGTTTCGATGTAGCGACGCTGTCCTTCAGCATAAATGGTGTCGAATGCCAGCGACGATTTTCCGCTGCCGCTCAAACCGGTAATTACGGTGAGTTTATTTCGTGGAATTTCGACATTCACATTCTGTAAATTGTGGACCCGGGCACCGTGTACCACAATGAGGCCGTCTTCTTCCGTCAGATTTTCCGGAGTATGTATATTTTCTGCGTTTTGCATCTAAACTTTAATTAGGAAAAATGAGGAAATGATTCCTTTAATGTTTCTTATTTCTTGTTCGGTGTTTCTTATTTTCAGTCCTTAATAAGGTAAATTCATTCCGTCCGACATCACATTTTAGCTTCGAATATCAATTTTTCGCGGACGGTTATCCTTTGTTTCAGCCTACCCGGGGTTTCACCCCGGGCTATTGATATTTTTCCCCTTCAGGGAAAACCAACTTCATGGTAGTGTCCAAAGCTTTCCCCCAACGGGGGAACGGTAAGGGGGCTTTGGCTTTTATTGTGTCCGAAAACCCTTTTCAGGAATTTTCAGTGTATAAGTCTTACCAGTCGGGTTTTTCAGGGAAGTTTCCCTCAACCATGGATTAAACATTTTCAGTGTTTTATACGAAATTCCATGGTCGATGGCAAAAGCAGCCCAATCAGGAACATTGCCTTTCACTTCGACAGAAGAAGTTTCGATAATTGGATAACATTCCTTTTTCTTGATTTCAAAACCATACTTTTCAGGATCTTCCATGACCATCTTTAATGCCAGAATGCGAAACACATAACGTGATGTTTCTTCCACAAAAAGCAAGTCGTAGTAACTTTTGACTTTCTGCGTGAAGACTTGCCGATCGACACCTGCTCGTCCTCCATTGTAAGAGGCAGCAACAAGCGACCAGCTCGCGTATTTTTCGAATGCAGATTTAAAAATCCGGCAGGCAACTTCGGTTGATTTTTCGATATGATAGCGTTCATCAATCTGATTATTTATTTCCAGACCACGTTCTTTTGCAGTTGATTCGAGCAACTGCCACAAGCCAACCGCCTTGGCCGGCGAAACTGCACGAGGATCGAAACCACTCTCGGCAACACACAGGTATTTGAAATCTTCAGGAATACCATGTGACTTCAAGATAGGCTCGATAATTGAAAAGTAGCGTGGCATATTTTTTATATACCTGATCGTTTGCGAATGAAAATAAACCGCTGACAGTAATTCCCGGTCGAGGTTTTCCCTAACATCGTAATATTCCATGGGTACTTTTTCACCTGCAAATTCAAGTTTTGCAGGCAATTCTACCGGAGTAAACAAATGAGTTCCGATTGAATCGGATTGATTACGTGTTGAGCTGGAACAAGCAATCAGGAAAGAGAAAAGAAAAAAAGGAAAAAAGAAAATTAGTCTTAAAACCCTTGGGAATTTTTCGATGCGCATAATGTATTTTTCAAAATTTGACAATTTGCAAAAGTAGTGGTTTTAATTTCCTCAGTCAACAAAGCTTTAGTTTTATTCAAACAAAAAACCGGATGAAAAGATCAACCGGTTTTTTCAAAGAGGATACCACAGTACTTCAAAGTCCAGATAATCCGGACTGGTTATGATTTTTTCACTACCGGAATAAAACCAATTTGTTTAATGTTCTGAATGTTTGAATAATCGTATAACATAAAGCCTTTGTCTCCAATCATGAACAGGAAGTTGTTCACGGGGATTACATCGTATGCATTAATTAACGGGAAACTTGCGATCATATTGCTTGTGATGGCTAACGGATCCGCTGAATTGTAAATTTTCAGGCCTGCATCTCCATCGCAGACAAAAAGCAGGTCATCGTCAATTCCAAGTCCTTGCGGGCCATACATGGGATAAGATCTGAGCAGTTCAAATTTCGAATATCCATTGCTCATCCGGATGACATCCAACTGATTCACGGTTCCACGACAGGTTGTTCCGCCTTTCAGTGTCACAAAAGCCAGATCGCCTTTGATTACAACCGGATCGCAGGCCGTAATATG
>CAIPKZ010000413.1 GCA_903865775.1 uncultured Prolixibacteraceae bacterium | reverse complement strand
GTTTATCGGCAATAATCAGGCATTGGTCGTTTTATTTTTCCTCTGCTTTCCTGAAATTCAGATATTGCGGCTACCATAACAAATAGCCATGTTGAAAAATTATACCGATCAATATTCCCTGATTTGGAATTCCTGCTCAAATCAGATGCCTGAATTTTCCAAATTGTATTCCAAATCAGATAAGCTGTCCAAAGAAGTCATTCTCGATCAGTTTCTTCAATCGATTAAATCTTTCCGGAAACAACGGATGAGAAAAATATCGATGACTGAGCTCGACGAACGTTTGTTTTTTGAAAATACGCGGGTCTTTTTGCGCGATGGACTTGATTTTACTGATGATCAGCTCGAAATGATGTTTTCTGATGAGCTTATTGAGGTAACCCGAAAATTTGTCCGGCAAGCCCGAAGGTTCGATCCGGAATTGTCGTTTCATGATATCTTTCAGGCCTGTCGGAATGTCTGGATCATGAATGGCTTGCAGCTGATCATGGGTATTCCCATGCAGCTTTCTCCTTCTATTTTTGCCTACAGCTTGTTGTATCCTTATACCGACAATCTGATTGACGATCCGCAGATTTCGGACTTTGAAAAAATGATTTTCAGCGAACGTTTCCGGAACCGGCTTTCAGGCCTGAAAACTGAACCTTCAACGAAAACCGAAACTGCAATTTTTCGCCTGGTTGAAATGATCGAAGATCAGTATTCCAGAGCTGCTTTTCCGGAAGTTTTTGAAAGTTTACTCAATATTCATGAGGCTCAAACCAACAGTTTGAAGCTTATCCATTCGAAGAACTCAATTTCCGAAATGGAAACTTTGAGCATTTGCCTGGAGAAAGGTGGTGCTTCTGTGCTGGCCGACGGTTATCTGGTTGCCGGAAAATTAACTAATGAGCAGAAGTATTTCTTATTTGGTTACGGAGCCTATCTTCAGCTTCTGGATGATATTCAGGATCTTGAAGAAGATGGTCAGGCCGGGTTGATGACCGTTTTTTCGTATGTTTCTTCCAAAACTACTTTGGATGAAAAGTTGAACAAAACTTATTGGTTCGGCGAGCAGGTGATGAAAAGTCTGGATTTTTTTAATGGCCGGCACATTGAATTGTTTAAATCGTTGATGCGAAGAAGTATGGATCTTTTTATAACTGAAGCCATTGCTCAGAATCCTAAGGCATACAGCCGAAAATGTGTTTCCGATTTTGAAGCTTGGTCACCTTTTCATTTTTCGTATATCCGGAAGCGAAAAGAGCAATTTACTCCATACAACGGATTTCTCCTGACGGCCATTGAAGAAATAGCTTTTGCCGAAAATTCCAGAACTGAGAAAAACAGGTTAACCTCACTGATTAGCTGAAGAAAGTGTGTTGAATTGGTTTGATGGATAATCCAGGCGAAGACCGTTTGTAATTTTATTTATCCACTTATCCAACTTGGTTTTGACTTATTCCTGCTTACTTTTGAGTAGTCGGAAACCAACTTAAACTCTTATCGAATCAGCTGAATTTACCTGTGTCCAGCAGGCAGGGGGAAGGTGCTTATTTGTTATAAAGTGTTTGAAAGACAATTATATTTTTGTTCTTTTGGAGTAAGAATTCAACGAAACTTATTAAAACCAATAAACTAATTTAAAATGAAGAAGTTAATATTCTTTTTGCTCGTTTCCATTTTTACTTTTTCCTTAAATGCTCAAGTCAATGTACTTGATATCGATGCTGTCGGTGGGAAAGACCAAATTAATAAAAACATTTACGGCCAGTTTGCCGAACACCTGGGGCGCTGTATTTATGATGGAATCTGGGTAGGTAAAAATTCGCCGATTCCGAATGTGGATGGTTACCGCAAAGATTTGCTCGAAGCACTTCAGGCATTGAAGATACCTGTACTTCGCTGGCCGGGAGGTTGTTTTGCCGATGCTTACCATTGGAAAAACGGCATTGGTCCTTTGGCCGATCGTCCGAAAATTAAAAATGTATTTTGGGGTGGAACCGTTGAAGACAACAGTTTTGGCACCAACGAATTCCTTAACCTTTGCGAATTGCTGGGCTGCGATCCATACATTTCAGCCAATGTCGGTTCCGGAACGGTTGGTGAAATGGTCGATTGGATTGAATACATGACTTCTGAAGATGATGTTCCGATGGCCAATCTTCGCCGGAAAAACGGTCGCGAGAAATCATGGAATGTCAAATTTATCGGAATTGGTAATGAAAGCTGGGGCTGTGGAGGAAACATGACTCCAGAGTATTATTCTGACCTGATGAAACAATATTCGAACTATGCTGCCATGTATGGCGGCGATAAATTCAAACGGATTGGCTGTGGTTCAAATGGAAACGATTTGAATTGGACCAAAGTCATGATGGAGAGAGGTCGGAACAACATGGATGGCTTGTCGCTTCATTACTATACCATTGCCGGCGAAGGCTGGGGAAACAAATCATCAGCAACCAATTTTGGGGAAGAACTTTATTTCTCAGGAATGAAAAAGGCATTGTTTATGGATGAGTTGGTTACCAAACATTCAGCAATCATGGATGAGTATGATAAAGATAAACGAGTCGACCTTCTGGTTGATGAATGGGGAATCTGGACGGATGTTGAACCGGGAACGATTCCGGGTCACCTTTTTCAGCAGAATTCGATGCGCGATGCATTGATTGCATCCAGCACGCTGGATATCCTGAATAAACACTGCGATCGCGTAAAAATGGCGAATATTGCACAGATTGTTAATGTTTTGCAGTCGATGATTCTGACTAGGGGCAATCAGATGATCCTGACTCCAACTTATCAGGTATTCAAAATGTATAATGTGCATCAGAATGCCACCTTGCTTCCTTCGAACCTGATTTGTGAAAAATATCAATTGGGTGACGACCAGATTCCTGCAATCAGCAGTTCTACTTCGGTTGACAAAAATGGCAAAATCCATGTGACTTTGAGCAATCTGAATCCAAACAAAGAAATTAAACTGGAGGTCAATCTTTCAGGGAAAGGATTTACTAAAATCAATTCAGGTTCGATTCTGACAGCTGTTGCAGTGAACACGGTTAATACTTTCGAAAAACCGGAAACCATTGTGCCAGTTGTATTTAAGAATGCCAAGAAAATTTCGGACAATAAATTGGAATTGAGTATTCCCGGTAAATCAGTAGTCGTGCTGGAATTGGAATAAAGATCGAACATGTGGTTTCTATCAAAAAATGGCCGGATTGTGAAAACAGTCCGGCCATTTTTTGTTTTAATTCTCGGTACTCTCATTAAATCTATTATTTTTGATACTTCCAAACAAAACCAAAACTAATGGTTTCAGAAAAAATGGTTATAGGCTTTTTGGGTGCCGGCGGTATAGCCCGGGCACATGCCTATGCCCTAAATTCATTGAAGTATTATTATCCCGAAATTCCTGAAATTGAGTTTGAAGCTGTTTGTTCGGCCCGAAAAGAAAGCAGTGATACCTTTGCCGCCAAATACGATTTTAAAAAGTCACTCTCATTGGAAGAGTTCAAAGTCAATACAAATATCAATACGGTTCTGATTCTTGGGCCAAACAATGTCCATTTCGAACATCTGGAACTTGCTCTTGGAATGCCTTCGGTTACCCGGATTTACCTTGAAAAACCGGTTTGTTCGAATCTGGAAGAAGAGCAGAAGATGATCATGATCGCAAAAGAAACCGGAAAACAAATTCAGGTTGGATTTCAATATTTACATACCGCCTCAGTCAGGGAAGCACTGGCTTTCTGGAATTCCGGAAAACTCGGCAACCCCATTCATTTTGATCTGAAATATTACCACGGCGATTATTTACAGAAGTCGTACCGCGATAAACGCCAAACGCGCCTAACCCCGGCTCCCGACGGAGGCGCAATGGCTGATTTAGGTTCGCATGGGATCAGTTTGTTAATGGCTTTTCTGGGTGAAAATCTTCAAATTACAAGTGCTTTTCAGGCGGGACGTTTCGACGATGTGCCTGAAGATTCTGACTTATTCAGCAGTTTAACACTGGTTCATCCTGAAAACAGG
>CAIPKZ010000412.1 GCA_903865775.1 uncultured Prolixibacteraceae bacterium | reverse complement strand
GTGCCGCTCCTGAAAAAGTTCCGTTGGAGGTATTACTTCAATTTTTTTATAAAAGCGCGACAACCAGACGCCACCGATCAGGCAGGCCGGAATCATCGGAATCAATCCGTAGAGCAATACCTTGTTAACATCGGCCATATAAATAAAGGAAACGTAGGTTGGAGCCGGATGTGGTGGCAAAAAACAATGTGCCACCGATAAGGCAGAACAAAGTGGAAGTGCCAGCCAGATGGTTGGCATTTTGGTTGCGATGGCAAAGGTGAAAATCAAGGGCACCAAAACCAAAAA
Source organism: uncultured Prolixibacteraceae bacterium (assembly GCA_903865775.1). GTDB lineage: Bacteria > Bacteroidota > Bacteroidia > Bacteroidales > Prolixibacteraceae > Aquipluma. The sequence goes on along the minus strand of CAIPKZ010000412.1, from coordinate 8,760 downwards.
AACTGGCATTATACATCATAGGTAAACCCACCATAAACCCGGTAATCAGCAAAGCATACTGAATGTTTTTCAGCCCCATGAAATCAATCATTCGCAAGGTAATGGTTTGTGCCGCACCGCTTTCTTCGAGAATCTTGCCAAGCATGGCGCCAAAAGCCAGAATCAAAACAATTTTCCCCATCGTATCGCCAATTCCTTTCAGTATAGAATCCAGAATGTCCATCAGGTTCATATTGCTCAGAAGTCCGACAGCGAAAGAAGTGATTAGCAGTGCAAAAAAGGCGTTCAGTTTTAATTTACTGATGAGTAGGAGAAGAATCAGGATTCCGATTCCGACAATAAGTAGCGGCATGATCGATCGTTTAGTTAGTTTGCCTTAAAGGTAAAAAATTGACTGAAGGATGCAATCAGAAAATCAGTATTGGCTGGATGACCGGTTCAACAGCCATTGCAAATAGTTTTCTTTATGTACCTGATAAAATGACGAATCGCGATAATTATCCTTGAATGCACGGGGAATTTTCAGGCTCTTTTCAGAATATTTGAATTCAAATGCTGCAATCTTTTCGTCACGTTCTTCTATTAAGTCAATTTCCTGACCATCATAGGTTCTCCAAAAATAAAACTCAACGGGTTCTGAATTAAAATGCTTGTTTTTCATGCGTTCCGAAATCAAATAGCTTTCCCACAATTGACCAATATCATGTCGCAACACCGTCGGATTGAAATTAGAAATCAGGGCATTTCGGATGCCATTATCATAGAAATACCATTTTCCTGCTTTGGTTACCTCTTTGCGTAAATTTTTCGAGAAGGCCCCTAACCGATAAATAATGAATACTTTAGATAATAAATCCAGATATTTTTCGACTGTATTTTTACTCAGAGACAATTGCTTTGCCAATTCTTCGTGCGAAACTTCATGGCCAGTCTGAAAAGCAACAAGGCGCAAAAGATCTTTCATTTTTCCTGAATTCCGGATATCTTCTACGGCAAGAATATCTTTCAGAAGGTAAGAATTCACCAAATCTTTCAAATATTCCATCTTATCGTTGTCATTCTCCATCATTTCAACTTCAGGATAGGAACCATAAATCAACCTGGATTCCAATTTTCTCCGGGTTTCCAGAACATTTTCGGTGGCCGAAAGCTCCTGTTGGCTGAATGGGAAAAGCAAGGAAGTAAAACTTCGCCCCACCAATGGTTCACCTGTTTTGTTATACAGGTCGAACGACGATGAACCACTTGCAATAATTCGGATTTGATCGATTTCATCGACCATCAATTTTAGTTTTTGACCAATTTCAGGAATGTTCTGCGCTTCATCAATCACCAAAAGATCTATTCCATTGAGCAGGTTTCGATAATTGGAAATACTCTTTTCGTTCAAAAGTGCAATCGAGTCATTGTCTTCTCCATTCAGGACCAAAACTTTGCCTTCAAAATCCTGAATTACCTGACGGATCAAGACCGTTTTTCCGACCCTTCGTGCACCGAAAATCAAGACAACTTTATTTGGTAAAAGCTTATCCTTAATCTTTTCGGCTAATATTCGATTTAATGTATTCATTTTCTGGTGTTTTTATCGCCTGCAAATATATAGAATATTTTTCTATTGACGAATTTACTAGTAATTTAGTCATTACGTTGACGAATTTACTGGTAAATTAGTCATTACGTTGACTGAATTTACAGTAAACTTCCCAATAGTCGCCGTTCTGTAAGCCACCAATATATTCTATCTTTGGCTCACTAAAACCAAGCAAACCTGATCATGAAGGCCATCTGTTTTCTCTTTTCCTTTTTCCTTTTTCTGAATTGTCTTCTGGCCCAAAATACTCCCCGGATAATCGTGGCCGATTACATGGGTGTTAATTCGAATGTAGCTGCCTTTGATAATAAATACCTGACCGATTTATCGAAATGTGTCAAATGGATTCGGGAATACCACGACTGGTCGCAATACGAAGCGGCTAATAATTATTATAAATGGGATAACATTACCAAAGAGCCGCAAGGTTATACCTGGCCCGAACATACCGATTATATGAAAGAATGTCGCCGTTTGGGCATGAGTGTTTTGATTGATGTGCTTGGAAAACCCGGTTGGGCCGGAACTTCGCCCATTCCAATCAATACAGGAAACGGTTCAAATGTGTCGGATTACGTGGAAAGACTTGAATTTATGGGTCAGTTGGTGGCCCGTTACGGTTCGAAAAAGATAGCTTCTAATTTGCTTGAAACGGCAGACAAACTAACTGGTTTAAATTACATCAAATATTACGAAGACGACAACGAACCCGATTATACCTGGAAATCTCCGCTTTGGACTGCCGCCAATTATGCCAAATATTGCAATGCGGTTCACGATGGATTTGGCATCCAACCCGATGCAACTCATCCGCTGCTTGGAATCAAATCGGTTGATCCCGATGCCCTCCACGTGATGGCAGGTTTGGCATCTTCTGATACGACTTATCTGAGCAAAGTAATGCTTGCTTCCGGAGGGCGTATTCCGTTCGATGTACTCAATATGCACTGGTATTGCAGCGACATGTCGAAGGCCTATTCGCCTGAAAATGAAAAATATGGATATGAAATTTCGTTCCGAAAATTCTTCAAATGGAAAAACCGGGTGGTCCCAACCATTCCGGTTTGGATGACTGAATTTGGCTGGGATACTTATCTGGCCACCAATAACCAGCATTCCTACACCTATGCTCCTGCGATTCAGCAGGCCAATTACCTGTTGCGTTCGTACCTGGTTTTGCTCAAAATGGGTTTCGAAAAGTCATTCCTGTTTATGGACACCGATACCGATAGCAAGAATATTCTTCAGTATTCATCCAGTGGATTACTTTCTGACAGGACTTCCAAATATGTCCGGAAAATCTCGTGGTACTATCTGACTACCATGCAGAATGTACTTGGTAAAACTGGATTTTCGAAAGTTCTTGCTTTCAAGGAACCATCAGGAAGTAATGAAATTTACAGCATTGAGTTTGCTAATCCGGCGACTTCGGAAAAGGTTTTTGTTCTGTGGACCCGAAAGACCGGATCGAATACCGACGATGGAACGAAATCAATTTATAAGTTTGATATCGGATACAAGGCCCAATATGCTTATTCTGTGATTCCTGTTGATCAGGATATGGATGGCGATACCATCCGGTACAACACTTCCAGCCAAACCATTGAACTTAACCTTACCGAAACCCCGCAGTTTGTGGTAGTTTCAGGGAACAGTACTGGTTCAATGATTCAGCCTTCCCGAAAACTTGATTTCACAGTTTTTCCAAATCCGGCCAATTCGGAAGTTCAAATTAGCTTTTCAATTCCGGATAAACAAAAAGTAAATTTATCTGCTTTCACCATGGAGGGGAAATTGATTCAAACCTTTGTGGATGGCCCTGTTGAGCGGGGAACTCATCAGTACCAATTTGGAAAGGGACTGCAAACAGGAACTTATCTATTATCAGTTAAAACTGAAACTGAAACAACATTCAGAAAAGTTATTCTGCTGAATTAGCGGAGTAATCAACTGACATGAAAGGAAAAAGTCAATGATAATTTTGAAAATGGAATAAGGAAAAAGAAAAAAGGAAAACGGATTGCATGTCAGATTTCGCCTTTCTGAATGACTTTTTCCCTTTTCCTTTTTCCTTTTTTCCAATCTATTTCACCTGAATCTTAAACGCCCATGCATAACTGCATGCTGTTGGCCGGGCTTTATCACGCGGATATTTGATGGTTAATCCGTTGGTTGCATCCCAGTCCCAATCCAGATCACCTGAAACGCCAAGCATGTTGATTTTTGAATCGGCAACTGGTTTTACCGACTTCAATTTGAATTCGTCACCCTGCCATTTCAGGAAGGTGGCATAAACAAAATCGCCTTTTGAAGTAAAACGGGCATCGCCTTCAATTTGCGTGGTCCACGGACGAGTACCATAAATTGCTTCGCCATTGGTCGTAAGCCATTCACCCAGTTTCAGGAGCGGATGTTGCTCATATTCGGGAATAATACCGGCAGCAGTTGGTCCAACATTAATGTCGAAATTGCCATTGCGGGCAACTCCGTCAATTGTTTTGTCGATGAACTGTTTAGGCGACAGACAATCTTCCTGATCGGTATCGGCGTTATATCCAAAAGTTTTGGCAATGCCTTGCCAGAAAGACCATTTGTGGGTCAGAATACCCAGACTTCCATCGTTGTAGCTGTATTCAACATTGTACAAATCGCCATGTTTGCCTCGTTCTTCAGCGCCAAAACGGTCGTTCACGAAAACTTCCTGATTGCGCGCGGCTGCCTGATTGTAGAAATAGGCAACCACTTCTTTCATTTTCCAGAACGATTCCGGATGATCCCATTCACCATCGAAATAGAAAAAGTCGGGATGGTACAGTTCAATCAATTCCTTGATCTGCGGAATCATGAAATCATCCACATAATTGCTCACCTTTTTAAGCCCGGCGTATTTAATATCTTTACCTGTGTACAACGGATTATACCATTCGTAAAGCGAATAATACAAACCCACTTTCAGTCCTTCCTTGCGGGCGGCAGCAAAATATTCGCCCAAGATATCTTTCTTCGGACCCATACTCATCGCATTCCGGTCGGTGTATTTGCTTGGCCAAAGACAGAACCCATCGTGGTGTTTCGAAGTGATGAACATGTATTTGGCGCCCATCTTTTTTGCAAACTTCGCCCATTCGGCAGGATGATATGATTCGGCTTTCCATTGAGAAATAAACTGATCGTACGTAAAATCAGCTCCGTATTTTGCGGCATGGTATGCCACTGTCGGATTTTTTTCGTCATGCATTTTGTTTCCATACCATTCGGCATACGAAATTCCATTTTCGCGCGGAGCCCATGCAGGAACGGAATAGACACCCCAGTGCATGCTCAGTCCGATTTTGGCATCGTCGTACCAGGCTGGCATTTTGTGCGAATCGAGTGATTCCCAGGTAGCCTTGTATGGTGCCTGTGCAGAGAGTTTTAAAATCGAAATAATACTGGCAAACATGATGAATGTAAAGATTAGTTTTCGGTTCATTGGATTTAGGTTTAGCTTGTATAAAATTAATTGACGATCACTTTTCGCGTTATTTGTCTTTCCGGAGTTGATACGGTGAGAAGATAAATTCCTTGTTTTATTTGGTAATCCTTCAGGTTGAAATGAAGCGATTGACCTGCATTTAAATTTTGATTTTGAAGTAAAGTAGCAATCAGTTGCGCCTGAAGGTTGAACAATTTGATTGTTGCCGGAAATTTATCGGAGATGCTGCCGGAAATTTCCAAAACTCCGGAAGTGGGATTCGGGAATATGCTGATGGCATCCGGTTCCGCTTCATTCAAAGTTTTCACCTCTGTCGCTGCAACCTTTAAAATGCTCACATTGTCGATGTAAACTTTTCCTGAAAACCTGCCAAAACCGAAGCCAAAGCGGCAGTTTAAGTCGGTTGCCTGCGACATTTTCTGCGTCCAGGTGAACTTCTGTTTCGTTGTGGTAATGTTTTTTACGGTTGAATAATAGCTGGCAAAATCACCGTAATTTTTCGACAGGAAAACGTCCATCGAATTCGGATTATCGGCCCGGGCATCGAAACTAATGTTGTAGGTTGTTCCCTGAATCAAAGGAACATTGAGTTGCTGACCAACAATATGCCAGTTGGCGGTTCCGGGTTTGGTAATATTGACAACAAAAACACTGTCAGTTGCCGAAACGGTGGCTGCGGTGGTTGCAGGGCTGTAAAAATACAAATCAGGCCAGTTTTTTAGTCCCTGGCTAAAATCACCGTTCAAAATCACTTCGTTTTTTTTTAGAAAAACAGGGGTGACTGTCCAGTTTTTATTGAGATCAATTGGTAGCGGATTGGCCGAACTCAGGTGAAGCCATCGTACGAATTCGTATCCTTCCTGAGGTTTGGCAGTCAGTGTAACCAAAGTTCCTTCCGGATAGTTCGTTAGATCAGGCGACACTTCGACAGTTCCCCCGGTTGCCGGATTGACTTTCAGCGAAAACGGGCTTGCCGTATCCTGAAGCTGATATACCCGAACATAATCGATTAAAAACTTATGAGGAAGTTTCGTGTCATCCACTCCGTTTTGTCCGCCCCAGGAGCCGCCATAAGCCAGGTTCAGGATCATATAGAACATTTTATTGAAAGGCCAGACACGATAATCACTGGCTGTTTTGTTGAAAGTATGGTATTTGATCCCGTTGGCATACCATTCCAGTTTCGTGGGCGACCAGATGAAGGTAAAGTTGATAAACTTATTGTATGGCAGACTGATTGCAGTGGTATTGGAGCCTGAACTTTGATGCCCTGTACCGTTGGTTCCCTCATAGTGGGGTGTGAAATACAGATTGGAAGGATTCATGCCCACATATTCCATGATGTCCATTTCGCCACTTTTTGGCCAGCTTCCGTACTCATCGTCGGTTGGCATCATCCAGATTGCTGGCCAGGTCCCTTTTCCACCGGGAACTTTGGCGCTGAACTCGAACTTTCCATACAGCCAGTCACCTTTGTACCTCGAAACCAGGCTGGCCGAAGTATAACTGGCACCCAACCAGGCTTCCTTTCGTGCTTCAATAATCAGTACGGTATCCTGAATCCGTGCATTTTCGGCACGTTTGGCGGTGTAATACTGAAGTTCAGCATTGCGCAATTTTCCAACTTCGTAATCCCATTTGGTGCTGTCGGGCAAGCCAGGCGTGTTAAACTCATCGCCCCAGACTTTTACATATTTCTGTGCAAAGGAGGATGTAAAAAGGTAAAAAGGAAAAAGGAGAAAAAGAAACTTTTTCATGATTCTTGGATTCTGGTTTAGCCTGGTAAATTTAGAAAGAAAAGCTCAGGTAGCAAAATTGAATAGAAACAATTCAGGGCTGCACTTGGAGTGAAACCCTGACTAAAAATCCAAATGTCAAAGGATTCCATACTAAATTTGAAGGATGGAATCCCCGAAAATAATGAGTTAAGATTTTAATGATTTACAACGATTGTTTTCTGATCGGTGGAGATTCCATCATAAATCTGGACGAGATAAATACCATTCTTTAGGCCAGAAACGTCAATTCCCACTTCTGTATTATAGCTGTACTTCACCTTCTTTTTCAAATTACCCTGCTGGTCAAAAACCGAAATAAATCCACTTGGGCTCGAGCTTGTTGCTGTGGTTTTTGCCAATGTTGTGGCAACATTGCAGGGAGCTGGAATATTTGGAACAATTGTAAAGCTGCTACTGGCCGGGTTGGGTGAGAGCGTATACACCACGTTGCAACCGCCGCCACCACCGCAATCTATAGATTTAAATCCAAAGTCATACGAAGTACAACCGCATGAATTTGTAGCACTAATTCGATATACAGCGGTTTGATTGACATAGAAAAAGTATGAATTGATATTATTTCCCGATTGATACCATGTGGTAGTTTCTGGATTTGCTGCAATTCTTGTCCATTCTACGAAAGACTCTAAAGGCTGAATATCCATGTTTGTTGAATAGTTCTGGCTATTACAAACACTGTTATAGGTGCTGCCATCGAAGTTGGCCAATGAAATTAGTGGTGATACAGTAGGGGTGCCAGACCAAACATTTATTTGAGACAGATTAACAATCTGCCCACATTCTGTAACCAGTTTCGCCTTTATCCAACTACTACCGTTACTAATGCTTTTAAAAATACAGGATGTGGTATTCTGCCCTGAAAAGATGGTAAGATTAGGTCCGCATGTCCATAAAATGGAATTCATAAGCGGAATATTATTAATCGTAAATGTAGCTCCGGAGGTGCAGACGGTAGCCGAACCGGATATTACTGTACCTGCGTTAACTGCATTTACCGTTATTGTTTTTGGTGTCGAAACTTTCGATTGATTGCATCCAGTCATCGTGCAGCTTATAGTTCCGGTAGTTCCTTTGGGGATAACGTCGATGTAATTTGTTGTACTCACACCTGCCCAACCAGTTGGTAATTGCCATAAATAAGAAACACCAGCACCAAATGGAACAGTATATCGATTGGTTGTATTGCATACAATTGTTGGCGACCCTTCAACATTAAAAGCATCAAGATTCCGGGTAATTTGCAGAGTCGCTATTGTACTGTATTGCGTATTTGCTTTAGCCCGTACTTTGATAGAAACGGCGGAATTTGATGTCGGTGGAACAATACTTATAGATGAACTACTCACAAATGTACCGGTTTGGCCTGTGCTGGTCTGCCATCCAGATGGTAAAGTCCATTCAAAATTGGAGGTGATTTCAAGATTTTTATCAATCCCGTTCTCTTCGGTATTAATATATGAATTCAAAGAGATTGTAACAGGATCTATTAAATAGCATGGGATATTTTTAGTTGTTCCGCCAACAAATGTTGGCGTAGGTAAGCTCAAGGTAAATGGGCCAACCGATGCTGTTATTTGAATTGTCTGGTTAAGATAGTTCATATATTGTGCTTTTATATCTGATTTAAAAGAACTGGCTTCAACATTTTGCCATTTCAAATACAAAAATGGGCCAAAAACATCGCCAACGACTTTACAATTTATAGGAGCTAACCAATAATTAAAATCGATACCAGTACCTCCTGTAAATGAGTAATAACATTGTAATCGAGTATTAATAGGGTTATTTTGGCCAACATTAATTCTACTTTAACAGATTGAAAATAATCATATAAAACACTGAATATCATTAGATTATATTTGCATAAGTGAATTAAAAATAGTATTTTAGCATTG
>CAIPKZ010000411.1 GCA_903865775.1 uncultured Prolixibacteraceae bacterium | reverse complement strand
TCCACTTTCAAATACAAAAGCATTCAGATTGACGGTTTCGCCAACTTTTATTTTGCTGGGTAAATCCTGAATAACAACCGTAGAATGAATTCCGGAAACTGATGCAGGTTCGACATCCCGGATTCCGGTAATTTCAGTCGATATTTCGCCCAACCAGCCGGCCAGTGTATTCATTCCGGTATAAATGCGAATAAAATGAATCTCGTCAAGAGATACTGGATTTCTGTTCGAATCAACGGCCCACCCGATATCGATGGCATCGCCCCCACTTCCTTCAATTTCAGGAGTGTACGGATTATCCGGCATTTTTTCGGTAAAGGAAAGTACCGGAGTGTTATCGGCATATCCAAAAGTCCTTCGGTATGAATTCACCACTCCCGGATTTGACAAATCAATTTGACCGCTAATTTTGGTTCCCTTCAAAGTATATTGATCGGCTGAAACACCTGGGAAAAGCTGAGCTTTCGGATAGTAGGTCTGCTGATGAAAACTGTTTTCAGGAATAATTCCTGAATTTCCCTGATTATCCGTCCAATGAATATCGGTTGCAGTGTTTAATCCACTGTTCAGGTAGGTAACTTCATAGTTTGAGCTGGTCGAATTCCAGTAATGATCACTTCCGGCAATTTCGTACCAGGTGTCGTCGGGCAAGCCATTGTGATTTTCATCTTTCATCACCTGAATAATCCCGGGTTCAGACCAGGTTGGAGTCGAATTTCCATAGATAGTGAAGTCAACTCCATACGGATTTGCAGAATCGTTTTTTATTCCGTTTTCAAAACAAACAGTAATCGATCCGCCAAATGCACCCAGACTGACCATTCCTTTGTTGGTTCCAACGATTGAATTTGCAGCGTCAGGAGATCCAATAAATTCGGCATTGGTATATTGACCCGGAGCAGGTAAAAAATCAAGTATTTTAGTCACAAATTGTGCATCCGAGTTTATATATATAAACATCAGTGCACTAATTATGAGTAATTTAAATGTATTTTTCTGTTGACTCATTGGCTGTAAAATCAAATATAACGGTTGGATTTTGCAGCTTTTCAGGAATGAAAAATGAAAAGTTAACATGGTTTTCTGCCTTTTCTCCGAAAGCGTCAAAATCCAGATGTGATCAGGCAGGTCTTCTGACTTATCCCCTCTTAAGCTCCTTCCCGCCCCAATCAGATCGGAACAGTGGTAAATTGCAGCAGAGTTATACAGGAATTACAGCAGCGGGAACTGTACAGGAATCGCCGGATCACCCGGTTCACCTGTTTCCCTTTTAATCCAAAAAATTCGGAACCTATTCGATCACAAATGTATGCAAAAGATCGGAAAAGTGCTTATTTTTGCATGGCATAAAAAGCTGTATTCGTCTATGTTTGAAAAGTTAATTCATCTCGAAGGTATTGATCCGCTGGAATTTTTCGGCGTGAACAATGCCAAAATGAACCTCATTAAGTCATTCTTTCCAAAATTAATCATTGTATATCGTGGTAACGATGTGATCATCAAAGGAGACGATGAAGAAATAATACGTTTCGAATCGAAGTTCCATTTGATTACCGATCATTACAACCAATTCAATGTTTTGCCTGACGATGTAATTAATCAGGTCTTTCTGAATGAATCAGAAGGAGTTGCAGAATCACTGGACGAAGAGAAAGACATTTTGTTGTTTGGAATTAATGGCAAAGCAATTCGTGCCAGAACGCCAAATCAGCGCGTGCTGGTAGATGTTTGTAAGACATCGGATCTGATTTTTGCCATTGGACCGGCTGGAACAGGGAAGACCTATACAGCCATTGCCCTGGCAGTCAGAGCTCTGAAAAACCGCGAAATTAAACGGATAATCCTAAGCCGTCCTGCAGTTGAAGCCGGTGAACGGCTTGGATTTCTACCGGGCGACTTAAAAGAGAAAATTGATCCGTATCTCCAACCCTTGTACGATGCACTTCTGGACATGATTCCGGCGAAAAAACTGGAGGAATTTATGAAAGACGGCACCATTCAGATCGCTCCGTTGGCATTTATGCGCGGACGAACGCTCAGCAATGCATTTGTAATACTCGATGAAGCTCAGAATACGACGATCAATCAGATGAAGATGTTTCTGACAAGAATGGGACTCAATACAAAGTTTGTGGTTACCGGCGATGAAACACAGATTGATCTGCCTTACCAGAGCCCGTCAGGCCTGATTCTTGCAAAGAAAATTCTGAAGAACATTAAGGACATTTCCTTTGTTCAGTTTGACGTAAATGATATTGTGAGGCACCGTTTGGTTCGCGATATTGTCATGGCATACGAAAAACACCATGCACACGAAATGTTTAGACGTGAAAAAGAAAAAGAGAAAATTCAAACCGATAAAACTGAAGTAAAATGAGCAAATCCCTAACACGCACCGATTTTAAATTTCCGGGACAGAAAAGTGTTTATCATGGCAAAGTAAGAGACGTTTATAACATCAAGAATGAGTATTTGGTGATGGTTGTAAGCGATCGGATTTCAGCATTTGATGTAGTATTACCCAAAGGAATACCCTACAAAGGGCAGGTATTGAATCAGATAGCAGCCAAGTTTCTTGATGCTACCAGCGATATCGTTCCAAACTGGAAAGTAGCCACTCCAGATCCGAATGTAACTGTTGGAATTCATTGCGAACCATTTAAAGTTGAAATGGTTATCCGTGGTTACCTGACCGGACATGCCTGGCGTGAATACCGGAGTGGAAAACGGACCATATGTGGTGTTTCAATGCCTGACGGGATGGTTGAAAGCCAGAAATTTCCGGAACCTATTATTACACCAACCACGAAAGCTTCAGAAGGTCACGACGAAGATATTTCGAGGGAAGAGATTATTTCACAGGGTATTGTGAGTAAGGATGACTATGAATTGCTCGAAAAATATACCCGTGAAATTTTTCGTCGCGGTACTGTAATTGCTGCTGAAATGGGATTGATCCTGGTGGATACCAAATATGAATTTGGCAAAAAAGATGAAAAAATCTATTTGATTGACGAGATTCACACGCCCGATTCGTCGCGCTACTTTTATGCCGAAGGATATGAGGAACGGCTGGCAAAAGGCGAAGATCAGAAACAACTTTCAAAGGAATTTGTACGTCAATGGCTGATCGCCAATGGATTTCAGGGGCACGAAGGACAAGTAGTTCCTGAAATGGATGAAGCTTTTGTTCTTTCAGTCTCTGAAAGATACATTGAACTCTACGAAAAAATAACCGGGGACCAATTTATTAAATCCGATTTAACCAATATTCAGGAGCGAATCGAAAATAACATTCAAACATTCCTGAACGAAATCTAAAAACTGAAGGCTGCCCAATAAAATTGAGGCAGCCTTCTTTTTAATATAAACGAACTGATTGATTTAATGCTGATTAAAACCTTGCGGTGAACCGGATTTCGAATGGTGAAGGGACCAGCTCATATCCCAGGCGTGACAGCTTAAAGAATAAATCTCCATTCCTGAAAAACACGTGGCCGTTCACATATACCCTGTTACATTCCAATGGCAAATTCCTGTAATACTGGTTTCGCGGGGGTTCTGAAATACAGTATCCGATTCCATCGCGATACCTGTAAAATCTATTTCCAGAGTAGAAATAATCTCCGTATGGATTATTAAAAACGATTGGATTATTCTCAAAACGAGAATAGACTCTGCCGTATTTAGGATGATTGGAATAGCATGCCTGTTCATGGCTGTTTCTTCGATTATATTTTGGACGGTATTCCTTGCGGTTTTC
>CAIPKZ010000410.1 GCA_903865775.1 uncultured Prolixibacteraceae bacterium | reverse complement strand
GTGGCAACCAGTGAAAATGTTTCGGTTGAAAGCGAAGCGCTGAATGTGATCGCACAAAAGGCCGATGGTGCCATGCGCGATGCCTTGTCGATCTTTGATCAGATCGTGAGCTTTTCGGGCCGGACAGTGACTTATAAAGATGTGATTTCGAATCTAAACGTACTCGACTACGATTATTATTTCCGTTGTGTCGACCTGTTCCTGAAAAACGATATCTCCGGAAGTTTGTTGATTTTCAACGAAATACTGGATCATGGATTTGATGGTCACCACTTTATTACCGGCATGAGTTCTCATTTCCGCGATGTGATGGTCTGTAAAGATCCGATTACCATTCAGCTTCTCGAAGTTGGAAACGAAATCAAAGAAAAATATAAAATTCAGGCAGCCCGTTGCGAAAATGATTTCCTGATCGGGGCAATGCAGATAGCCAGTGAATGCGATTTGCAGTACAAGGCAAGTCAGAATAAAAGGTTACTCGTTGAACTGGCAATTATTAAAATTTCGCAACTAACCTTAAAAAAAAAATAGCTGACGAGCCGGTCGACCAGTCACTTCTGCCAATTTTTAATCTGGAAAAACAGTCTGAAAAGCCTTCTATAGCTGGTGTTTCAGCACAGGAACCAACTCAGGAAATTTCACAACCAACTAGACTCGAGCCGATTGAAAAGGCATCGACTGTGAAATCGATTAAAAAAACAGGCAACTCCTTCACACCTTCCATCAAGGATGCCATGGCCGGAAATATTCCCGAAACGAAAATTGAAAATCAGATTGAGGAAACGACTTCCGATGGTTATAAAAATTTAGATGAAACTTTTACCAACGAGCAACTTGCTGTAAAATGGCTGGAATTTGTTGATCAGCTGACCGACCGTCCAATTTTGAAATCTACTTTGTCGATCGTCCCTGAAAAAGCGGAAGGCAATCAGATCTTGCTGAAAATTGGCAATTCTGTTCAGGAAGAAGAAGTCAAACTGGTAAAATATGAGCTGATATCCTGGCTTAGGAAAGAATTGCAAAATTCGGAAATAGAGTTGGTCACGCGCATCGAAAAGCAGGAATCAACACGTATTTTTTATTCTGATTCGGAAAAAATGCAGCTGATGATGCAGAAAAATCCAGAGTTGTACCAACTCAAGCAAAAATTTAACCTTGATTTTAAGGATTGATTTTTAAGGGTTTCCGAAATAATCGAATTTTTTGACTGCGCAATTTGAGTTTTCAGGATTATGGAATCTTAAAATTTTGTACTTTTATTACCAATTCAAAATCGAATAGCGATGATAAAGAAAGAAGTATTAGACGCAATGAATGAGCAGATCAATGCTGAAACCTATTCGGCCTATATGTACCTCTCGATGGCTGCTTATTTTGAAAACATGGGACTTTCGGGTTTTGCCCATTGGATGAAAGTTCAGTTTCAGGAAGAATCAGCCCATTCGATAAAATTTTTCAACTATGTTGCCAGTCGGGGTGGAAAGGTTTTGCTGAAAGCAATCGAGCAGGTTCCGGTTGATTTCGATGGAATTGTTGACATTTATGAAAAGACTCTGGCTCACGAGAATCATGTTACCTCGCTGATCAATAATCTGATGAATGTTGCAATCGCAGCCAGTGACCATGCCTCTCAGAATTTCCTGATGTGGTTTGTTGACGAACAGGTTGAAGAAGAAGCCAATGTGGAGAAAATCCTGTCAACACTAAAACTCATTAATGGACAAGGTAATGGCATTTTTATGATGGATCGTGAATTAGGCCAGCGAGTCTTCGTGGATCCAAATACGGCAGCATAATTTTTTTTCAAAAAATATTTTGTGAAAAGGCTGCCGTTAGGTGGCCTTTTT
>CAIPKZ010000409.1 GCA_903865775.1 uncultured Prolixibacteraceae bacterium | reverse complement strand
CGCTTCGCTGGAAGTTATTTCCCGAAATCAACAACAATGGATCATCAGCATTCTTTGAACCTATCATATTAAAAATTCGCATTTACTAATTGAATTTTGGAAATCACTCATCACGGAATACATGCAATTGTTCCCTGTGGTTGCAATTCTTGGTCCCCGCCAATGCGGAAAATCTACGCTCGCCAGAGAAATCGGAAAAAATTTGGATGATTTTCTTTTTATTGACCTTGAAGATCCATCTGATCGGTTAAGAATCAATGATTTAAACTTGTTTTTTAATCTCAATAAACTTGCAACGGTCTGTATTGACGAAGCACAGTTGATGCCAAACCTATTTCCTGAATTAAGAAGTATTGTTGATAAAAACAGGCGAAATGGGCAAATACTTTTGTTGGGCTCTGCCTCCCGCGAGTTAGTCAATAAAAGTGCTGAATCGCTTACCGGACGAATTGGGTACATTGAGTTGAGTCCGTTTATTTATCCGGAAATTGACGACAATAAGGAAGAAACGATGATCAAACACTGGATCCGGGGAGGTTTTCCATTATCGTTCCTCGCCGAGAATGACAGATTTAGTGAGATCTGGAGAAAACAGTATATTCAATCTTATCTTGAAAGAGATTTGGTTTTGTCTGGAAATTCTATTCCTTTATTGACCATTCAACGGTTTTTACTGATGCTTGCAAATAATCACGGACAATTATTAAATAGCAGTCAATTAGGTAATTCATTGGGTGTTACTTATCATACCATCAGAAATTATGTAGATTTCTTTGAAAAATCATTTATCACCAGAACATTGCTGCCATTTGCTCCGAAGTTGAACAAACGTATGAATAAATCGCCCAAAGTTTACATTCGAGATAGTGGTATTTTACATTCCTTGTTTGATATTTCGAACATCAACCAATTGCTCGGACATACGGTTTACGGATTTTCATGGGAAGGATATGTGATTGAAAATATCATCAATTCAGCACCCGAATGGAAACCTTGGTTTTACCGGACTGCAACCGGGAATGAAATAGACCTTATACTTACAAAAGGAAATAAAATGATGGCTTTCGAGTGCAAAGCAACGCTCTCGCCAGTGCTTGGCAGAGGCGCTTATACAGCGATGGAGGATTTGAAAATTAATGAACTCTTTGTGGTCTCGATGGTATCCAAATTCTACTATTACAAGCCAAATATACTTGTCGGCAATTTGAATGAGGCTTTGAAGTATGTTGAATCACAAAGTATATCAGACATTTCAACCTGATTATTCACTTCCGGGCGCTTTGTCTCCTCCCGAATCTTACGCCTTCTGAATTGGTCAACTAACAGATGTTTCAAGCAGATAATTCGGTTCGCTCCTCAAATTTTCCTATTTTTGCAGTGAATCTATTCTCAAAAATCACGATGTTCAAATTCCTTTTATATCCAATCTCTGCCATTTACGGATTAATCATTTCTATTCGCAATTTTCTGTACGATTACAAACTGTTTAAATCCACTGAATTTGAGATTCCGGTGATTTCGATTGGAAATATTACCGTTGGCGGAACCGGAAAAACGCCGCATACCGAATACCTGGTTAATCTCCTGCGGAAACAATTCATTGTAACAACCATCAGTCGCGGATACAAGCGAAAAACAAAAGGATATCAGGAAGTTCAGGTCGATTCGCTCGCTTCGGCTATTGGCGATGAGCCTTTGCAGATTAAAACGAAGTTCAGCGATATTCAGGTGATTGTGGATGAAAAGCGGGTTCATGCAATCAAAAAAATCCAGGTTCAGGATGCTGCAGAATTGCCTGATGTGATTTTGCTGGATGATGGTTTTCAGCACCGCAGCGTCAGCCCCGGAATCAACATTTTGCTCATCGACTTTAACCGTCCGATTGATAAAGACCAATTGCTGCCAGTTGGCCGGCTGCGCGAAGCCAGATGGCAGATGCGCCGTGCCAATATGATTATTTACACCAAATGTCCGCAGGAAATTTCGCCAATTACCCGCCGGATCATCATGAAAGATGTGAACCTGAGACCCTATCAGAATCTCTTTTTTACCACGATGGTTTACCAGCCGCTTACTCCGGTATTTCCTGATTCTGCTATCGATACTCCTAAACTTGCATCCGATGCCGTGAGCGTTTTGCTGGTAACCGGAATTGCAAATCCCGAACATTTGCGCAAGTATCTGAGTAACTTTTCAGACGACATTTCCGATCTGAAATTTCCGGATCATCACAATTTCAACACTTCAAACATTCAGCAAATTGAACAAAAGTTTGCTGCCATGGGTTCTGAAAATAAGATCATTATTACAACGGAGAAAGATTCTATGCGACTGAAAGATATGGATTTATCTTCCGAATTAAAAGAACATTTATTTTATATTCCGCTGAAAATTAAATTCCTTGACAGCGAAGGAAAAAACTTTGACGAAAAAATTGTGACCTATGTTAGAGAAAATAAAAGCAACCGCGACCTTCATAAACGAAATAGTAAAAAAGCCCATTGACGCCGGAATCATCCTGGGTTCGGGTCTGGGCGGATTGGTCAATGAGATTGAAATTGAATTGACCATACCTTATACCGAAATTCCTGACTTTCCGGTTTCTACTGTTGAAGGCCATTCAGGAAAATTAATTTTCGGAAAATTGGGAGGAAAAAACGTGCTGGCCATGCAGGGCCGGTTTCATTACTACGAAGGTTATTCCATGAAAGAAGTGACTTTTCCGGTCCGCGTAATGAAAATGATGGGAATCAACACCCTGTTCGTTTCCAATGCATCAGGTGGCCTGAATCCTGATTACAAGGTTGGTGATGTGATCATCATTTCCGACCACATTAATTTCTTTCCGGAACATCCGCTCCGTGGGAAAAACATGAACGAACTCGGAACTCGCTTCCCGGATATGAGCAAAGTTTATGATGCTCATTTGCGCAATAAAGCCAAAGCCATTGCTTTGAAAAATGGCCTGTCAATTAAAGAAGGTGTTTATGTAGGTGTCTCTGGACCAACCTTTGAAACACCAGCCGAATACCTGATGTTCCGCCATATGGGTGCTGATATTGTTGGTATGTCAACAGTTCCTGAAGTCATTGTTGCACGTCACATGGAAATGACGGTTTTCGGCATTTCAATTGTGACCGACAGCGGGGTTCCCGGCCAGATTGTGGAAATATCGCACGAAGAAGTTCAGGAAGTAGCCATGAAAGCTGAACCAAACATGACGTTGATTCTGAAAGAATTGATTGCCGGACTTTAGTTTTATCGGGAATTACTGTTCAGATGCGATAACGAAATGCTCCACTTTTTCAATCATTTTCAGCTTTTCTTTTTCGCTTAGAAAGCTTGCTGTAAAAGAGTTTTTGGCCAGTTGAACGATTTGTTCTCTGGTCAGATTCAAGGCTTCAGCAACCGCGAGATAATTCTCATTGAGGTATCCGCCAAAATACGCGGGATCATCCGAGTTAACCGTAACCATCATTCCTTTATCGAGCATTTTAGCCAGCGGATGTTTGGCCATATTCCGTACAACTTTCAGCTTCAGGTTCGAGAGTGGACAAATGGTCAGCGGCATTTTCGTTTGGATTAATTCTTCAACCAATATGGAATCTTCGAGCGACCGGTTGCCATGGTCAATTCTTGAAACCTTCAGCAAATCCAATGCTTCCCATACATATTCGGGTGGACCTTCTTCACCGGCGTGGGCAACAGTCAGGAACCCTTCTTTGCGAGCCCAGGCAAATACCCTTTCAAATTTAGACGGCGGATGACCGTATTCTGACGAATCAAGTCCAACGGCTGTAATCCAGTGTTTGTATTCAACTGCTTCCTGTAGAATCTGGAAGGCTGACTCTTCGCTCAGGTGTCTCAAAATAGAAAGAATCAGGCGGGAGCTGATGCCCAGCTTTTCCTTTCCGTCTTTGAGTGCACGGTGAATTCCGGAAATGACTTTTTCAAACGGAATACCCCGCGAACAATGGGTTTGAGGATCAAAAGACAGTTCAGTATGATGGAGATTCTGTGCGTTGATTTTCAACAGGTAGGACCATGTCAGGTCGTAAAAGTCCTGCTCTTCGCGGAGTACACTGGCACCGCTGTAATAAATATCCAGAAATTCCTGGAGGTTACTGAATTGATAGGCTGACTTCAACTCTTCAATGGAATTGAAGTTAATTTTCAACCGGTTCCGGTATGCAATTTCAAACATCAGTTCCGGCTCGAAAGTTCCTTCGAGGTGCACATGAAGTTCCGCTTTCGGAATTCCGGCAATAAATTCTTCCAATGTGCTCATAATTCTGTTTTATTTACCAATTTGTAACAAATAAGGTTATTTTGCCAGTCGTGCATGCTATTTCTACTTGCTTTTAAAATCCAAAATCAGCCTCATAATTCGTTCTGAACTCGAAGCAAGCAATTCACCGGCCCTTTCTTTCGATTCTTCCGGACTCATCGGACGATCGGCGATTGCAAAAATGGAGCTCACACCAAGCTGATAGATTTCAGTCAAATCAGAAGCAACCACACCAGCCAATGCAATGACCTGAATTCCATGCTTTTTAGCGATTCGCGCGACTCCGCCAACTGTTTTTCCATAGGCTGACTGCGAATCTATTTTCCCTTCTCCGGTAAAAACCAATGCCGACTGACTGATCTGTTCTTCCAGATGAGTCAGTTGATTGATCAGGTCAAATCCTGAAACAATTTTGGCACCGCAAAAAGGCATCAGTCCGGCACCCAATCCACCGGCAGCCCCGGCACCGGGAATAATTGCAAAATTTTCACCGAACTCTTTTTCCAAAACTCCGGAAAAGTGAGTGAGGTTATTTTCAAGAATCTCCAGTATTTCAGGACTTGCTCCTTTTTGCGGGCCATAAACGTAAGTTGCGCCGGATGGTCCTAAAAGCAGATTCCGGACATCACTGGCAACTGTAATTTTTACTTTTTGAAGCAACGGATGGACATTGGAATGGTCGATTCTGTCAAGTTTGCCCAACGAACCACCCCCCGGACCAATTTGGTGATTATTGATATCGAGAAGTCCAAATCCAAGAGCCTGGGCCATTCCGGCTCCTCCATCGTTGGTTGCACTTCCGCCAATCCCGAGAATGATGTGAGCGTATCCGGCCTCCATGGCTGCCTTAATCAGAAGGCCGGTTCCGAAAGTTGACGTAATCATTGGATTTCGTTCTTCGGCCGATAACAATTCAATTCCTGAAGCTGCAGCCATTTCGATGACAGCTGTTATTCCGTCACCCAAAACTCCGTAAAACGATTGGATGGGGCGGTTCAGCGCATCAAGAGATGAAGCTGGAATAATTTGCCCGCAGGTAGCAGCAACCAGTGATTCAACAGTTCCTTCTCCGCCATCCGCCATCGGAATGCAGATGATTTCTGCTTCAGGAAAAATCCGGAGAATTCCATCTGAAATAGCTAATGAAACCTGTGTGGCTGTCAGGCATTCTTTAAACGAGTCGGGTGCAATTACAATGCGCATAGCTATTAAATATTGAAAATCTTTGAACAATATCAAATGTATGTATTTTCCCCGAATATATCTGTTGGATTTATTTTATGAATAGAGAATCTAAATAGCCCGTTAAGAGAACGGAATAATCTGATAAAGACAATTAAAAACTGTTTATCTTTCGCTCCTGAAATTTTGCAAACTAAACCAATGAAGCTAAAAACACGTGTATTTGAATTACTGATCCTGATTTTTCTGGTCGGGTTATCAGCATGTAAAAAGGACGAAAGCCTACCTGCTACAGTTAATGGAAATATTGTAATTAATGAATTGTTGGCAAAAAATACCATGCATGGTTCTGATCAGGATGGCCAGTTTGATGACTGGATTGAACTGTATAACCTTTCTAATCAAAACCTGGATATTTCAGGTTACTACCTGACTGACAGTAAAAAAGAATTGACGAAATGGAAATTTCCGGAGGGAACTACCATTGACAAAAGCGGATATCTGATTGTTTGGGCCGACAAGGATACTACTCAAACCGGACTGCACACCAATTTCAAACTCTCTGCATCAGGAGAAACTGTAGTTTTTCTGACTCCTTCACAGGAAGTGATTGATGAGGTAAAATACCCGGAAGATTCGCTTGAATTTTCATACGCCCGAATACCGAACGGAACGGGAAGTTTTGTGAAAAGTACTCCAACATTTAACACTGAAAACAAATAATCAGAATGATAAAGATACAAACCGGAATAATAATGACCTTGGCTTTTATGCTGATGATTAATCTGAATTTGCCGGCTCAGAGCAAAGTTCAGTTGCCAAAGATCAAAAGCCTTGTTGTCAAAGAAGAGCAGGAGGCTGGGAAAGGGACTGGAAAACCTCAGTTAGAGTCGGAAACGAATTACGATCCCGCCGGAAATGTGATTGAAGAAAAACAATATAAGGATGGGAAATTGGATTCTCATGTAAAGAATGAATATGATTCGGACAACAACAAAATCAAAGTCACTGAACTCGATGATTCGGGTAAGATTCTGAAATACACGATTAACAAATACGACAAAGGTTTGCGTACCGAAAAGCTGGTTTACTTGCCGAATCAGAAACTAAAATCGAGGAAAACCTATCAGTATAAATTCTATTAGGATTTGGTCCTTCTTCACATTCGTATGGTTGTGCCCAAACGAATTCCAACATGTTCATTCATTTCGATTTCTTCCGGAAGGAATCCTTTTGTTTTGTAAATAAATCCCATGTCAAGAGAGAATCCGTGGAGTAATCCAGCTGTAAGCTGTAATCGGTCTGTTTTAACGTATCGCTTTGGGCAAATGAAAAACATAAACTCGTCAAAAGCAGAATCAACACTATCCATGCTTTCTTCATGGTATAAAGGCAATGATTTTATTTAACCTCCGATCGCAGGTATTCAAGTACGGATCTGGCCTGAGTTTGGTTTAATCCGGAATCGGTCATAACGGCATTGTTGAATTTAACAATCAGAGCTTTAATATAAGGATCTGTTTTCTGCATTTCGGAAGTATTCAACATCAGATTCAGGATAAATTCAGGAGCCCTGTCTTTGGCAATGTTCCGGAGTGGTGGGCCAATCTTCAGTTGATCCATTTCGTGGCAAAGGGCGCATGTATTGGTAAAAATAGCTTTCCCCTGACTTACCATTTTGGCATCGATCGGACCAAGTGTAACACTTTTAATTGGGCCAACACCAAGGTTAGTCATTTCATATTTGGGCTGAATCACACCGGCACTCATAAAAAGGAAAGATGCAATGACCAAAGTATAAATTGAGACTAAAAATTTATTTTTCATTGCATCTATTTTTGAAATTCAACCTAACTAAAAGATACCGGGTATTATTGATTGCAGCGGTTCTAACCACACCATCATAATTACTGGAGCTTCCATCAAAATTTTCCGTAAGTGACATACGGGCTTGAAAATTTGGTATTGTATCCATTCAAATATAAGAACATCGCACTATCGAAAAGGTTCTTAATCTTTAACACGTTGTGATTGTTTGGAATTATTAATTTACCTTTTTTATTAACAATCCTTCTTTCAGAAATCGAATTTGGTAACTTTACTTTTCTGAAATTACGGGCTTAAGGAGAAATTAATTTTTGATACAACACGCTGATATGATTCCATTTACACATTTACATGTTCACTCACAATACTCTATTCTGGATGGTGCAGCCAGCGTTAAAGGCCTGATTGCGAAAGCTAAAAACGATGGCATGACGGCCCTGGCTTTGACCGATCATGGCAACATGTTTGGAGCAAAAGAGTTTTACGATGTGTGTAAAAAAGAAGGGATCAAACCCATCATTGGTTGCGAAACGTATGTAGCCGAAACCTCGCGTCACAACAAAAAAGACGCAAAAGTTGACCGCTCGGGGTACCACTTGATTTTACTGGCCAAAAATCTGGTTGGTTACCGGAATCTTCTCAAACTCGTTTCGGCTGCCTATACCGAAGGGTTTTACTACAAACCCAGGATCGATAAGGAATTGCTCGAAAAGTATCACGAAGGACTCATCATTTCTTCGGCCTGTCTGGGTGGCGAAGTTCCGCAGCACATTATGGCCGGACATCTTAACGATGCAGATGAGACGATTCAATGGTTTAAATCGATTTTCGGCGAAGATTTTTACCTGGAACTGCAAAGGCATCCGTCAACTTTACCCGAAATGAGGCGGAATGTATATGAAAGCCAGGTTCTGGTAAATACTCAAATGCTTGAACTGGCAAAAAAACATCAGGTAAAACTGATCTGCACCAACGACATTCATTTCATCAACGAGGAAGATGCCGACGCGCACGATTTGCTCATTTGCCTCAATACCGGTAAGGATCTGGATGATCCGGCCCGGATGCGGTACACCAAACAGGAGTGGTTCAAAACCACTGCCGAAATGAATGCATTGTTTGCCGATGTTCCTGAAGCACTCGCCAATACGCAGGAAATCACAGATAAAATTGAATCATACGATTTAAATTCTTCGCCAATCATGCCTCTTTTTCCCATTCCTGAAGAATTCGGGATTCTGGAAGATTACCGTGCACGTTTTGCTGAAGAAATTCTGCTGGAAGAATTTGGAGAGGAAGCTTTCAAGAATCAGGGCGGATACGAAAAAGTCCTGAGAGTGAAACTGGAATCCGATTACCTTTCGAAACTGACATGGGAAGGAGCCAAAGTGAGGTATCCGCAACCATTCACTGATGAATTGCTCGAACGCATTGAATTCGAATTGAATACAATCAAGACCATGGGTTTCCCGGGCTACTTCCTGATTACCCAGGATTTCATCAACGAGGCGCGGAAGATGGACGTGTTGGTTGGACCGGGCCGTGGTTCGGCTGCCGGGTCGGTGGTTTCGTATTGCGTGGGGATTACCAACATCGATCCGCTAAAATACGATTTGCTGTTCGAGCGGTTCCTGAATCCCGACCGTGTTTCGATGCCTGACGTCGATATCGACTTCGATGACGATGGCCGCCAGAAAGTTCTTGATTATGTGACCAATAAATACGGGAAAGACAAAGTTGCGCACATTTGCACCTTCGGAACGATGGCTACCAAAATGGCCATCAAAGATGTGGCGCGGGTTTTGAAACTTCCGCTTTCGGAGGCCGATCGCCTGACTAAAATGGTTCCGGATGCACCGAAAATGAATTTTTTTACTGCCTATAAAGAAAGTCCGGAATTGAAAGCCGAGTTGAAATCATCCAATGAACTGATCCGGACCACGCTGAAATTTGCCCAGACCCTCGAAGGTTCGGTGCGTCAGACTGGCGTCCACGCCTGCGGAATTCTGATCAGCCGCGATCCGCTGACCGACCATATTCCGGTTATGCTTTCCAAGGACGACGAAAACCTGCTGACCACCCAATTCGACGGGAAATATGTGGAAGACATTGGTTTACTCAAAATGGATTTTCTGGGACTGAAAACACTTTCCGTAATCAAGGAAACGGTTGAAAATATCAAGCTTTCGCGTGGAATTACCGTCGATATGGACAATCTTCCGGAGAACGATCCGCTCACCCTGGAGCTTTTCAGCAACGGCGATACCACCGGCATTTTCCAGTTCGAGTCGCCCGGTATGAAAAAGCATTTGCGCAACCTGAAACCCAACCGTTTCGAGGATCTCGTGGCTATGAACGCCCTTTACCGTCCGGGACCAATGGAAAATGTTCCGTCGTATATCAAGCGAAAACATGGTCAGGAAAAAATTGAATATGAAAGTCCTTTGATGGAACCCTACCTGAACGACACCTATGGAATTACCGTTTACCAGGAACAGGTGATGCTTCAGTCGCGGGCGCTGGCTGGTTTTACCCGTGGCGATTCCGATTCGCTCCGCAAAGCGATGGGTAAAAAGCAGATTTACCAGATGGATAAACTGAAAGTTAAATTTCAGGAAGGCTGCATGAATAATCCGAAATTTGTTGAAGGTTGCACTGAAAGTGGTAAAGAGCCGCATAAACTGATCGACAAAATATGGAAAGATTGGGAAGCATTTGCCAGCTATGCATTCAATAAATCACATTCGGTCTGCTATGCTGCTGTGGCTTATCAAACAGGCTATTTAAAAGCGCATTATCCGGCCGAATTTATGGCGGCCAACATGAGCCGGAATCTCAGCAACATTACTGAAATTTCGAAGCTGATGGAAGAATGCAAGCGTATGAAGATGAACGTTCTGGGGCCTGATGTGAGTGAGAGTTATACCAAGTTTACCGTGAACAAATCCGGTAATATCCGCTTCGGAATGGCTGCGGTGAAAGGTGTGGGTGAAGGCGCCGTTCAGGATATCATCAAAGCCAGGAAAGGTGGCACCTTCAAGGATATTTATGATTTTGTGGAACGGGTGAACCTTCAATCGGTCAACAAAAAGAACATCGAAGCCTTGGCCATGGCAGGAGCATTCGATTCATTTAAAAAACATACCCGAAGCCAGTTTTTTGCTCCGGATGACAACGACCTGACGTTTGTTGAAAAGCTGATCAGGTATGGCAACAAGATGCAATACGAGAGCAATAACATGCAGCCGTCGCTTTTTGGTGAAATTATGGCGGGGCAGTCGGTTCAGAAGCCCGAACCTCAGCCGGTTCCGGAATGGCCGGATCTGATTTTGCTCGAAAAAGAGAAAAACCTGGTCGGTGTTTACCTCACTTCGCATCCGCTCGACCGGTATAAAGTTGAAATTGAAACTCTGGCAACCAAAGATATCACCTTTAAAGACCTGAACAGCAACATTGATGCGCTGAAAGGCCGGGAAATGACTTTTGTCGGCATGGTGACCGAAGCGCGCGAAAGTTTTGGCAAAACCGGAAAACCATACAGCCAGATTGTACTGACCGATTATACCGATTCGTATAAATTCTTCTTTTTTGCCAAAGACTATGTGGAGTTTGGCAAGTATTGCAAACCGGGACTCTACCTGATGGTTAAAGGTTTGGTTCAAAACCGCTACGGAGGCGATCAGCTCGAATTTAAGGTGAGCCGAATAGAACTAATGGAAGAAATCCGTGAGAAATACTTTAAAAGCATTACGGTGAAAATTCCACTTACGGCTCTTACGGGCGAAGTTATTTCGGACCTGGAACGGCTGACCTTGAATAGTAAAGGAAAGTCGTTGCTGCGATTTGATATCATTGATCTCGAAACAAAAATGGTGGTTAATCTGTTTTCAAGAAATACAAGGATTGAAATCACCGACGAATTGCTCTCGTATTTTGAGAAACATGAGGAACTTGTTTTTAAAATTAATTAGGCTAATTTTGCGGCTGATTAAATTTTCCTGAAATTTTAACACATAAAAAATATACAGATGGCTTTAGAAATTAATGATGCAAATTTTGAAGAATTGGTTCTTCGGGCCGATAAGCCGGTTTTGGTTGATTTTTGGGCCGAATGGTGTGGTCCTTGCCGCATGGTTGGTCCTATCGTAAATGAACTTGCCGACGATTACGCCGGAAGATTGATCGTTGGAAAAGTGGATGTGGACAGCAATCCGGGAATCGCTTCCCAATTCGGAATTCGCAACATTCCTACCATCTTATTCTTTAAAGATG
The DNA here is from genome assembly GCA_903865775.1 of uncultured Prolixibacteraceae bacterium. Classification (GTDB taxonomy): domain Bacteria; phylum Bacteroidota; class Bacteroidia; order Bacteroidales; family Prolixibacteraceae; genus Aquipluma. The sequence continues at coordinate 1,415 of CAIPKZ010000409.1, read as the reverse complement.
GTGTGGTTGTTGACAAACACGTTGGCGCTGCCCCAAAGACAACACTTTCTTCAAAAGTCGACAGTATTCTGTAATCCTTAGTTTCATGAAAAGAAGGCATAGGAAACATGGTTTCTTATGCCTTTTTTAGTTAATGAAATATTTGGTGTTCAGGCCAAAGGGTTATACCCTTTGCTTTTACAGGACGTCCTTTCAGGACTTTTAAGGAGCAAAGCTCCGTAATGTGAAAGCACAGGACGCAGTGAAACGGAGTCCTGTGAATAGAAATAAGACAATTTCTGCATTGTTTCTCTGACCATCAATGACAATTAACTATTTTTGCCACGAATTATAATTCCATATTCTTGAACAATCTTCTCGACATCCAGCAACTCCAGCAGTTCGATAACCTCGAATTCATCTCGAAAGAGGTGGTTGAAGGTTTTATTACCGGATTGCACCGAAGCCCGTTTCATGGATTTTCGGTTGAATTTGCTGAGCATCGACTTTACAACACCGGCGAATCGACCAAGCACCTCGACTGGAAACTGTTTGCCCGCACCGACCGTTTGTTTGTGAAACAGTACGAAGAAGAAACCAACCTTCGCTGTCAGCTGGTCATCGATACTTCCTCTTCCATGCTTTTTCCTTACGAAAAGGGGAAGCCATCAAAAATCAACAAGCTTGCATTCTCGGTGTATTCGGCTGCTGCAATCATCTATTTGCTCCGGCGTCAACGCGATGCGGTTGGCTTGTCGCTGTTTTCTGATGAGGTTGACTTTCACTCGCAGGCGCGTCTGTCATCGGTGCATATCGATATGCTTTACAGTCAGCTGGCCAATTTGCTGAATCAGGAACAGGCCTTGCTGCAGAAGAAAACAAAAACTGTTGATGCCTTGCACATGATTGCCGAGAACATCCACAAACGATCGCTGGTCATTCTTTTCAGCGACCTGATTGAACAGGAAAGTACCGACGAATTATTCGAAGCCCTTCAGCACCTGAAATACAACAAGCACGAAGTCTTGCTTTTCCATGTGACCGACCACAGGCAGGAACGGGCATTCGATTTCAGGAACCAACCCTACCGTTTTGTGGATCTGGAATCGGGCGACCACATCAAGTTTTCGCCTCAAGACCTGAAAAATAATTACGAGAAAGCTGTTTCAGAATATTTCGAGGAATTGCGCGTCCGTTGCGGTCAGTACCACATCGACCTGGCCGAAGCGGATATCAATGAAGACTTCAAACATGTGCTTTATACCTATCTGCTGAAACGCAAAAGGTTGTTTTAGGAAGAAGCCCCATCCCCAGCCCTTCCCGAAGGGGAAGGGGGTAGATTCTGGTATATTAATTACAATATCTCTTTTTTGAAAAGTGATCGACCATTTGCGGTAATCAAAAGCCTCTCCCTTTCGGGGAGAGGTTGGAGAGGG
>CAIPKZ010000408.1 GCA_903865775.1 uncultured Prolixibacteraceae bacterium | reverse complement strand
TTTTCAAAATCATGAACAGCTTTGACTGTTTCCACTTCACCGGGCATCAGCGCCGGGTAAAAACCTTTTTCGCGGTAAAATGTGTCCAGCGAGCATTTGGTACCGTTTCTCCAGGGAAGCAAGGTTGCATCGGTGCCATTCTTAAGGATTCCTTCGTATGCTTTATCCACATTGAAACCCCGGATTCCTTTTCGCCAGGCATCCAAAAAAACGATGGTCGAATGGAAGCCATTCATGGCCGGATCGTCCTGATAAAGAATTGGAAATTGGGGCATCCAGCCGCCCTGCTCGTACATGGTGGTATAGGATTGGAGCATATCGGCTTCTTTTTCAGGCTGAAGAATCATACGTAAAGGATGACTGGCAAGGTAGGTATCCCATACCCAATCGTCGATATAAAAATCACGGTCGGTCGGATGAACCTGATGATCGTAATTGCTGTAATATTTTCCGTATTCGTTGATATTTACCATTCGTTCGTAAGTGCGGTAGAGCGAAGTAAAGAATGTTCTCCGCTGGGCATCAGTTCCACCTTTTACCTGAATCTGGTTGAGGGCTTTCTCCCATATTTGTTCTCCGCTGTTTTTGAGCGTCTCAAAATCCCATTCCGGAATTTCATTTTTCAGATTGGCTTTGGCCTGATCGACGCTGATAAACGAAATCCCGTATTTAAATTCAATCGGTTCAATCTCTTCCTTTTTGAATTCGAACCATGCAACCGGTTCCTGTCTGGTGGTATTGGTTTTTTTGATCAGCTTGGTTTCATCCTCGAGAACGGATGAAATACAGTCCTTGTTGAACTCTCCGTATACAAATGCTTTCATTCCAAAAAACTGTTCCTCACCCGAAAATGAGTTTTTGGAAATAACATTCCAATGACCTTCCTGGTTAATCTGAAGCCTCAAGGTTTTTTCTCTTTTCAAAGGGAAGGAAAACCTGTAGAAGCCCGTTTTGTTTCCGGGAGTAAACAGAACTTTTATCTCCTCATCAATCAAATAAGTGGAATAGAAATACGGGCTAACAATTTCCAGGTCGTGATCGTAAGTTTGCCGTTCCCTCCAGGTTCCGTCTTTCTTTTTTCCGGATCCGGGCAAAATGCCAAAAAGTTCGCCCTTCCGGTGCGAAATCATGGTTAAAGGGAAGAAGCTAATCTGATCGTCCAGGTAATCGGTACGCATCGGGTGCATGCGGATCATCTGGTTGGGCAATTGTACATTGGGTCGGGTCGGGTGGAGAAGGTGCCCCATTCCTCCGATATTTGTATCAACCGAATGGAGGTTCTCTTTATCCGGATTGCGTGAAAGGCAACCGGCAATTAGAAAGGCGAAAAATCCCGCAGAAATAACGGCTATAATTTTTATCTTCATTTTTAGTTTAGTTTGAGGCGTTTTAAATGCTGACACCTATTTGTAATTTATTGTCGGTTCACTTTGCCTATATATTACCTCCGGATTGTTCAATATTCACTTTTTCGCCCTTTATCTGGCGAAGGCGGTTCATGTCATCCTGTAATTTGTCGGCAAACAGAAACATGTCGGAGCTGTGCAAAATGATGTTTGCACCCGCTTTTGCCCACTCCATCTGAAGATCTAAACTGCCTCTTGAACCATTGTGACCACCGGCAGCAACACCACAAGCCCTGGCTTTTCGAATAATATCGCAGCTCAATTCAATAAATTCCCTGCTTTTGTATTTTTCAGGCATATTGAATGAGGTGGACAAGTCATGAGGTCCCAGTACAATACCATCCACGCCCGGCCCATCAACCGATTGAACAGCGAAAAATTGCTCCATATTTTCAACACCTGCCTGACTTTCGATATTCAAAAGCAGGGTGTGATTTTTATTCTGGTTTTTCAGGTAAGCTTCGAGCTCTTCAGTTGGTTTTTCCTCTCCGGAAAGAAGTTTCTTGAGCTTTTTCCCTTTCAGCGGGCGGTATTTTACTGCACCCACCAATTCATAAACATCTTCAATGTTTTCAACATACGGAACTAAAATAGCGCCGGCACCGGCATCCAAGGCCTGTGTTGCCAGAAATGGATTGGGTTCCGGAATCCGGACTACCGGAGTAATTCCTGCTGCCTTATAGGCGCGACACATCCAGCTCAAGGTTTCCGGATTGTAGGAAACATGCTCAGTACATAAAAATACATAGTCGAGCCCGAGGCTGACTGTCAGATCAAACATCTTCGGCGATGTTGAAGTGATCAGCGTACCATAAACTGTCCTGCCTGAACGCAATGCGTCTCTGAATTCTTGTCCTGTCATTTCCATTCTCCTTTTTTACCTGAATTTGCAACAGCTGCTTCGTTAAAAGCGCGGGCCGATTCATTCATGTTTTCTGCTATTTGGATTTGCTCTTCAACCCGATCAAATGCTAAAGCTGCACTGATCACCGTTTCACATTCATTATTGTCCATGAACAAAGATGCCTGAAGAATTCCAGCCTGATCTTCTTCCGGAATAATTAAAAATCCATGCTTGTCAGCATGAATCAAATCACCTGTTTTTACCGTGGTTCCGAAAACTTCAACCGGTTCGCCCCAGTTCAATGGTGCTGCATAAGCATGGCCAACGCATAATCTTCGGGCAAGAGCTTTGAATCCTGCATTTTTCATTTCGTCCAAATCGCGGATGGCTCCATCGACAATAACACCGACGCAACCTAAAGTACGATGCGTATTGGCGCTCACTTCTCCCCAGAATGAACCTATTACATTCGGTTTATCCAGATCGTGCATTACGATGATTTTTGGTCCCGGAATGGAAGCGATAAATTTTCGGTATTCAGCCCACGCATTTGAATTTGATGAAGGCGTTGAAGGTTTTATCGTGACTGTCACAGCATAGCCAATCATTGGTCCGAATTCGGGCATGAAATCGCGGGTTTCTTCCAGATTAAATCCGGAAGTTCGGGGTTTCTTCGTAATCTGCTCCCAACCGTTATAAATGGTCGGAGTATTCCAGCGCTTCAGTTTGAGTAATTCACTTAATGGAAGCATAACCGTTGAATAAAATTCTTAAATAGTATCAGACAAATATAGTCTACAGTTTAATAAACAGTTTCCTTCGATAGAGAAAATATGCAACCAGAAAACAGGAACTTACTGAAATTAAAGCCCAGGCCAGTGAAGCTGTTTTGGAAGCAATTCCCAAATTAATCAAACCATTATATACCAGATCCTGAAAATGGGAGTAATAGTATATGGTTTGGAAAACATCACCCATCACGTAAACAGCAATGGCGTTCATGCCAAAAATGACTCCGACGCGTGAGAACACATTATTCTTATATTCCATGAAATCAATCAGCCACATCGAAATAGCCAAAACGATCGATGCCCACCCTGAAGTGTAAAGTACGAATGAACTGGTCCAGACCTTTTTGTTGATCGGGAATTGCCAGTCCCAGATCGCTCCGGCAATGACACTGAGTGCACCGGCAGTAAATAACCAGATCAGCGTTTTCTCCGATATTTTTTTGGAAACGATGAACCGACCGGCCAGCATACCTGCAATTCCTGATGCAATTGCCGGGAAAGTACTATACAAACCTTCTGAATTCCAGCCATGTTTTCCCATCATTTCAGAAGAGAAAAATAAGCGGTCGAACCAGGAGGCAAAATTCAGTCCGGGCTCCATCGTTCCGGCACTGAAGAGATTTGTAGAAATAAACGACATGGTAATCCAGTAAGCAAGAAGTATTCCGCTCAGAATATAGATTTGAGTCTTCCAGTTAGTGAACAGATAGAGTAAAGAACAAACCAGGTAAACCTGTGCAATGCGTTGCAGTACGCCAAAATAATCCCAAAAACCAAAATTCAAATCCGGTAAAAAATGGATAAAAAGGCCAATAGCCCAGATTTCCAAAAAGCGGATCAGAATCTTTTTCACCATTTCTTTACGTGGCTTTTCGGCAGCGATCTGTTTTGAAAAGGACAAAACGATTGAGACACCCACGATGAAAATGAAAAACGGGAAAATGAAATCAGGAGGTGCCATCCCGTTCCAGTGAGCGTGTTTCAAAAAGGAATAGGTGTTCTCGTATGATCCTGGATAGTTCACCAGCATCATTGCTGCAATGGTGAGCCCCCGGAAAACGTCAACTGAAATCAGTCTGTTGCTGGCGTTCATTACTTTTTGCCGTCAAATCGTTTCATGATTTCTATCCAGTCAGTAATCACAATTCCCTCTTCCTTAAAAAACTGTTTAACTACCGGGTCAGAGAATAACTCACCTTCCCAAACCCGCTGACGCCAGGTTCCTGTGATTGATTTCAAATTCTCACTCAAAGTTGCCGGGTGGAAAATAATTTCGGTCAATCCGGAATTTAATGATTTGACGAGTTTAAAGAAATTTGCGCGTTTTTCTTCATAGGTATCACCTTCAGGAACACTGGTGAAATTATCCAGTTTAGGCAAATTGTATTCGCCAACACTACGGATTACTTCGTCGGTAATGGGATAACCGGCTTGCCTGAACTGTTCGGCAACTGTTGGATCGGAAACATCGATGATATTGGCTGGAATATGGTATTCCTGGGCTACTTTCATGAAAACATTGATGTAATCCACACAGCCATACAGGCTTCCCATGTGCGTGTCGATGTGAGTTGGCTGATGTCCTAAGTCAATTGATTTGTCAATCTGGGCGCGGATTTCCGTTTCCACATCTTTAGCCGAAGCATGCATCACCACTTCCGGAACTTCATGATAAAATTTTCCATCCGGATCAATCAGACTGGCTACTTTTTTCGGGTCTGCAACTGATCCCCAGCGGTAATTTTGCCACTCGCTGGTTAAAGTCAGGTGGATTCCAATGTCGGCTTTTGGATGACTTATCGCCCATTCAATCATGGATTCTGCGTTTACACATGGCATCATTACAGCCGCGGAAGTCAGATCACCTTTGCCAAGGTAATTTTGTGTTGAAGCATTAGCCTCCGGGCACATACCGGCATCGTCAATGTGGAGGAGTAATACTTTTTTCCCTTTCTCAAAGCCAAGCTTCTCTGCCCAGCTTTTTTTATTGGCTTCTGTAATTGATTGAATACAGGAAATCATCTCATTCCTGAATTCATCCATTTTAGCATCGCTGCAAACCAAGTCGAATACTTCGCGCGACTGACCCAGTTTCATGGCCTGATAGCCCGGATCAACCAGATTCGGCAAGCTGACATTGATCAGGTGATCGATTTTTTTACGAATAGTTTCGTCTGTTTTTGCTTCCGGTTTAAGATAAGTTTTAAGTGCGGCCACCATCCGGTAATCTTCAATTCCTTCGCGAACGGCTTCCCAACGACGGCTTGTGATTGATTGATTCGTTCCGGGATAGACCAGATTGTATTCGAGTTTCATCCGTGACCATGGATTTTCGCTCACCGAATTGTAGCACCAGAAACCAATTCCGTTTGATCCGTTCCGAAGGGCCATCAGCGCAGCGATCCGGTATTCGTATATGATATTAATATTCTTGATGTTTGGCCCAACCGGACGTGAAGATGCATACGAGCAATTGTACGACCAAAGCGCTTTTCCGGTGGTCCGCATGATATTCATCACCGGGTTGTGATCTCCGATCCAGTCGATCGAGGGGCTCCAGATATCGAGGTATTTTGACATAGCTTCGAACATGGGTAATTCACCGCCTCCATCCTGGTAAAGCATCACTTCCGGATTTACAGCCGCTGCCATTTCACCAAATTTCACCAGTTTATTGACTGAATTCCATCCTGCACCGCCCGGTTCATCAATCGGATACATGGCAAAACGATCGGTACCAATTCCATTGGCTGCTAAATGCGAAACCAGATCCTTCAGGAAAACGCTGTACTGTTTTTTGTAGCCTTCAGTGGCAAATTCATCCTTAATAGCAGGTTGTCCGGAAATGAGGAAGAATATATCTTTTCCTTTGAATTGAGCAGTAACCTGATCGAATGCAGTATAATCAAGTCCAGACAATTGGTTTTCAGCATTGAATTTCAGGATTGGCTGTGGCAGAAGAAACACGTTATTGCCATGTGCCAGCAAACCTTCAACTTCAGGACCCGACGATGGCGACCAGGTACATAACCTGAAATCTCCGGATGGAGCCAGTTTAAACGGAAGTATATCGAGCGAAATTTTCACTTTAGTTTCCGGCGCAGGAACTGCATGCGGATTGGTTGGCGCATCCAGAACTCCGGCACCATTGAGTGCCTGCAAAGTAATGCCTATGTCATGTTTGCCCTGTTTAGCCTGATCAATCTGAATATCGAGCCAAACTTCGCGGCTTGACAGAGAGGGAATGCTGATCACTCCCGATTCATCGATCACAGGCAGTGCATCCCAGGTTTCTTCGCCAAGCGAGGTTGATGTATTGATAGCATGCATGGCAGTAACTTTAATCTCTATGTCCGGATTTTCAATCACTATTCTCACGTTCAGTAAATGATCGGTTACGTTGAAAAGCATCAGCGGAACCGGCTGATGTTCGCCCGGAACTGCGGCATGACTGATCAAAACCGGATTTTCAACACGGCTTGGTAATTGCTTGTCCACATTGCGGTTTTCCCATTTGCTTCCTTCAAAGGCAATCAGGCTGGTTCCGGCTCCAAGTTTGGCGGCTTTTTCAATCAGGTTACTGACCTGAAGCGCACGTTTGGCCTGGTCGTTCAGCTTTGCTGTATTTTTAATGGTTGTCTGAACTGCAGAAGCATTGCTTACTGCGACCATTTCCTGCTGTGTTGAAATTGCATTGGATTTGGACTGAATTTGATCAGCTTCATTCCGAAGCGCAAAGGCCGATAAAGGCAGAACCGGTTCGACCTGATCAGCAGCGACATTTAATTCGTTCACTGAATGTTTGGCCAGTGCACGGTCGTTTTCGAAGGCCTGCACACTTATTTCGCGAGAACCGGAAAGCAATTCCTTGTCTTCACTGCTGGTTAAGCTCCAGTTGAATTGGTAATTACCCGGAAGTGTGAAATCAACCGGTAAAAGCAATTCGCCTTCATTACCGTAAATGTTTGCAATGGCATTGTGTTTGGAACCGTCAGTGCTGATGCAGATTGCAACAGCTTTTAACGGATTGGCGGAGGGTTTAGGATTGGATATTTTAAACTGAACGCGCTCTCCGATCAGGAGTTTGTTCCATGCCAGATTTTGCGGAACCATCCGGAGTTCGTCTGATTTCGTCAGTCCAAACCACGAACCGGTGTTTTGTGCATTTCCGCGGTAGTTCGACCATTGGATGACCGATTTTTTTGTTGCCGGACTCTCGAAACAATAAGTCTGGCCTGATTCACCGCCGGTGAGGAACAGGTCGAGCTTATCCGGATTACCGGTAATGCTGCCAATCGAAGGCGTGACATTGATGGACCGTGATGGAAGCTGATAATCAAAAATCACATCGCCGCTTTGATTCAGAACCATAAAATGTCCGGTTTGTGTTGAAAAGATATATTCCAGTTTGCCATCGTTATTAATATCGGCTATTGCTCCTGAAGCTAAACCACGACCCTGCATGTCAATTTTCCAGACCACATTTCCGTTTTCATCGAAACGGTAAACCAGACCCGTTTGGGTAATGATAAAAATATCGGATTGCCCGTCCTGATTAAAATCTCCCACTGAAATGGATGACGATACCGGCACATTGGTCGGATATTGCCAAGCGGGTTTTCCCTGTGCATCGAAGCAAAAAATATCTCCGGTACTTGAAGCGGCTATCAGGTAATTTTTTCCATCGGAGGCACTGAACATGACTGGCGCCGAAGTTGACCAGGATTCAGAGAAACCACCGATTTTGTATTTCCAAAGTTCAGCTAAATCATTTCCTAAAACAGTAATTGTCCCATCGTTGGTGGCTATTGCTATTTCTGATTTTCCATCACCATTCAAATCACCAACTGAAGGACTAACAGGTTGTCCGCCGACCGATGTTTTTTTCAATACATTGCCAGTCAGGGCTTCGAATACCCAAACAGTACCTTTGGTATCGGTCTGAATGACTTCATAGGAGCCATTTCCGTCGAGGTCGGCAACCACACTGGCAGACCATTCTGATCCGGCATTTAAATCAGCCTGCCAGACTATTTTTCCGGCACCGCTGATGCAAGTCAACTGACCGCTATTGTCGGCTGCATAAATTAATGCTACATTCCCTGTACGTTTCAGAATTGCCGGATAAGTCATGAACCGACCCCTGGTTTTCCAGCGCCAGATGTTGTTGCCGGTTTTCCCCACTGCGATTATTTCTTCCTGTGAAGCGATAATAGCTTCATCCGATCCATTGTTGTCAATATCAGCAACCGTTGCTGAACTTTCGAGAAAGCATTTCATATTACCCGTAAATTTCAACTCTAAATTCAGTTTTTGAGCTGAAACCAAATTCTGGAATGCGATCAAACCGATCATCAAAACAATGAATCGTATGATATACAAATGCTTTACTTCTTTGAAAATAGAACCTTTTGTCTGTTTAATCTTGTGTGCCATCATTTGGTTTACTTGATTGAGTTAATTGATATTTATTTTAAGCGATTGTTTATAAACCCCATCCCCAACCCTTCCCCAAAAAAGGGAAGGGAGTTTGTCAACGGGAATTTAGAGAATATTAAATATAAGATCATGCTTCTGATTTTACCGGATGCCAAGTCCCCCGTTTGGGGGATTTAGGGGGCTTTACGTTTATTGAACGATCTTTTTGGGATCGATCACCACATGTTTGATTGTTTCATTTTTTTCTCCCTTCGAATAGGAATAGGTAATATTCAGCAGGCCATCGCTGGTCTGGATCAGGCATGGATAAGAGAAACTTCCTCTATGATCGGGTTCAAATTCGATCTTGTCTTTCCATTTCCAGCTTGCACCTTCGTCTTCGGAAATGAAAATGGACAACTGGTAACGACCGTCGTTGATGTCGTTTCCGACAAATACCCATTTACCGTCTTTTAAAACACAAACTTCTACGCTGGCTTCGTTCGGAATATCCGTTTTTTGGGAAGTGCTCCACGATTCGCCATTATCGGTCGAAATGCTGGTGTGCACGCGGGTTGGAGCATCTCCGCTGTCGCGCATATAGGCCACAATGTTTCCATTCTTTTTTACTGCCAAAGCCGGTTGAATTGGTCCGCGGCCAACAATCGGAAGACTTGGTCTCCAGCTTGTTCCGTCGTCGTCAGAAATGGCAACCATCGAAAAGTTTAGACCATCGGAATAAAGTGGAAGCAGAATTCTTCCGCTTTCCAGCGTAATCGGATGGATACGGGTCATCCAGCCAATGCTTCTTTTCATCAAATCTTTACTTGCATCTTTAATCATGTCGTCGTATTGAGGAGCATATCCTGCCCATCCGGCCTGACTTTCGGGCATTTCCTTAAAGCGCTTTTCAACCTCTTTGGCAAAACTGTCGTCAGGTTTTAGCAAAATGTTATCCTGCCAGTTCCAGTCGGGAGCTTCATTCCCGTTGTAATTTACTGAGGTGCGAAACCTTAAAATAGCATATTCCCATTTGTTTGCCTGAACAGCAATCCAGAAAAGAAACAACTTGCCATTTCGATTCAGAAAAAGGACCGGGTTACAATCGGGAATTCCTTTGGTGTCAGCCATCAGAAAAGGAACTGTCCAGATTTTCTGCCCTTTTTTCATTCGGGCACCCATGATCCGGACATCATCGGCATTGCGTTCGCCGCTTCCCTGAAACCAGGCTGCCAGAAGATCGCCATTGGGCAGCGATACGATGCTGCTTCCATGGGTATGCTCATTTTGACCGGGAAAGATGATTTCTTCGCTGACGATTGCATGTTTTGAGTTGCGGGTTTGTGCGACGCCGTTCAGAGCTGCCAGCAAAAACAAGGCTGTAAATATCCGGATCATTCTCATTGTCTGACTTTTAAATTGTTATTTCTGAAGTTCATAGATGTGAACCTCAAATGGGTTATAATTATCGGTTAGGTTTCCAACTGTCAATTCAACGATTCGGTTTTCGGAAAGGACCCTCACGCTTTTGTAATTTTTCAGGTTTGAAAAGGTAATTTTCACCGGATTTTTATCCGAATTCACGGTGATCAGGAACAATTTTCCATTAGCTCTTTTAGTAATGAATTCTACTCCGGCATCAACAGAATAGCCCAATTCATGATATTCTGTTTCCAAACTTAATTTTTCGTTTTTAGCAGAAATAACTTCCTGAAGTCCGGCAAGTTCTTGGGTCACCCGATTCAAATCGGAAATAAATGCGGAGGGTTGAGGTGTGAAATCGGTACCCCAATAGATGATTCCGGTTGCACCATGAACGATCGCATCAAAAGCCATGAACCGGCTTTCTTCCCAGGTCGGATATTTGATCATTTGCTTATTCCTTTCAGCTTCGGGTTTAAGCATTTCCCAGGCAAAACCCTGAAGCACCATAAAAACCGGTTTTTTACCTTCAGCAACCTTTTTCATCTTGTCGACATATTCGCCAACCTGACTGATGGAAGTGTTCAGAAAATCGCCCTGAAGTCCATCCGGATGCAATGCATAGTCGGGTTTTATACCCGCCGGAATAACCGGGTAAACGTCGCAAGCCAGCACATCGGTTGTCGGATTGTATTTTTGCAGCGTTGAAATTAAATTTACCGGACCGTGATTGGTGATGACCAGATGTTCCGGATCGTTCTGTTTGATTAGCCGGTACGTTTCAATCAGCGGTTCAGGTTTGATCCGTGGTTCGGCTGAATTCCATGTAAAAGCCGGTTCATCTTCCATTTCCCAAAAAAGCAGGGATGTATGATTCCTGAATTTGGTGACCAGATTAGTGATTCTGGCAATATCTTTCGGATCATTATTCTTTATAGAACCGGTTGACAACCATGTTCTCAGTCCATTACTTTGAACCGAGTCAAGTTGTTGCTGATCGGCATTTACATGAATATAATTGTATCCGTTGACCGAAAGTTCTTTAAAAGGAGCAGGAGTCTTTGGTAGATAGTATGAACCAATAATGAAAGTACGTTTCCCATTAATTACAATCATTCCGTCCTGATCGCAACTGATTTTACCGGTCGCGCTTCTCTTCTCTCCAAAGCAAATGGACGTACACAGACTTAGAAAAAGAGTTGTAAGAAGAAGAATTTTATTCATTATTTCGAATCAAAATTGATTACTCTTCAGGCCAGATGCCATTTAAGAACGGTTTGGTTTTCAAATTTTTCGGTTCAATTACCACGTGTTTGATCAGCTTCCGGTTCCAGGTATAGGTGACATGGACCAATCCATCTTTAGTTTGAATGACAGCCGGGTATGAAAATTCTGCATTCCGGTCGGCTTCATTCTCAAGCAATGCGGCGGCTTCCCAGTTAATTCCATCTTTTGAAACGGCAACGCCCAATTTTTGTCTTCCTTTCGTGATAGGGTTAAAAACAAGCAACTGCATTCCATCTGAAAGGGTAACAGCGTCTATTCCTGAATCATTGTTTGGAAGTTGAGTAGGTGCCAAAGCCGACCATGTCTCCCCGTTGTCTTTGGACCAGGATTCATTGATTTTTTTATTCATGCTGCGGCAAAGCAACTGCAGGATTCCATCTGGATGAAACAGTACAGTTGGCTGGATAGATTTGAAGTCTTTATTGTCAATGCTGATTTTTTGCCAGTTCTTCAAATCCTGACCGGAAGTTTCCATATAGATGTTCCATTTTCGGGAGGATTCAAAACTGGTTGGATAAAGTATTTTACCATCAGGCAATCGTACCGGCTTATTCTTGATCGGACCCAAAAGATTTTCCGGTATTTTGGTTTCATCCGACCATGTTTTTCCATTGTCCATTGATGTTTTGAAAAGTCCCCACCATTCACGGGGATTTGGACCGACTTTGTAATAAAGTACAATTTCGCCGTTATCTTTCCGGAAAAGAACAGGATTCCAGCAAGGGAACCGTTTTCCATCCTGTAACCCTTCGGCTACGTTTATCGGTTTATTCCATTTTCCGGATAAATTTGAAGCAGTATAGATGCACACATCCGAATTCCCTTCATCGAATCCGCCAAACCAGGCAGCCAGTATTCCTTCGTTTGTTTCTACGATGGTTGAAGCGTGGCAACTGGGAAAATCCACCTCGTTTGCCTGGTAGATAAATTCTAAAGTGGCTATTGAGTTTGTTCCTTTAAGAGGATTTTCCGCAATTATCTCGGATGAAAAACAGCCAATCAGAATCAGATAAATGAGTTTTTTCATAAGGCAAGAGTTGTGGTGCGAGTTTTTTTTTATATTGTGTCTGAAACACAATTATACTGAAGTAAATTGACATGCAGTCTTGTTCTTAAATAAAACCGGCACCGAAAATTGCATTTTCAAAGTTCAAAAATAATACGACTTTAGGATGAAAAAAGGAAGTTTCACTAAGGTCATTTTAAGCTAATGAACGTGCCTGATTAATTGATTATCTCAATGAGTGTCCGGATGTTTTTTTCAATGATCAGGCGATCTTCTTTACCATATTGGCGAATTGGCCAGGCCACATATTCATTGCAAATGCCCATAGCCGCCAGCCCACATTTTATTCCTTTTATGTACTTCGAAGAGCTTTTACCTACATTGTAAATCAAATCATTGATCAGGATCATTTTATCGCGTAGAATTGCAATCTGATCAAAATCCCTTTCTAATGAAGCATTGTATAAGTCAACAAACAGTTTGGG